>JAGDMS010000127.1 GCA_017860575.1 Deltaproteobacteria bacterium | reverse complement strand
ATGCGGGCGGACTGCGCTACCACGGCATGGCGCCGCTCGTCTCGCACGTGCTGAAGCTGGGTGAAATCGAGGCGACCGCCGTGGCGCAACTCGAGATCTTCGACGCCGCGGTGAAGTTCGCGCGTACCGAAGGCATCATCCCGGCCCCCGAGCCCTCGCACGCCATCGCCATCGCCATCCGCGAAGCGCTGAAGTGCAAAGAGGAAGGCACAAGCCGCGCCATTCTGTTCAATCTCTGCGGCCACGGCCACTTCGACATGCAAGCGTACATGGATTACTTCGCCGGCAAGCTGCACGACTACGAGTACCCGGAGCAGGAGGTCGCCATGGCTCTGGCCGGTCTGCCCAGCCTCGAATCCGCCGTAACCTTCTAACTCACGCCGCGTCGGCACGCCCGGGGGCATCCACCCCCGGGCGTGCAGGTCGCCCGCACGACGCGCCGTCAGGCCGGCAATGCCCGGCCCGCTTCATCGAACAAGTGGACCTGAGCCGGATCGATCGACAACGGCAGCGCCGCACCCCTGGCAAACTCGTGCATCCCCGGCACGCGCGCCACCAAGCGAAGCGCCGCACTCGAACCCACGTTACCGATCCGGACGTACGCCAGGGTCTCATGGCCCAGGTATTCGACATGTTCGATGGTGGCGCGCACAGGGCCGTCGGCGGCCGCACCCGCGGCTAGTTGGAAGGCCTCCGGCCGCACGCCGGCGGTGAGGCGGGTCGCGCGGGCCACCAGATCCCTGGCCGCGGCCGAGACACGAATGCCAACCGCCTGGTCGCCGATGGTCATCGTCGTGTGGTCACGCTCGACCGCGACGCGGGTCGGGAACAGATTCATCGGCGGATTGCCGATGAAGCCGGCCACGAAGACGTTGGCGGGCCGGTCGTATAGTTCGCGCGGTGGGGCGACCTGCTGCAAGCGTCCCTGCTGCAGGACAGTGACGCGGTCACCAAGGGTCATGGCTTCCACCTGGTCATGGGTGACGTAGATCATGGTCGTGCCCATGCGGTGCTGCAGTTGGCCGATCTCCGCCCGCACCTGCACCCGCAGCTTGGCATCGAGATTCGACAGAGGCTCGTCGAGCAGAAAGACCGATGGCTCGCGGACGAGTGCGCGCCCCATGGCCACGCGCTGCCGCTGCCCACCGGACAACTGTTTGGGAAGGCGGTCCAGCACTTGGGCGATATCGAGGAGCCCGGCGGCCCACTCGACGCGCCGTCGGGTCTCGTCGCGTGACAGCTTGCGCATCTTGAGGGGGAACTCGAGATTGCGGCGCACGGACATGAATGGGTAGAGGGCGTAGTCCTGGAAGACCATGGCGACGTTCCGCTCCTGCGGCGCCAGGTCATTTACCACACGTTCACCGATCCGCAGTGTCCCGCTGGTGACCGGTTCGAGCCCGGCGATGAGGCGCAGCAGTGTCGACTTGCCGCACCCCGATGGCCCGACGAAGACCATCAGTTCCCCGTCGGCGATCTGGAGGGAGCAATCCACGACGGCATGCGTGCCCTCGGCATAGATCTTCTCGACATGCTCGAACTCAACGCGTGCCATTGCTCACTCGAAGAAATCCTCATCGGCAATCAACCGCAGCGCGCGCTGCATGATGGGATCGGCGGCGAAGCGCTGCTGGATGGCATGACCACTGAGGTAGTCGGCAAGGGCAACAAAGAACATGGACTGGTCCAGCGAGAGGTACTTGTAGGCGACCCTGCCGCTGCGCGGGTCGACGGCATCATAGAAGCCGAACTCCCCGTAGATGTCGTAGCGCGCGGCCAGGGTGCGCAGGTTGGAGAGCACTGCCTCCGGCGTCAGCGCGAGCGCCAGTGCCGACGCGTGCGGCGTCACCGCGCCGGCGGCGTACCCGCGCGCGCCCAGCACCTGGACCCCGTACTCCGAATAGCTGTCGCCCTCCGGCGTTGCGCTCGAGGAAATCCCCCAGACCGGGTAGCCCAGGTGTTCGATGGCATAGCGGCGCTGCACTGTGGCGTGCGCCAAATCATTCGCGCCCAGGCTTTTCGGCGCGTACCGCGTCTCGTCGAGCAGCAGCGTCGGCATCAACGCCTCGAAGGCGCTTCCACCCCACGACGGCACGTAGCGCACGTCCTGCCAGTCGAAGTAGCCCGCGCACAGTTCGTAGCCGTGCAGCGTCTTTACCTGGCGACCCTTTGGCACCTGGGTCTGCCAGCGGCACTCCGCGGGAAAAACCCGAACCATTTCAAACCAGTGCGCTGCCGGGATGTCCCCCTTGCCGATGCCGATCAGGCTGCCCAGACGCGCCTCGGTGTAGAGCATGCCGTATTCGAACGGCGAGCGGGCGCCGGGCTTGAGATAGTAGCCGTGCGAGATCTGCCGCGTCGCCCGGTTGTAAAAGAAACCGTAGTCGGTTTGGTCGATCAGTGCCGTGCACTCCGCGTAGAGTGCGGGGAACGTCATGCGCACGGCCATCAGCCCCGCGGTGAGCCACGACGAATCGACGAACGACACCAGGTTGCTCGTCCGCTCGAGCGACGTGGTGTCGTAAAAGTTCAGGAAGAATCCCTTGTAGGTTTCCAGCCGGTGCAGGGTATCGAGGACGCGGCGAATCGCCTCGACGGCTTGTTCGGTGGAAATCAGCTGCAATTGGTTGGCGGCGACAATGGCAACCAGGTGCAGGCCGATGTTGGTCCCGCTGGTGTAATCGCGCACGAGCGCGTCCGCGACGGGGGCGGTCCCGTCGCCGAAATAGACATGGTCGACGGGTAAGCCATTTTCACGATCCGTGAGGGCCTCGAGGCCGCGCCAGGTATCCTGTGCCAGGCGCCAGACAAACTCGCGGTCGGTTTGCGGCAGCGCGTTTTTGTCCACCAACAATTGCCGCGGCAACGCCGTGAGTCGGCGCCGAATGAAGGGCCGGGCCTCCTCCTCGCCGCCGAGCGCATTCTCCCAGGCCTTTTTCTTTGCCGGGATCACCACCACCCGCGCGCCCGGCGGCAGTTGCGGGTGCCGCAGCGACTCTTCGTCGATGGGACAGATGTTCCGATTCACGCGTCCCCCGCTGGCGACCACGGACACCAGGGCCAAGGCGATGGCCACAAGGCACAGCAGCCGACTGCCGGCGCGGAAAAGCACGGGAGCACGATTCATTCAGCGGGCAGCCGACGGCGGCTCCGTACGCAACCAACGTGCGCTCCGTTCGCGCTCGGCACACTCCCAGACACGGTCATGCAACGCGGCGGTGACCTCCGGGTCGCCGAGCACGATCCGGCGCTGGCGCGGCGCCAGCGCCGCGGGGCCCTCGGCGAGCGCCTGCTCGAGCAACTGCTGGCGCGCCGCACGGATCGAGGGTTTCACGCACCGGCGCCCCCGGAGCAGCAGCCGGTGAAGTGCGTTGACATACGGGTCGGCGTACGCGCGTGTGAACCCATCCGAACCGACCTCGACGCGGCGGGCGTCGGCCTCTTGCGCCACACGGAGGTTGTCTTCCAGCTCGCGCAGTTCGCGCGGCGGATCCGTCTCCTCCGGAATCATGAAGAGTCTCCGCGCGCGCGCCCAGTCGCCGAGACGCACACGGCTGGCCAACACCGATACGGGCACCGAGAGCAGTAGGGCACCGATGATTGGGGTTACCCACCAGAAGTAATCGGGGTTCAACCAGTACAGCGCGCTCCCCCAGGCGCTGGCAAATACGGTGTCGAGGCCGTGGTGCCGTATGGCTTCCCCCCAGCTGGTCTCCGCATCCTCACGCCCTTGCGAACGCCAGGTCACGGTGCGGCCTATCAGGTTCTGCACGACGAACCGGCTGTGAAACACCATGCGAATCGGCGCCAGCAGGCTCGAGATGAGAATCTCGACGAGGACGCTCAGCGTCAAGCGGATGAACCCGCCGTAGGCCTTGGTATTGCGCCCCTTGGCCGCGATCAGCACGATGCTCAACACCTTGGGCAAGAAGAGGATCATGCCGGTGACCGCCATCAGATAAAGCGCCCAGTCGGGCCGCCAGATCGGCCACTCGGGAAACAGGCTGCGCCCGTGCGGGAAATACTCGGGTTCGCGCAGGGCGTTGTGAATCGCCTCCGCCGTGCTCAACGTCAGAAACGCGAACCACAGCAATGCCGAGACGTAGGACAAGACGCCGTTCAGGAAGAGCGCTCGATGCGCTCCGAACAGCCCCTCGGTGAACAGGAGGCGCAGGTGCTGGAGATTCCCCTGGCACCAGCGGCGGTCGCGCTTCATCTCCTCCAGCAAGGTCGACGGCACCTCCTCGTAGCTGCCGGCGAGATCGTAGGCCAGCCACAGGGTCCAACCCGCACGCCCCATGAGCGCCGCCTCGACAAAATCGTGGCTCATGATCTCACCACCCAGCGGCGGCTTGCCCGGCAGCCGCGGGAGACCGCAGTGATCGGTAAAGGGCGCCACCCGGAGGATGGTATTGTGCCCCCAGTATTGACCGTCGCCAAGCTGCCAGAAGTGCAGCCCCGCCGCGAACATCGGCCCATAGACGCGGCTGGCAAACTGCTGGATACGGGCGAAGAGCGATCGGCGGTTCACGGCGGTCGGCGCCGTTTGAATCATGCCGACACTGGGGTTGCGCTCCATCATGCGCACCAGGCGCACCAGCGTCTCGCCCGCCATGATGCTGTCGGCGTCCAGCATGATCATGTAGCGATACCGCTGTCCCCATCGCCGGCAGAAATCGGCAACGTTGCCGCTCTTGCGCTTGAGGCGGACCCGGCGGCGCCGGTAGAAGATCGTGCCGAAGCCGTCGACGGCACGGCACCAGTCGGCCCACGCCTCTTCTTCTTTGACCCAGGTGCCTGGATCGCCGGTGTCGCTGAGGATGAAGAAATCGAAGTGCTCCAGGCGACCCGTCCGTTGCAGCGATTGCCGAATGGCCTTCAGTCCCGCGAAAACGCGATCGACCGGCTCGTCGCAGATCGGCATGACGATGGCCGTGCGTCCTTCCGGCCGAAATTCCTCCGGCGCATCCGCAGGGATGTTGGTGATTGCGAACCGCGCGTGCCGCCGCAGCAGGGTGAAGAAGCCGAGCAGTGCGGTCCAGAACCCGATCGAGATCCAGCCGAACAATGCGCCGAAGAACAGGACGATGGCGAATTCCAGCCAGGTTTCGCCCTGATGCGGGAGCACGTTCACCATGAAGCCGCTGGCAATGGTAGTGGGAATGAGCACCAGCGCGGAGAGCAGGAAGCGGCGCCGGTGCGCAACGCCGGTCCAGGGCAGCGCGCGGCGTTGTTCGCGCAGGGCTTTGCGTGACGCACCGGTGCGCTGGCCGCGCAGGCGATTGAGCACACGGCGCCAGACCCGCCGTTCGATCTTCTCCGGCACCATGGCGCGCCGGGCCAGCGGCGGCATGGAGGTAAACGCGGCATCGCGCCGCAGCGACGCGGGCGCGCCTCCCCCTTCCTTCCCAACGCGCCCGGACAGGTAGGCATCGAGTCGCCATGCCGTGAAGGCATCAGTCCCGGCTTGCCAGGCGGCGGGCGGCGCCGGCCCACGTTCCGTCAGTAGCGCGCGCAAGGCACGCAGCGTTTCGGCGACGGCATCACTGTCCTGCGCCCACGGCTCATATTGCAGCGCTCGCTGAATCGCCTCGTTGACCAGCGGACCTCGTTTGTGTTCCTCGACGCCGAGGACACCCAGATACTGCACCGCGCGGTCGTGGGCCGCTTTCCAATCCTGGAGCAGCCGTCCGCTGGGCACCCCAAGACGCAGTGAGTCCGCAAGATCAGGGGGTGGGGGCGGCATGCTCGCCGTGGGCAGCGTATCCGTCACGGCAGAATCACGTTCGACCAGGTCTCCGTCAGCGCCTCGCCAGCCGACTGGTCTCCCGACGCGATGGTTACCACCCCGCGGAGCACGGTATCGCCCGGTAACGCTTCGAGTTGCTTGCCGGCGAAATCGACAACAAAGCGATAGGCACCCTCGACCGTGCCCCGATCCCGCCGCGTCGCCACGACCCGCCCCCCGGGAGGCCGTGCCGGATCGTTACCATACCAATACATCGTGTAGCCCACGGAAAGCGATTCGCCGGCTTTCGGCGATTTGGCCGGCACCCAGGCGGCAACAATGTTGTCGTTGGTATCTGATTTCGTAGGGATTTCAACCAATTCCACCCGCCCCGCGCCCCAGTCGGTGCGCGGTACCTGCCAGACACTCGGGCGCAAATCAGGACGCGTCTCGAGGTCCTGATAATGGCTGAAGTCACGATCCCGTTGGATGAGCCCGAACCCCTTGGGCTTGCTCGTTTGAAAGCCGGTCACATTGAGGGTGCGAGGGTTGTCAACCGGGCGCCAGAGCCATTCACCGGTGTCGAAGTTCAACAAAAGACCGTCGGAGTCGTGCACCTCGGGGCGAAAATCTTCGAACTGACGCACCGTGTTTTCACCGTAGAAGAACATGCTGGTGAGCGGCGCGATCCCGAGCTTTTTGACCTCCTCCCGGAAATACAGCAATTGATCCACCTTCACGATCGTCTGCTCGCCCGCCTGGATGACGAAGCGGCAGGCGCCGGTCACGCTGCGGCTGTCGAACAAGGCGTAGACCGTGATCTCCTTGGCCTTGGCAGCCGGACGAAGCAGCCAAAACTCCTTGAAAAATGGGAACTCTTCCCCTGATGGTTCGGCGGTATCGATCGTCAAGCTCCGTGCCGACAGACCGAACACCTGGTCTCGGCCCACCGCGCGGAAATAGCTCGCGCCGAGAAACACGATCACTTCGTCGTAGTATTTTGCGGTTTTGAGCGGGGCGTGCAGCCGGAAGCCGGCGAAGCCGAGATCCTGCGGCACCTTGCTGGCGAAGTCGTTTTTCCCATAGTCGAACTGGCTGGGCGAAAAGGGCACGGGACGGATGCTGCTGCCGTCGACGATGTTCACCACCACCGTGCGGTTGTAGTACAGACCGGGATGGAAGAACTGCAGTTGAAACGGCAGCTTGTCGTCACGCCAGAGCGCCTGCTCCGGCCGGAAGCGAACCTGGCGCCACTGGTCGTAACTGATCTTCAACAGCCAATCGGGAACCGGACTTTTGGTGTCCTGGAACGATTCCTTGGCGAGCTTCTGTGCCTTCTCCGCGACCGAGTTGAAGTCGAAGGTGGCGGCGGCCGGGGCGGCCGCCACCGGGCGGGCAACGCCGGCCAGTACACCGCAGCACAGCACTCCCGCCCCCATGGCGGTCAGCAAGCGAAGCCGAAACGGATCAGATGTCAGACGTTGGTGCGCCATGGCCCTCCCCCGGGGTTCACCGGACCGCCATTTTGACAGCCAAGTCGGACAGGTCAAGGGCGCAACGGTCGCCCCCACCGCGGGCTGTCGTTCGCCAATGAACATATCCGCTCAGTTCGACAAGTGAACTGTCCGCTTTGGCTACTCCGCGCCGCGGGCGCGACGCGTGGAGACGGTTATGGTAAAGCTCGCGCATGTCGTTCGCAGGCCGCTGGGCCGCACTGCCGCTTGCCGTGCTCCTCCTCGGGTGCCGCTCGCACCCGTCCGATACCATCGCAATCGACTTCTGGGCAATGGGTCGCGAGGGTGAGGTCGTGCAAGAGCTACTGGCTGAATTCGAGCGCTACAACCCCGGCATTCACACGCGCGTCCAGCAGATCCCCTGGAGCGCTGCGCACGAGAAACTCCTCACCGCCTTCGTCGGCGACGCGATGCCGGACATCGTTCAGGTGGGCAACAGCTGGATTCCGGAGTTCGTCGCCTTGAACGCGGTGGAGCCCCTCGACACCCGCATGCGGAGCTCCGCAACGGTCGCCGTGGCGGATTATTTCCCCGGTATCCTGGACACGAACGTAATCAGCGGCCACACCTATGGTGTCCCGTGGTATGTCGACACTCGCCTCCTCTTCTACCGCACCGACAGCTTGACCCGGTCGGGCTTCGGCGAGCCCCCCACGACCTGGTCGGCATGGATCGAGGTCATGAGCCGCATCAAGGCATCATCACCAGACAACTATGCGATCTTGCTGCCGCTCACCGAGTGGCAAATGCCGGTGATCCTGGCCTTGCAGTTGGGGGCAGACCTGCTGCGTGACGATGACCAGTACGGCGACTTCCGCAGCGCGGCGTTTCGTCACGCGTTCACCTTCTACCTGGATCTGTTTCGCCGCGGCCTGGCCCCGCAGACGGGCGAGGCACAGGTCGCCAATCTTTATCAGGATTTCACCAACGGCTTCTTTGCCATGTACGTCAGCGGCCCCTGGAACATCGGCGAGTTCGAACGGCGCCTGCCTGAAAGCATGGCCGGCAAGTGGGGCACGGCCCCGCTGCCGGGACCGGGCGTGGGACGGCCGGGCGTGTCCATCGCCGGTGGAGCCAGCCTCGCCCTATTTCGCGGCGGACGCCACAAGGACGCCGCCTGGAAAGTCATCGAGTATTTGTCGCAGCCGGAGCAGCAACTCGCGTTCTACCGGCTGACCGGCGACCTCCCCGCTCGGCGGAGTGCCTGGCGCAGCGAGGCCCTGGCCCAGAACCCGAGCACGCAGGCGTTCTGGCAACAACTCCAGCACGTGCGCTCGACCCCGAAAATTCCCGAGTGGGAACGCATTGCCGACAAGATCAGCGCATACGCCGAGTCCGCCATCCGTGAACGCATGACTCCCGAGGCCGCCCTCGGCGCGCTCGACACCGATGTCGATGCCATCTTGGAGAAACGACGCTGGCTGCGCCGCCGTGCCGTATCCGCGGCGGCGCATCACGCCCCGGACGAAGGGTCGTAGGGATGCACCGACTCTCACCCGTCTGGTTCCTGGCACCGGCATTCGCGGTAATCATCGTATTCTTCTTCGTACCCGTCCTCGCCGCGGTGCTGTTGAGCCTCACGGACTTCGATATCTACGCCATAGCCAGCCGCGACAATCTCCGCCTGATCGGGTTCGGGAACTATCTCCATCTGCTGCGCGATCCGCTGTTCTGGGTAGCGTTGCGGAATACCGTGTATTTCGTCGTGATCGCCGGGCCGCTGTCGATCGCCGCCTCTTTGGCGGCCGCCGTCCTGCTGTCCACGCCGATGGTGCGGTTCCAGACGTTCTTTCGCACCATCTTCTTCCTGCCCGTGGTCACCACATTGGTCGCGGTCGCCGTCGTCTGGCGGTACATCTACCATCCGCGCTTCGGCCTGTTGAACTACGGCCTGTCCCTCCTCGGCATCGGCCCGATCGACTGGCTGGGCGATCCCCGCTGGGCCATGCCCGCGATCATCCTCATGGCGGTGTGGAAGAACTTCGGCTTCAACATGGTGATCTTCATCGCCGGGCTGCAGAACATCCCCGTACGACTGTACGAGGCGGCCAGCATCGACGGCGCCAGCCCCGGCCGGCAGTTTGTGCACATCACGCTGCCCATGTTGGCGCCGACCTTCGTTTTCGTCGCGGTCATCACCATGATCGGCTACTTCCAGTTGTTCGCCGAACCCTACGTCATGACGCAGGGCGGGCCGGCGCACAGCACCTTGAGCATCGTTCTGCTCATGTATCAGGAAGGCTTTCGCTGGTGGAACATGGGCTACGCGGCGGCCGTGGCGTTTGTCCTCTTCACCATCATCCTCGGCCTCAGCCTGATCACCATGCGGCTGCGGGCTCGGAACGACGGCGGTGTCGCCGCGGCAGCCGCGGTCACTCCGGCACCGATCGCGCCGCTGCGCGGCGAGGCCGCACAATGAATCGCACGGCACGGGCGGCGCTGGTCTACCTCGCTCTCGGTGTCGGCGCGGCACTGACCTCGCTGCCGCTGCTCTGGATGATGTCGGCCTCGGTCATGCCCGCCGGCGAGGCCACCGTCGCTGGGCACCGGTTGCTGCCCAGCGTCATCACCTTCGCGCACTATCGGGATTTGTTCACGCGGTTGAATCTGGCGCGCTATCTCATGAACAGCACCGTTGTTGCGGTCGTGGTCACGCTGGTGTCCCTGTTGCTCAATTCCCTCGCCGGGTACGCGTTCGCCAAGCTGCCCTTCCGCCGCCGCGATCACCTTTTCCGCCTTCTGTTGGCCGCCTTGGTGATTCCAGGTCAGGTCACCATGCTGCCGCTGTTTCTGATGCTGAAGAGCATGGGCTGCATCAACACCTACTGGGGCGTGGTGATCCCCGGCATGGCCAGCATCTTCGGGATCTTCCTGATCCGGCAGTACGCGCTGTCAATCCCGGATAGCATGCTGGACGCCGCCCGCATCGACGGCGCCGGGGAGTTTCGCATTTACTGGTCGCTGGTGGTGCCCGCGTGCAAGCCGATCCTGGTCACCCTTGCCATCTTCACCTTCATGGGCACCTGGAACGATTTCCTCTGGCCCCTCATTGTGCTCACGGACGGCGATATGCACACGCTGCCCGTGGCCCTCGCCAATCTGCTGGGAGAGCACGTGCAGGACACCGAACTGATGATGGCCGGCTCGGTCTTGACCGTGCTACCGGTCGTCGTCGTGTTCGTCGCCCTGCAGCGCTACTACATCGAAGGCATCATGGGCGGGAGCGTGAAGGAGTGAAGCGCCTCACTCGGTCGACACGGAGGCCGCGGAACCATCAAGAGCGGCCAGAAGTGCTTGCCAGGCCAACAGCACGCACTTGATGCGACTCGGAAACTCGTGTGCCCCGGTGAAGACGGTCAACTCACCCAGATCCACCGCCGAGGACGCCTGCAAGCCGGTGGTCACCAGTACGCGGAACGCCTCGGCGACCTCCGCCGCCTCGCCCCGCCTTCGTCCCCTCAGCCGCTCCGTCATCAGCGACGCAGACGCCAGGCACAGCGCGCAGCCCACCCCCTGGAAAGCAACCGCCGCGAGCACATCGTCCGACAGGTCCACATACACCGTCAGTTGGTCCCCACACAGCGGATTGTAGCCTTCCGCCTTCCGCGCCGGCTCGCTCAGCGCCCGAAAGTGCCGCGGGTGTTTGCTATGGTCGAGGACCACATCGCGATACAGGTCGCGCAGATTGCCGCTCACCTGAGCACCTCCAGGGCCCGGCGTAGCCCGCGCGCCAGCACATCGATCTCCTCCCGCGTGTTGTACAGCGCCATCGAAGCGCGCACCGTTCCCGCGACGCCGAAGCGTTCCATGAGCGGCTGGGCGCAGTGGTGCCCGGCGCGGACGGCCACGCCCTCGTTGTCCAGGACGGTCGCGACGTCGTGCGGATGGATGTTGTCAAGGACGAACGACAGCACGCACGCTTTCTGCCGTGCGCTGCCGATCCGGCGCAACCGGGGAATTTCCGAGAGCCGTGCGGTTGCATACGCCAGGAGTTCCTGTTCATACGCCGCGATGTACTCGATGCCGACGGACTGGAAGTAATCGATTGCCGCCCCGAGACCCACCGCGCCGGCAATGTGGGGCGTCCCCGCTTCGAACTTGTAAGGGATACGGTTGTAGCTCGTTTTGTCGAAGGCCACCGTCCTGATCATGTCGCCACCGCTCTGGTACGGCGGCATGGCGTCCAGCAGTGCCGCCTTACCGTAGAGGACCCCGATGCCGGACGGCCCGTAGAGTTTGTGCCCTGAGAAGGCATAGAAATCACAGTCGATCGCCTGCACGTCAACGCGTAGGTGCGCAACCGCCTGCGCCCCGTCGAGCAATACGGGAATGTTAGCGCCGTGCGCTCTCGCCACGATCTCGCGCACCGGATTGATGGTACCGAGGGCATTGGACACGTGCGCTATGGCCACCAGCCGCGTGCGCGGCGTAAGCAGGCGCTCGTACATATCCAAGCGCAGCTCACCGTCATCGTTGACGGGGGCCACACGCAACACCGCGCCTCGTTCGGCGCAGGCGATCTGCCAGGGCACGAGGTTGGAATGGTGCTCCATGGCGGAGATGACGATCTCATCGCCCGGTTCCACGCGCAAGCGTCCGAAGCTGTGAGCGACCAGGTTGATGGCCTCGGTGGTACCGCGCACGACGATGATTTCGCGATCGTCGCCGGCGTTGATGAAGCGCCGGACCTTTGCGCGCGCCTCCTCGTACGCTTGCGTCGCACGCTCGCTCAGGGCGTACACGCCGCGATGAATATTGGCGTAGTCATCCGAGTAGAAGCGGGCGATGGCGTCGATCACCGCGCGGGGCTTTTGCGTGGTGGAAGCGTTGTCCAGGTAGACCAGCGGCTTCTCCCCAACGCGCTGTCTCAGAATGGGGAATTCGGCGCGGAGGCGCTCCACGTCCAAGCGACGCGGCGCGCTGGCGTCTCCGGCCGCAACCCCGGGCGGGCTCGGGGCACTATCCATAGCCCTACTGTGCCACAAGCCACGCCGGATTGCTCAACACCTACGAAGCGGTCAGACCGAAACGTTCGCGCAGCCGAGCCGTGCGAAACATGAGGGCAGAGGCGGCTGTGACCACTGCCACCGTCCCCAGTATGAAGGCGAAACGCAGGTAAGGTTGGCCCAGCGCCTTACGCTCCATCATGCGGACGATGAGGGTCCGCACCCATTCGAGCGAGCCGAGCAGCAGGCACCCCTGAACGACGCGGGCCGCCCACGGACGGCAAACGAACAGCAGCCCGATCATCACCAGCGAGGCCAGCGTCAGCAACGGATTCCCATGAAACAGAAAGTGCGCCGCCAGCACCATCGCGGATAAGCCGACTGGAAGGAGTTGAAGGAACGTCATGACAGCTCCCTCCCTCTGCGCTAGGACTTCCGTCGGTCCGCCCACTCGCGCAGGACGAACTTGGTGACCTTGCCGGAGGCATTCATCGGCAGCGCATCCACCACTTCGACGAAGCGCGGGACCTTGTAGTTCGCCATATTCTCGCGACACCACTTGATGAGGGACTCGGGCGTCGGCGTGGTACCGGGCCGCGGCACCACGTAGGCCATGCCGACTTCCCCCATGCGCTCGTCCGGCACGCCAATGACCGCAACCTGTGCCACCGCGTCGTGGGTGAGCATGAGGTTCTCGATTTCCGCGGGATAGCAGTTGAACCCGCCCATGATGAACATGTCTTTGATGCGGTCGGTGATGCGCAGGTTGCCGCGTTCGTCCATCACCCCGATGTCGCCGGTGTGCAGCCAGCCGTCGGCGTCGATGGTCTCGGCCGTGGCAGCGGGATCGTCGAAGTATCCTTTCATCACGTTGTAACCGCGTACGACCACTTCTCCCGGCTGGCCGCGCGGCACCTCGACGCCGTTCTTGTCAACGCACCGGACCTCGACGCCGGGAATCACGCGCCCGGAGGTGGTCGCAATGGTTTCCGGGTCGTCGTCCGCCCGGCACATGGTCACCACACCGGAGGTCTCGGTCAGGCCATATCCCGTGATGATCGTCTCGATCGCCAGGTCGCCGCGCATCCGGTGGATCATTTCGACCGGAATCACGGCCGCACCGGTGACGACCAGGCGAAGGCTCGAAAGATTGTACTTGCCGCGATCCGGGTGTGCCAGAATCGACTGGAACAGCGTCGGCGGGCCGGGCATCACCGAGATGCGGTCCCGGTCGACCCGCTGCAGCACGACATCGACATCGAACGCCGGTTGCGGCAGGATGGTGCAACCGCGCATGATGCACGAGAGCCAACCCGCCTTGTATCCGAAGCTGTGAAAGAACGGATTGACGATCAAATAGCGGTCACCGGCCCGCAGGCCGACAATCCCCGACCAGGCCTCGAACGCGCGCAGGTTCTGTTCATGCGTGCTCATGACCCCCTTGGGCTTCCCGGTGGTACCGGAGGTGAAGAGGATGTCAGCCAGATCCTGCGGCGCCACCGCGGCCAGCCGCCGTTGCGCCTCCTCGGCGGAAACGCTCGTGCCTGAGCGCACGAAATCGGCCCACGGCGTGGTGCCGTCCGCCTCGCCGCGGAACAGCACGATCCGCTCGAGCGCGGGCAGTTCCGCAATCGGACGCCCGGCGCCGGTTCCGCCCAGCGCGCTGCGCAGGAGCTCCACGTAGCGGTTGCCGACGAATTCGCCGACCGTGCAGAGGATGCGAGCGCCGCTGCGCGCCAGAATGTAACCGGCTTCATTGCCTTTCATGCGCGTGTTGAGCGGCACCAGCACGCCGCCGGCGGACTGCAGACCAACGGCGGCGAGGACCCACTCGTAAATGTTGGGCGCCCAGATGGCGACGCGGTCGCCCGGCTGGATACCGGCGGCGCAGAAGGCGCGCGCCGCCCGGTCGCAAGCCAGGGCGAGATCGGCAAAGGTCAGTTTGGTGCCGCCATCCTCGATGGCCGGACGATCACCAAAGCGCTGCGCACTGTCCTGCACCAAACGGGGAATTGTTTTCTCGCGTATGTCCATGCGATCTCGACCTCTTCGTCTCCGTGCGTTCCGTTGCGCCGGCGGCGTACCGATTCGGAAGCGGTCATCCACAGGCACGCTCGCGTGCGTGCCATCCGCGCATCAGGCCCGTGCCCGCCGGCCTGGTCGCGGTACGATCGCGCGGTGCACCCGTTGCGGTTACCGGAGGGGGTGTTTCAAGTCAAGACGAACTCCGACGCGAGGTCGGGGCAGGTAAGGGAAACGGGGACAGGCGACTCTTTCAGACGCGAGCCGCAAGCCTCCTCACCCAAGGGGCAACAGGGAAAAGCTGCCTTCAGGGATCCGGACCGCAGTTGGATCCCGCATTTCCACCCCGGAACGCGGTCGGTCGCCGCCTTCACTTCCTGGCTGCCTATCAAATCCGCCTCCGTTACGGTAAAAATCGTCAAGGATCAGAACGGTAGGATGCTACCTCAATGATATGGAAACGGGCTTGTAAGAGCACTTCCATCCGCTCCGCGTTGACGCTGCTGCTCGCCGGAACTGTCCTCGTCCTGAGCGCGTGCGGTGACTCCGACAACGCGACCCCAGCACCGACAGCCACCCCAACCGCGACGCCGGCACCGACGGCCACCCCGACCAGCAAGCCCGCCACTCCATTGGCCATTCTCAAACCAGCCAACCAGCAACTGTCACTCGCAGGTTCCATTGCTGTGGCAATCCAACTCCCCGCCGGCGGCAATGCGAACAGTCTCAGTCTCACGCTCGACGGGAAGCCCGTAACCGTTGCACTCACGGTTGCCAATGGACAGGCGCAGGGGACCCTGCCGGGCCTGGCGCCGGGACTGCACACGTTGCAGGCCAGCTTTGATGCGGGCGCACAACAGGCGACGGCCTCGTTCGAGACGGTCGCCCTCACCAATCCCGACCAGTGCGAGGTCTTGAACAGCGCCGAGTGTCTGCTGCCCTACCCCTCGTCGCGCTTTCTGGTGCCGGCCGACACAGCGACCGGCTGGCGGATCAGCTTCCCCGCGGCCGGGATGCCGGTACAAGGGGACAAGCCGCTGCCGCCCGAACCGTACAGCGTGCTCGATGGCTTCAGCCCGACCGTGCAGATCCTGATGCATTTCCCCGGCGGCGTGGATCCGACCAAGTCCAACGCGCCGCGGTTGCTCCCGGACACGAGAACATACGACGCCCGCTCGCTCGACACGGACAGTCCGACCGTGCTGCTCGACGCCTATACGAACACCCGCGTCCTCCATTTCGTCGAACCCGACGCTCAGGCAGAGGGACACCCCGACCGGCAGACGCTCTTCCTACGGCCGGCCAGGAGCTTGACGCCCGGCCACCGCTACATCGTTGCGGTCCGCCACCTGGTTCACCCCGACGGCACGGCGGTCACCGCCGAGCCGGTGTTCGCCGCACTTCGCGATCAGCGGCCCACCGACATTCCGGCCATCCTGTCACGGCGCACGCATTTCGAGGACATCTTCTCCCGCCTGACCGCCGCGGGTGTGGCACGCCAGGACCTGGTGCTGGCCTTTGATTTCGTCGTGCAGAGCAACCGGAGTCTGACCGCGCAGATGCTCTCGATGCGCGATCAGGGATTCCTCTGGCTCGACGCACGCGCGGCAGCCGCAACCAAGACCTTTGCCGTCACCAACGTCACCGAAAACGATTGTACGACGCCCGGCGTCCGCACCTGGCGGGTGGTCGACGGCACCTACCAGGTGCCGCTCTTCCTCACCGCGGATCCGGTTGAGCAGCCGGCAGCCGCCGGATTTCTGAACGTCGACGCGGACGGCATGCCGGTCCAGAGCGGCGTTACCAACCCCCCGTTCACCATCGCCATTCCGTGTACTGTGCTGGAGGCTGACACGCCGAAGCGTCCCGTGCTCATTGGGCATGGTTTGTTCGGCACGGGCCGTGAGATGATCGCCACCTTGTTGAGTCAGGCCGCGACCGCTGGCTTCGATCTGATTCTGGGCGCCACCGATTGGCGCGGCCTCTCGGATCCAGACCTGAGCCAACCCGACTTCGTCAACAGTTTCCTCGCCCACGTCGTCCTCAACCTGCAGGACTTTGCCGCCCTAGCCGACCGAATGCGGCAGGGCCAGGTCAACAACCTCGTGCTGGCCCACATGATGAAGTCCGGAGCCTTCAACATCGATCCCGCATTCCAGACACCGGCGGGAACTGGCGTGTTTGCCGGGCCGCATGAAGCGGAGTTCTACTTCGGTGCCAGTCTCGGCGGCATCATGGGGATGATGTTCGCGGCCCTGTCGCCGGACGTAGCCAATGCGAACATCGATGTCCCCGGCATGAACTTTTCCCTACTGCTACAGCGCTCGACAGAATTCTCGCAGATCGAGGGCATCCTGATACTGACCGGCCTGGCCGATCCGATGCAGCGGGCGCTGACCTATGGGATCCTGCACGAGTTATGGGTGCGGGGCGAATCGGCCGGCTATGCCACGCACGTCACCAGCAATCCGCTGCCGGGCACGAACCCCAAGAACATTCTGATGACGATGGCGTGGCTCGATCCGCAGGTGTCGAACGTGGCCACGGAGATTGCGGCGCGTACATTGGGCCTGCCGAATCTGATCGGGTCGCTGCGCACCGGCCTGGTGGACATCCCAGACAAGCCCGGCCCCCTCGCCTCCGCGCTCGTCATCTACGACACTGGTTCGTTCAACCTCGCCAATCCGGCGCATGCGAAATTCATCCCGCCGCTGGCAAACCTCGCCCCGCAGACCAGTTGCTGCGATCCGCACCCGGTTCGTGGCTTCATCCCGGCTTCGGTCGAACAGTTGCAGACGTTTCTGCAACCGGGCGGACAGATCATGAACTTCTGCGACGGCATGTGCGATGCCGGCCAGCCGAGCGAGATTCCCTACGGCAACAGTACCCCGTGCGATCCGCTCGCCTGCTCAACCGGGTCGTAAGCGGTTAGCGTCCGAAGCTGCCGCCGGGGTGATCGTACGGGTCCACCCCGCGTTCTAGTTGGCGGTGGTAGTTCACATCGTCGATGCAGCGCTCGCAGCGGCTGATGAGGAAGTCGAGGAAGTCCCGTGTCGACACAATGCCCACGGGCTTGCCGTCCTTCACCACGGGGAGGTGACGAAACTTGTTTTCTCGGAACACGCGCAGGACCGCCTGCAGCGGCGCATCGGCATCCACGGTCACCAGCTCACGGGTCGCCACTTGACCCACGTCGGTGGTGTTGGGGTCGCGCTGCTGCGCCGCAACGCGCGTGACTAGATCGCGCTCCGAAAACACGCCCCATAACTCATCATCCTTCACCACGAGGACGGCGCCGACGTTTGCACTGCTCATGCGGCGTGCGACTTCAGCCACCGTCTCGAAGGGCGATGCGGTGACCATGTTCGTAACCATCCACTCGTTTGCGCCCGCCATTGTGCCCTCCTCTGTTCCACCGCAGGCGCCACGCTCGGCGCACGGCGGCCACAGCGACTAGCAATGCAGCAAGACCGCCCCTAAGTCAAAGCTGCGTCCGGCCCCTCGGGGCTTTGGGGGGACAAGGATTTGGAATCCCTTTAGCGACGCCCCCAAGCCCGCAGGCCCACAAGCCCCCAAGCCCTTCTTCCGTCGCACCGTCGGCAACGCACCGGACCGCCCACCAATCCATGACAATAGACGACATTCAGCGGTCCCGCACCTTGTCATCTTCGCGGCCGGACCGGGATGTCGTACGAAGTCAGCCGTGATCAATGACGTGTTCAATCGCAGCCTGAGGGAGGACTGATCATGGAGAGATCACGAAGACCGTGGGGAATGAGGATCATCGTGGCTGCCGTGCTGACCGTCCTGCCCCTCGCTGGGTGTTCGGTGCAGATTGCGAAGCAGGAGTTGAGCGAGCCGTCACCGGGTGAGAACGCCCGGCCAATACCGCCCGAGGGTAGCGCAGACCAGCCCAGAACGATCGGCGTCGTCACGGCTCCGTTCCCATCGACCGTAGACTACGCCAGCCCCGCGCGGGGCGGCGCGACGGGCGCGGCCATCGGGGCCGCAAAGGGGTTGGGTCTTGGGATCCTTACCGGAGTGGAAAAAGGGAACAGGCTGCATTAGCCGCGCATAGCGTCAATAAAATCAAGGGGCTACACAGTGAAAACCAGCCTGTCCCCATATTCATCCTCGGCGCGATTGTGTCCGCGGTGTGGATCAGGGATGCTGCGTGCATGTCGGTCGAGTTCATTCCCGCGGCGCACGTCCGTGACGTCACCGCGCGGATTCACGCCGCGCGGCAACGCGCCGCGGATCGGTGCGGCCCCGCCCCGGCGCCGGGGGACGCGCGGTATTGGGAGCGGTTTTTCGAAACGAACGCCGCCGAAGTGCTCAGCGAGCTACCGTCCGTGCAACTCGCGCCGGGCTTTGTCGTGCGCTACCGGTTCTTCGGCGAGCAAGGGAGTGACCTGCGCGTGCGCCCGTTCGTCGCGCGCCGTGACACCGACGTCACCACGGTACGCCGGCTGCTCGATTGGCACCCGGCGCCCGACTCCATGACCTCCGTCTTGACTACCTATCCGACGCAGGATGTCGAGCTGCTCTACCGTCACGTTTCGTATCCGCCAACGGCGGTGGGGGCCTTCGAGTACTGGCTGGCCATGCAGGAATTGTGGGCCAGCCTGCGCTGGACCCATTCGCATCTAATTGCGTCGGCGGAAGAACTCAGTCAGATCACCGCGGCGGAAGGATGGCAGGTCGTCTTCCCGGTCGAGGCGTACGAACCGGCCGTGGTGCGCAGCGATGGCGCCGCCCGCTTGGCCGTGCTGCTGCACTGCCCGTTGGGACGCTTTCAGATCACCTTGCAGCAGATCGAGGTCGCCGCCGATCAGTCGCTGCGTTTCGCCGAGCCGATCCTGGTCGCCTCCGGCCCGCGCGGCTACCTCGTCTGACGGCACGGGGCGCGCCTGACCGTTTACTCGCCGAATCCCGTGTGCTAGCTGCTCTTTTATACCCCAGCCGCTCTCTAGGAGGTTGCATGTCGGGGCATTCCAAGTGGAGCTCGATCAAGCACAAGAAGGCCGTCAAAGACGCCCGGCGGGGCAAGCTGTTTTCCAAGCTCATCAAGGAAATCACCGTAGCGGCCCGGAGGTCACATACGAGGGGTACGGCCCCGGGGGTGCGGCCATTCTCGCCAATGCGCTCACCGACAACCGTAATCGGACGGTTTCCGATCTGCGCCGCATCTTCGAGAAGCACCACGGTAACATGGGTGCCGCCGGCTGCGTCGCCTGGATGTTCCACAAACGCGGCGTCATCCGGTTGGACAAAGGGGCCGCCGATGAAGATCGCGTGATGGAGCTTGCGCTCGATGCCGGCGCCGACGATGTGAGCGATGCAACCGACTGCTGGGAGATCGTCACGGCACCCGAGACGTTCGAAGCGGTGAAGGCGGCGCTGGACTCCGCCAAGATTGCACGCGCCAGCGCCGAGGTCACGATGGTTCCGGAAAATACGGTGAGCCTGACCGGTAAAGACGCGGAGCACACGTTGAAGCTCTTGGACGACCTGGAGGAACACGACGACATCCAGAACGTGGCCTCGAACGTCGACATTCCCCAGGAGGAGTTGGAGCGGCTGAGTGCCGCGTGAGAGACAGACGACAGATGACAGACGACAGAGGTCTGATGTCTGATGTCTGTTGTCTGATCTCTCTTGTCTGGTATTTCGGAGGTGCGGGGTGCGGGTGTTGGGCGTGGATCCCGGTACGGTGGCAACCGGCTGGGGCGTGATCGAGGAGGTCGACCGGCGTTTGACGTACGTCGCGGGCGGCGTCATCCGCAGCCGGGGGCCGCTGCCGGAGCGCCTGGCGCGGATCTACGACGGGATTCAGCAGGCACTGTCCGTGTTCGCTCCCGCCTGGGTCAGCCTGGAGAAGACCTTCGTTGGCGAGAACGTGCAGAGCGCCTTCCGGCTGGGTGAGGCGCGCGGCGCCATTCTGGTGGCGGCGGCTCAGGCCGGCGTGCCGGTCCGGGAGTACAGTCCCGCCGAAATTAAGGTAGCCGTTGCGGGACAAGGCCGCGCGGCAAAAGACCAGATGCAAGCGATGGTCGTGCGGCTGCTGTCGTTGCCCTCCGTTCTGGCCGCCGATGAGGCGGACGCCCTTGGTGCCGCGATCTGTCACCTCCACACGCACAGCTTCGCGGCGCACGTCGACGCGCATGAACGCCGGCGCAAGGCGCGCTGAACGTATGAATGACCAGACCTTTCCCGGCCGCCCTGCCCTTCGCTTTTTGCAGCGCCCGCGTTACTGTAGACCCGCATGATCGCGCAACTCGCAGGCGCTCTGGCGTACAAATCCCCCGAACACCTGGTGGTCGACGTCCACGGCGTGGGATACCAGGTGTTCGTGTCGCTCAACTCCTTCTACCGCTTGCCGGAACCCGGCAATCGCGTGTCGTTGCTCATTCACACGCATGTACGCGAGGACAACATCCAGCTGTTCGGCTTTGCCGATCAGGGAGAAAAGGAATTGTTCCTGCTGTTGCTGGGCGTCTCGGGCATCGGTCCACGACTGGCGCTGAACATCCTGTCCGGCACCCCGACGCAAGAACTCCAGGCGGCGCTGGAAGCCGGGGACCTGGTGCGCCTGGTCGCGATTCCCGGCATCGGCAAGAAGACGGCGGAGCGGCTGATTGTCGAATTGCGCGACAAGGTGAAATTGCTCAAAGGCGCGCGGCCCGGTGACGGTGGAGCGCCGGCAACGGGGGTGGAAGCGGAGGCCATTTCCGCCCTCCTGAATCTCGGCTACCGCCG
>JAGDMS010000326.1 GCA_017860575.1 Deltaproteobacteria bacterium | reverse complement strand
GCCTCTCTACGTGCACTATCCCGACGGGATCGCTCCGCAGGAACAAGGGGCGGTGAGCGACCTGTTTGTGAACCTGATCGATGTTGCGCCAACGCTCACCGAGGTCATGGGGGTACCGATTTCGCGAACATCCGAGGTGCAGGGAATCAGTCTGCCGGCCCAGCATCGCCATCCACCGCAACGCCGGTATTTCCCGCTTTTCAGTTGGATAAGCCCGCTTATCGGAGAGGTCCGATCCAATCCTTTGGCGATGCGTGTGTTGGACGCCCAAACCGGGAAGGAGTCCCACTTCAGGCCCATAGACAATTTTTGGAAGATCTCGATGGAAGGCGACGGAACAAGGAGCCTATCCTATGAAAGCATGGACCTGGCGGGTCACATCTTTTCTTTCTGGAGCGGAAAGACCTCCGGCTCGAACCAGTAGTCTTTTGGGCTGGACGGATAGAGGCAGTACTTTACGGCGGCGCATTCTGGCAGAATAGGATCGAAGCGTTACTATTCAGGCCGACAAGGGAAGGGTTCAAGGGTTCAGGGTTCAACGGTTCAACGGTTGGGCGAATCACCGGTCCCGGCGGGAGAAGCCCAGCGCCGCCGGCCGCGACTCCTCATGTCCGCCTATGCCTGCCGCCCCGATCAGGGTTCGGAACCCGGGGTGGGCTGGAACCGCGCGCTGCAGGCCGCACGGGAATTCGACACCTGGGTCATCACGGAAGATGCCACCAGCGGCACTGCGATCCGCAAGTATCTCCGCGAACACGGTCCCATCCCAGGCCTTGAATTTGTATTCATACGCAAATCGGCCTTGGTTCAGGTATTGCAATATCGGCTGAAGCTTTACTTCGCGCCCCTGGCAGCCATGCGCTGGTGGCATTTGAAAGCCTACCGGGTCGCCAGGCGTCTTCACGCCGAGTTGCAATTCGATCTGGTGCAACAGGTCAACTTCCAGACCTACCGGGAGCCGGGCTACCTATGGAGGCTCGGCGTCCCTTTTATATGGGGGCCGTGGGGTGGTGTGCAGAACTTTCCCTGGCGGTTTCTCCCCCTATGCGGTTTCAGCGGGGCATTATGGGAGGGATTTCGCTCGATCCTGAACTACCTCCAGCTCCGCATCAGCCCGCGCGTCCGCAAAGCCGCCGCACGCGCAGCCTTGCTGCTCGCCTGCAACTCGGAGAACCAGCGGGTGTTCGCCGCCGTCCACGGGCGAACGCCGCAGGTGATCGCCGGAAACGGAGTTCAAGCGCTGCTGGGCCCGCGGCCGAAGGACCGACCGCATTCGACCCTGCGGCTCTTATGGGTCGGACGGCTGGAGAACATGAAGGCGCTCCCTGTTTTGTTGCAGGCCTTGACCCGGCTCCCCGCCTCCCTTTCCTATGAACTGCGTATCGTGGGCCAAGGCCCCCAAAAGAAAAACTGGCAGCGAATGGCGGCCCGGCTGGGCTTGCTTGCGCGCGTGGTGTGGCTCAACCATTTAAGCCGGGACGAGGCATATGCAGAATACCTGGCAGCCGATCTTTTCATCTTCACCAGCATGCGAGAGACGATCCCCACCGTGGTCATCGAAGCGCTGGCCGCCGGACTGCCGATCATCTACCTGGACCATCTCGGTTTGAAGGACATGGTGCCGCCCGAATGCGGTGTCGGGGTTGCGCTGAGAACGCCCCGGCAGGCCGCGGAGGATCTCGCACAGGCTATTCTCCGGCTGGCGGGGGATGCCGAGGCCCGCGAACGAATGGGCGCGGCATCAGCCCTCCAGGCCCAGCAATATCTTTGGTCGCGCCAAGGCGAGGAACTCAACCGACTCATGCTCCAGGTGTTGGGCGCTAAGCCTGACAACAAAAAGTCGAGTTGCCTCGACTTTGAAGGCTTTGCATCGGGATAGCTGAAAATGGGCATGACTGGCATTTCTCGCGTTGTTGACAACCCATGGCGACGTTGTTACAAAAATAAATTTGGTTTAAGGCATTTCGGCGTTTCCCTATCTTGGGGCTGGCCCGTGGCCGGAGATCGCGCGGCGCATGGAAGAAGGGTATCGGGGTGTGCTGCCGCCGCGCGGCGGGCGCCCCTGAAGGGAGGGGGTACCCCCGGGACGGCGGGCAAGGCGGCTCGCACGCAGGAGGGGGAGGATCACGCACGATGGAGATGATCGAACTGGGCGGGACGGGTTTGCGTGTGTCGCGTCTGGGGCTGGGGTGCAGTCACCTGGCGTCGCTAACGACCGTACACGCGCCGTCGGAGGTGCGCGCGGCGCTGGGCGCCGCGCTGGACGCGGGCATCACGTTCTTCGACACGGCGGACGTCTACGGGCAGGGCGACAGCGAGCGCATGCTGGGCCGCGCCCTGGTCGGGCGAGGCGACGCCGTGGTGTGCACGAAGGCGGGTCTGTGCCTCGGCCTTTCCCAGCGTGCGATCCGCTGGATCAAGCCGCTGGCCGCGCCGATGCTGCGACGGTGGCGCGGCGCACGCCGCGGCACGGTTGGGGCACGAGAGGCCGTCGCGCGGCAATGTTTCGAGCCGGAGTACCTGCGGAATTGCATCGAGGGCAGCCTGCGCCGGCTGCGGCGCGAGGCCCTCGACCTGTTCCTGCTGCACGGTCCGTTGCCAGGGCGCATCGACGCCGGCGGCGTATTCGGTCTGCTGGCCGGCCTGCGGGGAAAGGGGTTGATCCGGCACTACGGCGTGTCGTGCGGCCGCGTGGAGCACGCCGTGTGGGCTCTCGAGCAGCCGGGCGTGGAGGTGGTGGAACTGCCCGTAAGCGTGGTCGCGCCGGAGGCGCTGTCCGTGGCGCTGCCGGCTGCGGCGGCGTGGGGGACCGGACTGGTGGCGCGCGAAGTGCTAGGCGGCGGCGCGGCACTGGTGGACGCGGGGGTGCTGGCTCTGTGCGCACGCTCCGCAGGCCGCACGCCAGCAGGCGCGGCGCTGCAATTCGCCGTCCGCGCGGTGCGTACGGGCGTCGTGCTCGTGCGCATGAACTGCCGCCGCCACGTGGCGGAGAACCTGCGCGCGTGGGCCGAGGCCCCGCTGGGCGAGGAAGAGTGGCGCGAGCTTTCCGAGCGCCGCGGCGGCCGGTGACGGTTCGGAAGGGCAACAGGAGAACACGGTCATGATCCAGAACGCACAACGCATCCCGCGCGGCGAGACCATTGCCTGCGATTACTGCATCGTGGGGGCCGGTGCGGCGGGTATCACGCTGGCCCTGGAACTAGCCCAGACCGGCCGGTCGGTGGTGCTGCTCGAGGCCGGCGGGATGAACCGCGCGGGGCGCAGCCTGGACCTATACCGCGGCACATTAGCGGATCCGACGCGGCACCTGCCCCTGGACAAGGATCGCTACCGGCAACTGGGCGGCACGACGGCGATTTGGGGCGGGCGCTGCATCCCGTTCGACCCGATCGATTTTGAGCCCCGCCCCTACGTGTCGCACAGCGGGTGGCCGTTCGGGGCGTCCGAGCTGCAGCTCTACTACCGCCGTGCGCATGAGTACTGCGAATGCGGGGCATACACTTACCGGGTGGCGGAAGCCCTGCCTGACGCGCCCCGCGAGATGATCGGTGGCTTTCGCGACGGCGAACTGGTGACCGACACGATCGAGCGCTGGAGCCCGCCCACGCACTTCGGCAAGCGCAACAAGCTCGCCATGGAGTCCCTCACCAACCTGCGCGTGCTGGTGAAAGCGGTCTGCACGGAACTGGTCACGGCAGCCGACGGGCGCCGCGTCGAGCATGTCGAGGTGTTGACTTTCCGACGCAACGCCTTCCGCGTCTTGCCGCGCACAACGATCCTCGCGGGCGGGGGCATGGAGGTCACGCGCTTGCTGCTCGCCTCGCGACGCGCTCACGCGTTGGGCATCGGTAACCACTCGGACTGGCTGGGCCGCTGCTACATGTGCCACTTGAGCGGCGCCATCGCGCGCGTGCAGTTTCCGGCGGGAGTGGCGGTGATTTCCGGCTACGAGGAAGACGCCGACGGCGTTTATTGCCGCCGCCGGCTGTGGATCGACGGTGCGGCGCAGCGGCGGCATGGCCTGCTGAACACGCACATCCTGCTGGACCGTCCGCTGATTAGCGACCCGTCGCACGGCAGCGGCATTCTCTCGCTCGCGTTCTTCACCAAGAACTTGGTGCAGGGCAAGCACCACATCGTGCCGGGGAAGGGGAAGTACGCTCTGTATTGGGCGCATGCGCGCAACATCCTGTCGGGTTCGCCCGAGATCATGTCGTTCCTGCCGAAGTTTTGCCGCCGTCGTTTTGTGCACGGGCGCCGCATTCCATCCCTGCTGATGCAATCGAAGACAAACTCCTATTACCTGTATTACCACAGCGAGCAGTCGCCCAACCGCGACAGCCGCTTGAGCGTCTCGAGCGATCGCGACGCATTCGGCGTGCCGCGCCTGCATCTTGACTACCGCATTGCGGAGGGGGACGTCGAAAGCGTACTGCACCTCCACGAGCTGATCGACCGCGAGCTGCGCAGGGGCGGGTGCGGTCAGCTGGTGTTCAACGAAGGGGACGTGCGGGCGGCCATCCGCGGAAACCAGGCCGTGCTGGGGCATCACATCGGCACGACGCGCATGTCCGTGCGCGCGGAAGACGGCGTGGTCGATCCGGACTGCCGCGTGCACGGCGTGGACAACCTCTACGTGGCGAGCAGTTCCGTGTTCCCTACTAGCAGTCAGGCCAACCCGACGTTGACGATCGTGGCGATGGCCCTGCGTCTCTCCGATCGGCTGAAAGCGTCGCCCAACAGCGGCTAAGCTGGAGCGACGCAGCAGCCGGTGCGCGATTCGGGTGTGTGGGTGAAGAGGTGTTGTGCGTTAGGCGCGTCAGGACTCCGGCGGGCAGCCAATCGCACGCCGCCCAGCTCCTCGCGGCTGCCCGGCGGCGATCGGTACCCTATTGTAATTCGATGCAAAAACGTTGTGCGAGTGACGCATGCCACGCTGGTGGGTAAAGGCGGCGATTCAACGCGGCATTAGTCTCCTGCCGGGTCGCAACTACTGGAACGAGTGGTTCCAGGAGCATGTGACCGGGTCGGTGGAGTGTACAGAGTCGCGGTTCGAATCGCAGCTGAAAAAATCGCGGAAGCACCTGGAGTATTACTGCACGCACACGTCTGGCAGCCGGTCCGTGCCGCGAACGGTGCTTGAGCTGGGGACGGGCTGGCATGCCGTGTTTCCTGTGGCGATGTTCCTTGCGGGCGCGGACGAGATCTGGACCTGGGACATTGCACGGCTGCTCAAGAGGCATCGCCTGCAGCAGGCGCTGAATCATTTCTTGAGCCGCGCGTGGAATAACCGGCTGAGCGAGTTGTTTCCGCAGGCACGGCCGGAGCGTGTTGCTCAACTGGCGGCGGTCGCAGCCGGGGATTGGTCCGACCCGTACGCACTGCTACGGCAGCTCAACGTCCGAGCCCTGGTGGGGGATGCACGCCACTCGGGGCTTCCGGGCGGAGCGATCGATCTGATCGCCTCGACGGTCGTCTTGGAGTACATTCCGCGGGATGTTCTTCTCGGCCTGTTTGGCGAGTTCCGCCGCACGGCGTCGCCCTACGGCGTCATGAGTCACGAGGTCGACATGATCGACGAATACTCGTACTTCGATTCCTCGATCACGCCGTTCAATTTTCTCAGATTCTCGGACAGGGCCTGGCGGCTGATCAACAATCCGCTCATTCCATTGAACCGCCTGCGAGTCTCCGACTTCAGGAAGTGCTTCCGCGAGGCCGGCTTCGCCGTGGTGGAGGAAGCGGTCACGCGCGGCGACCCCGAAGCACTGACGAGCATACGGCTCGCGCCGCGGTTCGCAAGTTATGATCCGAGCGACCTCTTGGTCATCAAGACCTGGTTTATTGCTAGGCCGAATGCCTGAGTCTGACAACCCTTGAAGATCCGGAAATTATAAATGCAGTGATGGACGCCGAAGATGCGTTCATGAGTCATGGCATTGTAACCAACCGAGCGTTGGCCCCACCCTATGGCGCATATGACGATCAGGTCGTGGAAGTCTTGCAAAACGCTGGAGTGGCGTCGTTACTGCGTCGCGCTTGGATGTATGCTGATGGAATCCACCATCCTGCCACTTTTAACCCTTGGGCGATCGAGGCCTATTCTGTTAGCAAAAGAACCACGTTTGCGGGCTTGAAG
>JAGDMS010000126.1 GCA_017860575.1 Deltaproteobacteria bacterium | reverse complement strand
GTTTAAAAACCCGGGAAGAAAAGCAAAGAAGAACAAGCCAGAGAGGCGGACAGAATCACTGAGCAGTTAAGGGCGGACATTTTCACTGAGCAGCGACACTCCGGCACGTGTGTGTTGACAACGCACTCGCACAGGCCCTAGCCTTGGCGCAACGCCAGCGCGATCTTTTCGCGCTCGACCAGCGCAGGAGGCATCACGCTACCCCGGGAGCCCGTAAAGGTATGGAGTGCGGAACGTGAGTACACTCAGCTGGGCATCCCATAGCGAGCCCGGCCGTGATCAACGTGCCGCCGATCTGGAAATGAACGCAACCGACGTTTCGGGTATCGACGCAACCCGGATCACGGCATGGCTTGCCGCGCATCTCACCGGTGTGCGGCCGCCGTTGCGCTTTGAATTCATCTCCGGTGGCCGCTCTAACCTGACCTACAAGGTCATCGACGCGGCGGGCCAGTGCTGGGTCCTCCGGCGTCCGCCGCTGGGCCACGTCCTGGAAAGCGCCCATGACATGGGGCGCGAATTCCGCATCTTGCGCGCAATCGGCCAGACCGATGTTCCCGTACCGGTCGCCTTCGGTTTGTGCACCGACCCCGCGGTCAACGGCGCACCATTTTATGTCATGAGCTTCGTCGACGGCGTCGTTCTGCAGGCGCCGGAGGACGCGGAGGTGCTTTCCGCGGCGGACCGTTTCCGGCTCGCTTGGCAGGTCGTGGACATCCTCGCCCGCCTCCACAGCGTTGATCCGGACCGGGTTGGACTTGGCGATCTCGGACGCAAGGAGGAATACATCGCCCGACAGCTGCGCCGTTGGGCGAAACAGTGGGCAAGCTCACGGCAGCGCGAACTTCCGATCATGGACGAATTGCACCAATCACTCGCACGCGCCATCCCGAGACAGCATCGGGCGACCATCGTGCACGGGGACTACCGTCTCGGAAACATGCTCACGCGCGGCGGGGATGTCCTGGCCGTCCTCGACTGGGAATTGTGCACGCTCGGCGATCCGCTCGCCGATGTGGGGTATCTCCTCAACAATTGGGTGGCACCCGGTGAGCCCGTCATTGCCGCCGGCGGACCGACCGCCGCTGGCGGTTTCGGCTCCCGTAACGAGATCATTGCGCGCTACGCGCAAGCGACCGGCTCCGATCTCTCCCACATCGACTACTACCGCGCCTTCTCCTACTGGCGTCTGGCGGTGATTAGCGAAGGAATCTACGCACGCTATCGCCACGGAGCCATGGGGGACCGGCCGGATACCGACCCGGAGTTCTTCCGTGAGCGCGTGGAGCACCTGGCGGAAGCTGCGCGAGCGCTGGTCCGTTAGCCCACTGGGACAGAAATAGCGCAACCCCGTTCATCCTGCGACCGTCGAAGGGTGTGCGAACGCCCGCTGGCGTCCGGCCATTGGTCGCGGGTAGCCTTTACTTGATGACGACCGGATTCACCGGCGTTCCGACCGCTCGCGTCAAGCACTGGGGCGAAGCGTCGACAAAGAAGGCGTACTGGCCGTCGCCGGCGCAGTCGGTAGCCAACTCTTCCAGATTGAAATTCTGCCCCTGGGTCATCCCCATCTCCACCAGGTGCAGCAGGTGCACTGGGAGGTAGGTGTCCTTCACCTCGCGCGGGAAGACCTCGCCCGTGAAGTTATCGCTCCCCACCGCAGCCACGTCGTGCCGGCGAAACCACTCGACCGACTGCAACGAAAGGCCGGGGGCCGGAGACACGTACTGCTCCC
Source organism: Deltaproteobacteria bacterium (assembly GCA_017860575.1). Classification (GTDB taxonomy): domain Bacteria; phylum Desulfobacterota; class Binatia; order HRBIN30; family HRBIN30; genus JAGDMS01. The sequence continues at coordinate 18,737 of JAGDMS010000126.1, read as the reverse complement.
GCTGTCCTTGAAACAGGAGCTGGATATGGCCGGTGCGAACGAAGACAACATCTCCTGGAAGAATCGTCACGCGGGCCAGTTCCGCCGCGGCATCGAGGTCGTCGCTGGTGATGGCGTAACGGCCCTCGATTCGGTCCACCCCTTTTGCGCGCGCCACGTCGAGCAGCACGCCACGGGAGACGATCGTCTTCACCTTGTCGATCCCACAGCGGCTCGCGCCACGGCTGGTCACGACCGTCGCCGGAAATCCATTGTAGATCCGCCCCTCGTAGCTCACATGGGCGAGAGCGTCCCAGTGCGTGCACGCCTGCAAGCCCATGATGATCATGTCGTCGCTGTTGCAAAAATTGTCCGGATCGCCCCGCAACCACGGATGGTTCACCTCGAGCATCGCATGGATCGGGTTGACGCGGCCGGGGATGACGCCAGTTTGCGGGCCCGTTTCATCGAGCGGGATGCCCAGCGTGAGCCGCCGCCCCTGTCGGATGGCGGCGGCCCCACGTCGCACCACCTCGTCGGTGATCAGGTTAAGCGTTCCAATCTCGTCGTCGGCTCCCCAGCGTCCCCAGTTGCGAACCCGGGCCGCCAGTTCCTTCACTTCGGGCGGGAGTGTTGGCATTTGGGGCGGCAGCATAGCCCGCACGCGAGGCGGCGCAAGCTCGTTTGCCTTGCGTGAGTCAGAACGCAGAGCATTCGCTGACGTCGGGGCATGCCGTCTCAGCCCCGCTTGGCAAGCACCTCGGCGAGGTTGTCGATCTCGGCCAGATCGCGCGTCACCGCATTGAGGAGGCATTCGTCGACGCCGAGTTCTTCGTACGCGTCGAGCGCCGCACGTACCGCGTCTGGTGTCGAGCGCGTCATCTGATTGGCCATGGCTTCCGCAAACTTGTGTCCGCCCAGACGGACATAATCGTACACATACTGCCGGAGCCGGCGCTGCGAATCGGGCGCCAGGGAATACCAAAAACCCGCCAGGTGCGTGGGCGGTCGGTCGCGGCCCGCTTCCCCCCAGGCCTTGCGCACGCCCTCGATCTGCGGCGCGATCTCGGCGCGCTCGCCGTTGCCCGACCACGAGTACACCCCGTCGGCCCAGTTCGCGGAACGGCGAATGGCCCTCGGCGCCATCACCCCGGCAATGATGGGGGGCCCTCCGGGCTGCAGCGGACGGGGTCCGATCGGCTCCGTCCCTTCAAAGGGCACCTCCCCGGCCCACAGCCGCCGGACCGCCGCCACCTCCTGCTCCATCCGGGAGAGGAGTTTGCTCCGCGACCGGTCCATGCACCGGTAGTCGTGTTCCCGGCCGCCCACCCCGACCGTGATCGTGACCCGTCCTCCCGACAGCACATCCAGCGTGGCCGCGTGCTTGGCGACCCATGCCGCCGGGTGCATCGGCATCACGTACAGGGTGGGAATGATGCGGATCCGTTCCGTCACGGCGGCCGCCGCCGCCAGCGTCGCGCTCATCTCCACACACGGGCCAACGATGCGTTCGCCGCAGGAAATGCTGGAAAAGGGTCCCTGATCCACGCGACGAAACCACGAGAGCATAACGTCGCGTGTCGGCTCGGTTTTGGAGTAGTACGGGAAGCACAATCCGACTTTCATGTCTCATCCCTCCTGAACATATGCCGATGCCACATTACGGGCATGGTACGCGCTCGGCTGCCCACTACTTTCCCGATGCCCCTGGCAGTGCGAAGCCCTGTACCAGCTTGAACTGGGCGCACAACGGTTGGGCCTCAACCCGGGTCCCCGCCAGCGGCACCGCCTCGGACGCCGAGGCCAGCCAACCGATCACCGCCCCAGGCACCTCCGGCGGCGCCCAGAACAGTCGCCCGGCGAACAACGCTTCCATGCCGCGAATCTTCATCGCCTCGGTCATCACCAGGCCAGGATCCACGTTGTAGACACGGATGCCGCGAGTGTGGAACTCGGCATGGATCACGCCTGCCATCCGGTCGAACGCACCTTTGGAAGCCGCGTGCCCAAGGCCCCAGCCGGCTTCGTTGGCGGGACCAGGCGGATCATGGCGCGCCACGGCTGAGGTCATGTTGATAATGATCCCCGCCCCCCGCTCCAGCATCGTCGGCAGCACCCGTTGCGTCAGCAGCAGGTGGCTGATGAAGTTCGCGTGCAGCACCCGCTCCGCCAGTTCGACCGTGAAGTCCAGGAACAAATCCGACAAGCCCGGCCCCTCGTACACGGCGTTGTTCACGAGCACGTCGATCCGGCCGAATTCGGCCATCACCTTGTCAAATGCACCCACGACGGAACTGCGATCGAGGAGATCCATCGGCACCCCGAACGCGCGCCGCCCGAGTGCCTCGATCTCCTGCGCGGTCCGCTCGATGCTCCCGGGCAGCTGCAGCGGCGCGGAGGTGTCCCGCGTGCTCACTGGATCCGCGCGTCCCTCCCCTTCATGCACCGTCCTGGCGGTGATCGCGACATCGTAACCCGCCCGTGCGAGCGCCACGGCACCGCACCGTCCGATACCGCGGCTTGCACCGGTCACCAGCGCCACTTTTCTCATTGGCTCTCCCGGCCTCTCTGTCTCGGTCAAGGTCGCAGCAACTGCGCGCAGAGTCCCGGAGCCGCGGAGCTCGACCGCTCTACATCAGTTTCCATTTCGATATCATAAGGAAATTCCATGCTCCAGCTCTCATGTGATAGCGTGGCGCCGGCGTTCGAGACACCGTCGAAGGAGGAACGATGGACTTCTTGAAGCAATACGGACCGTGGGCGCTCATCGCGGGCGGCTCCGAAGGCGTCGGCGCCTCCTGTGCGCGGCAACTCGCACGCGAGGGGCTGAAACTCGTGCTTGTGGCACGCACTCCCGGCCCTCTCGAGGAGGTAGCGCAACAGGTGCGTGCCGAGTGCGGAGCCGAAGTGCTGCCCCTGTCGGTCGATCTGTCCGCCATCGACGCCATAGAGCAGGTGCGCCGCGTTACCGATGCGTTGGAAGTCGGCCTGTTGATTTACAATGCCGGGGCGCAACGCCACGTGGCCGCGTTTCTCGATGAACCGCTGGAAGATCTGATGAAGTTGATCAGACTGAATGCGATCGGACAGACGGCGTTCTCGCATCACTTCGGCGCGAAGATGCGGGCCCGTGGGCGCGGCGGCATCATCCTTGTCGGCTCGCTCTCGGCGTACATCGGCGTCCCACGCATGGGCGTCTACTCGGCTTCAAAAGCCTATTGCCGGATCCTGGCGGAAAGTCTCTGGTTCGAGCTGCAACCGCACGGCGTCCACGTCCTCGGGCTCATGCTCGGCAACACCCGCACGCCGGGCACGACGCGTTCCAAAATCAAGCTGGCGGAGCCGATCGCCGAGCCGGACGACGTGGCGAGGGAAGGCCTCGCACATCTGGCCGACGGTCCGATCTGGATCGCCGGCGGCAACGAGCCCGGAGTCGCCGCCCTGTCGCGCCTGTCCCGCGCGGAGGCGGTTCGCATGGTCCACCAGGGAATGCTGGTGAACGCGCCCCCCGAGTGAGCAGCCGAAGAGCACGTGCTGCCAAGCGTCCAGCGGCGCGTGGTCAGCTGAGGTTGTGGAACACCTTCTGGACGTCGTCGTCCTGCTCGATCGTGTCGACAAGCTTGAGGACGTCCTTGGCCTGATCGTCCGACAGCGTCAGCGGTGTCTGGGGGATATACTCGGACTCGGCCGAGAGTGGCTTGATACCGCGGTCCTCGATCGCCTTCTGGAGACGGCCGAAATCCGCGAAGGCGCAACGAATGACGAGCTGCGGCTCGCCTTTCTCCCCTGTCCCCTCGCCCATTTCCTCCAAGCCGTGATCGATCAGCTCGAGCTCGAGCTCATCCTGGTCGATGCCGGCGGGGTCGAGTCGGAAAACGCCCATGCGTCTGAACAGGAATCCCACGCTGCCGGCCGTGCCGAGGTTGCCGCCGCCTTTGTTGAAGTGGTTCCGAAGGTTCGACACGGTGCGCGTCGGATTATCGGTCGCCGCCTCGATGAGCACGGCAACGCCGTGCGGCGCGTAGCCCTCGTAGAGGATTTCCTCGTAGTCCGCAGCCTCCTTACCGGCGGCGCGCTTGATCGCCGCCTCGACCTTGTCCTTCGGCATGTTGACCGCGCGCGCGTTCTGGATGACGCGCCGGAGCGCAGGGTTGTTCGCAGGTTCCGGCCCGCCCGCTTTCACCGCAATGACAATCTCCTTGCCGATGCGGGTGAACTGCTTGGCCATGCGGTCCCAGCGGGCAAACATCGTATGTTTACGAGTTTCGAATATGCGTCCCATAGTCGTCCGAAAAGAAAGCGAATTGTGGATTACTTGTCACCCGGTCGGGCCGGGTACCACGATCAAATGTGCGCGCATAGTAGCCCGATCATCCCCGCCGAGTAAAGGCACGCACACTTGGAACGCACCCGTGGATTTCAGTGTCACGAATGTCGGGGACCCCTGCTTCCAGGGCGGCGCGCGGGGGCGTAACATGGCCATCAACACACAACGACATGAGCGACGCCAAGCTGCCGCGGCGCGTCAGGGAGTGGCCGAGACGCGCTCGGGGTATCTCAGCTTGCGCGACGGCTCGGGAAGGAGCGCGGGATGAGCAAAATTCGAGTCCTGGTTGGCACGCGCAAGGGTGCGTTCGTTCTTACGGCGGATGGAAAACGCAAACGGTGGAAAGTCAATGGTCCCCATTTTGCGGGCTGGGAGATCTACCACATCAAGGGATCGCCCGCTGACCCGAACCGGCTGTACGCCTCCCAGAGCAATGCCTGGTTCGGACAAGTTATCCAGCGCTCAAGCGACGGTGGCCAATCGTGGGAACCGGTCGGCAACCAGTTCGCGTACGACGGTAGCCCGGGTACCCACCAATGGTATGACGGCACGGCCCGACCGTGGGAGTTCACGCGCATCTGGCATCTCGAACCATCGCCGAGCGATCCGGACACGGTCTATGCCGGCGCGCAGGATGCTGCGTTGTTTCGCACGGCCGATGGCGGCCAGACATGGCAGGAAATTGACGGCCTGCGGGGCCACGGTTCGGCATCTGCCTGGCAGCCGGGCGCCGGCGGCTTGTGTCTGCACAGCATCCTTTTCGATCCACGCAATCACCAACGGATCTTCATTGCCATCTCGGCCGCCGGAGCGTTTCGGACCGACGACGGTGGCCAGACCTGGCGGCCGATCAACCGCGGCTTGCGGTCCGAACAGATCCCCAACCCCACGGCCGAGGTTGGCCACTGCGTGCACCGCATCTCCCTGCATGCGTCACGTCCGGACGTGCTGTTCATGCAGAAGCACTGGGACGTCATGCGCAGCGACGACGCCGGCGAGTCGTGGCACGAGGTAAGCGGGAACCTACCGACCGACTTCGGCTTCACGATCGACGTCCACGCGCATGAGCCGGACACCATCTACGTAGTGCCTATCAAGAGCGACTCGGAGCACTTTCCTCCCGAGGGACGACTGCGTGTCTACCGCAGCCGCACGGGCGGACACGAGTGGCAGGCACTGACGAAAGGGCTGCCGCAGCGGAACTGTTACGTGAACGTCCTCCGCGACGCGATGGCCGTCGACGCGCTCGATCCGTGCGGGGTATATTTCGGCACGACCGGTGGGCAGGTATACGCATCGGCCGACGCCGGCGACAGTTGGACCGCCGTCGTCCGCCATCTTCCCCCGGTGCTCTCGGTCGAAGTCCAGACGCTGCCATGATCCGCGTCGTCCTCCCAACACATCTGCGAAGACTGGCGCGCCTGGACGGCGAGGTGTCGCTCGCCGTCGAAGGTCAGATCACGCAAGGCGCGATCCTCGACGCGCTCGAGACCCGCTATCCCATGCTGCGGGGGACGATCCGCGATCAGATCACCCACCAACGGCGGCCGTACGTGCGCTTCTTCGCCTGCCAGGAGGATCTGTCCCACGAATCGCCGGACGCCCCGTTGCCCGACGCGGTGGCCAGCGGCGCCGAGCCGTTCCAGGTCGTCGGGGCCATCGCCGGCGGTTAGGGCGGTGGCTATGGTACGTCGTGGTCTTCGGACCCGCAGGAGGAGATGGTGGCGATTCTGATGATCCAGCGCGCCTCTCCCGAAACGTCGAACGCGTATCTCGATTTCTGGACGTCGGCCTGCCAGGTGATCGACGACTGGGTCGCCGCATGGATCCGGCTCGGGGGCCGCTTAAGGGTCCGTCGTAGGCTATCGTCCGGTGATCACGAAGGGAGATTCACATGAACCACCACGATGCGATCCGGCTATTCGCCAAGATGTTGCAGAACCTGGAGCAGTGGATGGACAAGGCCGCCGCGCATGCGAAGTTGAAGTCCTTCGAGGTCGACGTGCTTGCCCAGGCCCGCCTGGCGCCGGATCAGTACCCATTCGTCCGCCAAGTGCAGGCCGCTTGCGACCAGGCGAAGTACGCGGCTGCGTACCTCGGCAGCAAGCAGGCGCCGTCCCACCCAGACACGGAACAGACGTTCGCCGAACTGCGGCAACGGATCCGGAACTGCCTCACCTTCCTCGATACCGTGCAGGCCAAAGACTGCGCGGGAGCCGAGGAGCGGAAGGTGTCGCCGCCCTGGCTCGGTAGCAAGTGGCTCCGCGGCGACGACTATCTGGTGCACTTCGCGATCCCGAACTTCTTCTTTCACGTGACGACGGCGTACGCGATCCTTCGCCACAACGGCGTCGACCTCGGCAAGATGGACTACCTCGGCTCGATCCCGATGCAGGAAGGCTGAACCTAAGAAAAGGGGATACGTCCAATTGCCGGAACTTGTCCGAGGACCCAGCAGCGTCGTGTCAGTACGTCGCGCCCACGAACGCGTCGTCCCCCGCCACCTCCTCCAAGAGGAACGTCAAACTCATGTGGACGCGATATTCCTTCACCTTGCCGGCCTCGATCTTCCCCTGCATCCGGGTCACCTCGAAGCCACTGATGCCGCGCAACGTTCTCGCGGCACGCTTCAAGCCTTCCTGAACGGCGGCGTCAAACGACTTGGAGGATGATGCAACGATTTCGCTCACGCGTGCCTCGGCCATGATGTCCCTCCCTTGCGATGCTGGTATCCCGCTCCAGCGCCGCTCACCTGCTCTGTCCGGTCTCTGAGTCCGCGGTCGGAGCGGTCACCGTTTTTACGGATATTGTCTCCCCAGCGAACGGTACTTGGCAAGCTCTTCACCGGTGCGCTCACCGCGCAGTCGTTTTCGATTTGCGATTGCTGGCAGCGCGTTTCCCCTTGAGCGTTGTGCAGGCTATCCATATAAATGCCGTTTGCTTTTTTACAGCAGCTTGACTACCTGAGGGCCGATGCCGTGGTGGTGCTGGCTTGTCGTTGGTCTGGGCCTGCTGGGTTTGGAAATGCTCACGCCCGGCGGTTTCTATTTCCTCTTCTTCGGCATTGCCAGCCTGGTGCTCGGCACCTTGGTGGGAGCGGGGGCTGGTGGCCCAGTGTGGCTGCAGTGGCTCCTGTTCTCGGTGTTGTCGGTCGTCTCGCTGTTACTGATTCGCGGCCCGATGCTGGTGCGCCTGCAGCGCCGGCCGGACGCGGCGGGCGAGGTCGACAGCCTCGTGGGAGAGCTGGCGACGCTGCTTGACGATTTGCCGGCCGGCGCGATCGGCAAGGCGGAGCTCCGCGGCACGAGCTGGACGGTCCGCAACGCGGACGCGCAACCATTGCGGCGAGACCAAAGGTGCCGCGTGCAACGCGTGGAAGGCCTGACGTTGTGGGTTCGGGCAGACTGAGCGCGCGACTGGGAAACCGGGAGAGGGTTTAGAAGAAGGGAGGAGCATCATGGCCGGTGCGGTTGTCGTCGTCCTGGTCCTGGCGGTACTCGTCGTGGTCGTTGTCGCCCGGACCGCGATCGTGGTCCCGCAGCAGACTGCGTCCGTGGTCGAGCGCCTCGGCAAGTATCACTCAACGCTGAGTGCCGGCTTCCACATTCTCGTACCGTTCGTCGACATCATCCGCTACCGCCATTCACTGAAGGAGACGGCGCTCGACATCCCGGAACAGGTCTGCATCACGCGAGACAACGTTCAGGTGCACGTCGACGGCGTGTTGTACCTGAAGGTCCTTGATCCGGAGCGGGCGTCGTACGGCGTGTCGGATTACCTTTTCGCGATCACGCAGCTCGCCCAGACGACGTTGCGCAGCGAAGTGGGGAAAATCGATCTGGACCGGACCTTCGAAGAGCGCGCCCATATCAATGTCCAACTCGTCAACGAGCTGGACAAGGCCTCAGAACCGTGGGGCGTCAAGGTGCTCCGCTATGAGATCAAGAACATTACGCCGCCTCAGGACGTGCTCGCCGCGATGGAGAAGCAGATGCGCGCCGAGCGCGAGAAGCGCGCGGTGATCCTGACGTCGGAAGGCAGCCGCGACGCCGCCATCAACACGGCGGAGGGCGAGAAGCAGCAGGTGATCAAGGCGTCGGAAGCGAAGAAGCAGCAACAGATCAACGAGGCCGAGGGTGCCGCGGCCGCGATCCTCGCGATTGCCGAGGCCACGGCCAAGGGCATCCGCAACGTCGCCGAGGCCATCCGCGTTCCCGGCGGCTACGAAGCGGTTCAGCTCCGCGTCGCCGAGCAATACATCAACCGGTTCGGCGAGCTGGCAAAGGCCAGTAACACCGTGATCTTGCCCGCAACCGTCTCCGACGTCGGCGCGATGATCGCCATGGCGATGAACGTCATTCGCGCGCAAGCGCCCCCGACGTCAAGCGGGCAGTGAGGTTCTCACCTCCAGCGGGAACGAGGGACGATGAGGTGGGCGTCGCCATCCGTCCTTGACCTCGCTGATATTGGGCCCTGAGGCTCTCCGAATAGTACGCACGGCAGGCGTCCGTAAAGCCCAAGATGCGCGTTTTGACCAGCGCGCCATCGGCCATTGTCCGTCATCCCCACGAGCTGCCAGCACGTGGCGGAAAGCACAGTCGGCGCGTGTCTTGCTCTACCGGTCGCGCTGTGGTCACTTGTCCCGCATCGACGGGCGGCAACCGAAAAGGAGAGGGTTCGAATGCTGCGCATATTCTGGAGGCATCTCTGTCTGTTATTCTTGCTGACCACGGTCTCGGCCGCGGCGGCCGAGTCGCCGTTGAATGCCAATACGACGATGCGCGACAACCTTGTCGCGGCGATGGCGACGAAGAAACCGGTCACCGTCGTGCTGAAGAATGGGCAGAGCTACCGCGGGCCCATCGGGAGCGTCGGCAATCATCTCGTTGTGCTGAATGGTCCTGCACAGAAGGAATTTTACGACGTCCTCGTCACCATCGACGAGATCGTCGCCATCGAGTTCCGCGTTCGTGACCAGTGAGCGCCGCGGGGTGAATCGCCGTCCCGGCCGCCCACCTCACTGCATTGCCCGCTTCGCAGCACCGACAACCTGGTCAGCAAGACGAGTTGGCTCCGGAAGCCGATAGCGAGGAGCGCAGGCAAGAACGATCCGCTGGGCCGCGCGCAGATCGATCAGGTGGCCGATGCTGACGAAGACTGGGTTGGTGCCGTCCTGCGTGCGCAGCACGCTGCCGATCACCTCGCCGCCATCGCGCAACGCCGTTACCGAGCCACGCCGCGGTCCCGGCTGGTGATGTGTACCGATGAGCCGGCTCTTGGCGCAGCCGATGGTCGGCAGGTTGAGGAGGACGCCGATATGACAGGCAATGCCGAAGCGCCGCGGATGCGCCCGGCCGTGCCCGTCGCACAGGAGCACATCCGGTGGCGTGCGCACCTGGCGCAGCGCAGCTAGCAGCGCCGGCCCCTCACGGAAAGAGAGCAACCCCGGCACGTACGGGAAGGTCAACCGCCGGACAGCCACGTGCTGCTCGATCACCCTGTGCTCCCGCAGGTCCCAGACCACCGCGGCCGCCAAGCACAGCCCGTCGTCACTCGAGAACGCCGCATCGAGACCGGCGACGAGGCGCGGCACGCCATGAAGCGGCGCCTGCCGCACCAGCGGCGCCAGCCTTTGCTGGATGGCGCGCGCCTGCGTCGGCGTGACCGACCACCGATGGGGTGTCCGCGGAACATCCATCGCATTCTCGCCTACACAACCCCGGCCAGCATTCGCTTAGGCCAACGACCGTCGTCCCTCATCAACATGTTGGTCGAGCGCACTCAGGCTCCCTGGACGTTGACGCGGGCAGCCCGCCCCACAACACACCTCTACCATAGTCCCTGTGTTGAACATTCTACGGGCGTCCCCATCGCGGCGGGAGGGGAAAAGAGGGCAAACGGTTTCGCCTTCGCTTCAGCCGCCGCGCGGGAGCGGCGCATCGCCTCTTGTGCGCGGGGGGACAGTCGCGAATGTCCCCGTGAGAGATGCATGCGAACGACATCGACCGATTGGCTGACGGATCTCGAAGCGAGCAGACGTTCAACGACAAATGGGCGTATAGTCCGCAGCGACGCGCTCGATCCGTTGCGCTACCCTAGCAAAGCGTGCGACGCAGCAGTAAAGAGCCGTGGAGCGCCGCCGCATCGGCTGAGCCTGTCCTCGGCACAGGAGCGCCCAAGTGGAGCAAAGGAAAACGTGGGATGGACCAACGCGTTTGGAGCAGACGGATGAGGGCCGGTGTCGGCGCGGCCATTATTGCGGCGGTCGGTATCTTCGCATGGCAGCGATTCAAAACGTCCAGCCTGCCGGAGGGCTTCGCCAGCAGCAACGGCCGCCTCGAGGCGGTTGAGATCGACATTGCCACCAAAGCTCCAGGCCGCATCAAGGACATCCTTGTGAACGAAGGCGACTTCGTCCGCGCCGGACAGGTTCTGGCCAACATGGACACCGCGGTGCTGGAGGCGCAGCGGCGGGAGGCCGCGGCGCAGTTGCAACGCGCGCGCATCAGCATTGAGACCGCCCAGAGCCAGGTCGCGCAGCGCGAGGCAGAAAAGACGGCGGCGCTGGCCGTGGTGGCGCAGCGCCAGGCCGAGTTCGACGCCGCCAGCAAACGCTTCGCGCGCACCCAGAAGCTTGGGACCAGAGGCATAGAATCGGTGGAGAAGTTGGATGACGATCGGGCGCGGTTCGAGGGGGCGAGAGCGGCGGTAAGCGCCGCCGAAGCGCAATCGGCGGCAGCGGTCGCGGCCATCGCGTCCGCCCGATCCCAGGTCATCGGGGCCGAGGCGGAGGTCGAAGCCGTGCGCGCCACCATCGAACGCCTGCAGGCGGACATCGACGACAGTGTCCTACGATCCCCGCGGGACGGCCGTGTGCAGTATCGTGTCGCGCAACCGGGCGAGGTGCTCTCGGCCGGCGGTCGGGTGCTGAATCTGGTTGACCTTGGTGATGTCTATATGACCTTCTTCCTGCCAACGAAAGCGGCCGGCCGCGTGGCGCTCGGGACCGAGGTGCGGTTGGTGCTCGACGCCCTGCCCCACTATGTCATCCCGGCGCAGGCCACCTACGTTGCGGATGTCGCTCAGTTCACGCCAAAGACCGTGGAGACCGAGGAAGAGCGGCAGAAGCTGGTGTTCCGCATCAAGGCGCGGATCGCCCCAGAGCTGCTGCGTGAACACATCACCCAGGTCAAGACGGGTGTGCCGGGCATGGCCTATGTCCGGCTCGATTCTCGGGCCACATGGCCGACTCACCTGCAGGTCCGGCTGCCGCAATGAGCCGTCGTGCCCCCGTTGGCGCAGCGGGCGGAATGGAACCGGTCGCACGCTTGCGGGACATCAGCCTCCGCTATGGGAGGACATGTGCCCTCGACGCCGTCAGCCTGGATGTGCCGGCGGGCTGCATGGCCGGGCTGATTGGCCCGGACGGCGTCGGCAAGTCGAGCGTGCTCTCCCTCATCGCCGGCGCCCGCGCCGTGCAGGCGGGGCGGATCGAGGTGCTCGGCGGCGACATTGCCGAGGTGCGTCACCGGCCTGGGCAAGAACCTGTACCCGACCCTTTCCGTGTTTGAAAACATCGACTTCTTTGGCCGCTTGTTTGGACACGGTCTCGCCGAACGCGAGCGCCGCATCACCGAGTTACTGGCCGGCACGGGCCTCGGCCCGTTCCCGGACCGCCCCGCGGGCAAGCTTTCAGGCGGCATGAAGCAGAAGCTCGGCCTCTGCTGCGCATTGATCCATGACCCGGACCTGCTCATCCTCGACGAACCGACCACCGGTGTCGACCCGCTTTCGCGCCGTCAATTCTGGGATCTCATCGCGCGCATCCGGGCCAACCGACCCGGCATGAGTGTGGTGGTGGCAACCGCCTACATGGAGGAAGCAGCACGCTTCGACTGGCTGGTGGCGATGGACGCTGGCCGCGTGCTCGCCACCGGCGCCGCACAGGATCTACTCGCGCAGACGGGGACCGCCTCGCTCGAGGCCGCCTTCGTTGCCTTGCTGCCGCCACAGAAGCGCCAAGGGTATCGCGCGGTGGAGATCCCGCCGCGCGCAGCAGCGGAAGATGGGGCCGTCGCGATCGAAGCGCGGGACTTGACCATGCGATTCGGCGACTTCGTCGCGGTTGACCATGTCAGCTTCCGCATCGGTCGCGGGGAGATCTTCGGCTTTCTCGGCTCCAACGGCTGTGGCAAGACGACCACAATGAAGATGCTCACCGGCCTGCTGCCGCCCAGCGAGGGGCAGGCCTGGTTGTTCGGCCAGGAAGTGAAACCGCACGACCTCGAAACGCGCCGCAGGGTCGGATACATGTCGCAAAGCTTCTCGCTCTACACCGAGCTCACGGTGCAGCAGAATCTGGAGTTGCACGCGCGGCTGTTTCATGTCCCCGCCAACGTGATCGCTGGACGCGTCGCGGAGGTAGCGCGGCGGTTCGGGCTGACCGAGATCATGGAGGCCCTACCCAACGCATTGCCGCTCGGCCAACGCCAGCGCCTCTCCCTCGCGGTCGCGATGATCCATCAGCCGGAAATGTTGATCCTCGACGAACCGACCTCGGGCGTCGATCCGGTGGCACGCGACGGATTCTGGCAAGCTCTGGTCGACCTCGCGCGCCGCGACAAGGTCACCATCTTCATCTCGACGCACTTCATGAACGAGGCCGAGCGCTGCGACCGCATCTCGCTGATGCACGCCGGCCGCGTGCTGGTCAGCGATGCGCCGGCCGCGCTGGTCAAGAAACGCAACGTGGCCACGCTGGAGGACGCTTTCATCAGCTACCTGGAAGAGGCGCTGGGTGAGGCTGCAGGGGCCGACGTGGCGCCGGCGGGCCCGGCAGCGCGCGCGTCCGCTGCGATCGCACCGCCCCCGGCCAGCCGGCCGCCGCGGCGGCGCGCCTTTGATCCCCAGCGCATGTTCAGCTACGCGCGGCGCGAGGCACTGGAGCTGCGGCGCGACCCGATCCGCCTGACGCTCGCACTGCTCGGTAGCGTGCTGCTGATGATCGTCATGGGCTACGGCATCAACATGGACGTGGAGCATCTGTCCTTCGCCGTGCTCGATCGCGATCAGACCACGACCAGCCGCGACTACACGCTCAATCTCGCCGGCTCACGCTATTTTATCGAGCATGCACCGATCATCGACTATGCCGATCTGGACCGGCGCATGCGCGCCGGTGAGCTGAGCCTGGCGATCGAGATCCCGCCGGGCTTCGGGCGCGACCTGGCGCGCCGCCGCCCGGTACAGATCGGTGCATGGATCGACGGCGCCATGCCGACGCGCGCGGAAACCGCACGCGGCTACGTGCAGGGGATGCATGCGCAGTGGCTCGCCGAAAAGGCTGCCCGCGCGTTCGGCGCCGCAGGCACGGGTGGTCTCGCCACCATCGAGACACGCTTCCGTTACAACCCGGACGTCAAGAGCCTGGTAGCGATGGTGCCGGCTGTAATCCCTCTGCTGTTGATGCTGATTCCGGCCATGCTCACCGCGCTCAGCGTCGTGCGCGAGAAGGAACTCGGCTCCATCGTCAATCTCTATGTCACCCCGGTCACCCGCCTGGAGTTTTTACTCGGCAAACAGCTCCCCTATATCATTCTGGCGATGCTCAACTTCGTGCTGCTGGCGCTGCTCGCGGTCACCCTCTTCCGCGTCCCACTGAAAGGCAGCTTGATCGCGCTGAGTGCCGCAACGCTGCTCTATGTCGCCGCCGCCACCGCCATGGGCCTGTTGATCTCCACGTTCACGCGCAGCCAGATCGCCGCCGTCTTCGGCACCGCCGTGCTCACGATCCTGCCGGCGGTGGAGTTCTCCGGCATGCTCAACCCGGTGTCCTCCCTGGAGGGCGCGGGCGCGTTGATCGGGCGGATCTATCCGACCACGTACTATCTGACCATCGCCCGGGGCACCTTCTCGAAGGCGTTGCATTTCGCCGATCTCCACCTGTCGTTCCTCCCCCTCCTGTTCGCGGGGCCGCTGCTGCTCGGGCTCTGCGTAGCGCTACTGAAAAAGCAGGAGACCTGATCCGTGCACGCAGCCAACATCCTGCATCTAGGTATCAAAGAACTGCGCAGCCTGGCCCGCGATCCGATGATGCTCGTGCTGATCGTCTATGCCTTCACCTTTGCGATCTACGCGGGAGCGACAGCGATGCCGGAGTCGCTGCACAAGGCGCCGATTGGCATCGTAGACGAGGACCGCTCGCCACTCTCGATGCGCATCGCCGCCGCCTTCTACCCGCCCTATTTCGCCCCTCCCGTGACAATCACCCAGGCCGAGATGGATGCGCGGATGGACGACGGACTCGACACCTTCGCCCTCGACATCCCGCCGGATTTCCAGCGCGACCTGCTGGCCGGTCGGCAGCCGACGATCCAGCTGAACGTCGACGCGACCCGCATGAGCCAGGCCTTCACCGGGAACGCATACGTGCAAACCATCGTCGGCAACGAGGTCAGCGCGTTCGTGCAACACTACCGTGCCGATGTCGTGCCGCCGGTGGAACTCGTCCTGCGGGCGCGCTTCAATCCGGGGCTGAACAGGTCCTGGTTCGGCGCAGTGATGCAGGTCATCGATAAGGTCACCATGCTGGCGATCGTGCTCACCGGCGCCGCGCTGATTCGTGAGCGCGAGCACGGTACCATTGAGCACCTGCTGGTGATGCCCGTGACGCCGTTCGAGATCATGACCAGCAAGGTCTGGGCGATGGCGCTGGTCGTGCTTGCCGCCTGCGCCTTGTCCCTGTCGTTCGTCGTGCAGGGACTCATGGCGGTTCCCATCGAAGGCTCCATCGCGCTGTTTCTGGCCGGTACCGCCGTGCACCTGTTTGCCACCACATCGATGGGCATCTTCCTGGGCACCATTGCCCGCTCGATGCCGCAATTCGGCCTGTTGTTGATGCTGGTGCTGCTGCCGCTGCAGATCCTGTCAGGCGGCACGACACCGCGGGAGAGTATGCCGGAATTGGTGCAATTGGTGATGCTGGTCGCGCCCACCACGCATTTCGTGATCCTGGCACAAGCCATTCTCTATCGCGCCGCTGGCCTGGCGGTCGTCTGGCCGCAATTCCTGGCGCTCGCCGTGATCGGCTCGGGCCTGTTCGGCTACGCGCTCGCCCGCTTCCGCACCAGCATCACCTCGATGACATGAGTTGTACTGTACGCAGCCTCCGCCACGGGTTGAGCCTGGCTTCTACCGGCGCGCGGCATCCTCCAATCGACGGGCGTGCTTCAGCAGCAACCCCTCAGTCAGTATTCTATGAGCAACCTCGACACAGAGGGCAGAAATGACGCTTCGGAAGCCGACCCTGTCTTGCTGTCTGACGATAATGCTTCTCCTGTCCCTGGGTTCGTGCGTTTGCCCGAGCACTGCTGCGGAGCCCGGAGACCGGGTGGGCGAGAGCAACAACCTGCACGGAGCAACGGCCGAGGAAAGCACCTCGCGTTACAATGAGTATGCCCGGTTGATCGCGGGCCTGCCCACTCCCGGGAGCAGCCTGGCGGCGCACGAAAAGACGCCGGCCTGGATCAGCTATGCTGAATCAATCCAACGGAGTTGGGAAAGGTTTGCCACCACGCAACTACGGCCCATGCGGGAGTGGGCGGCACAGGAGCTGGGCGCAGTCAGGACTTCCGCGGTGTTTTACCCGTTCAGCGGCCCGGATGTTGTCAACGTCTACACCCTCCTCCCCTACGCCAAGACGTACGTCCTCGTCGCCCTGGAACCGGTGGGGGCGCTACCCGATTTTTCCGCCCTCGATGCACAGGATTACTTTGCCTCCCTGCAACGTTCCCTGTACGACTATCTCCAGATCGATTTCTTTGTGACCTCGAAAATGGCACATCAAATCGGCCAAACGAAACTCAGGGGTGTGCTTCCGGTTTTGCTGTTTTTCCTGGCCAGGGAGCAAGCCCGGGTGCTAGAAATCGAATATGTGGCCCTGAAACCGGATGGTACCGTAGAGGGGTTACCCGCGGCAGGTCAAGGAACCGTTGGGAAGGGGATTCCAGGGGTGCGCCTCGTTTTTGAGGGCCAAGCGGCGGCCGGGACACAGACGCTTTATTACTTTCGATGCAATCTCGAAGACGGCACGTTCGGGCGCAACCTGCACTTCGCCTCGTTCTTGAAAGGGTTCGGCTCTCTGACGACTTTCACCAAGTCCGCCTCCTACTTACTGGCCAGTCGGTACTGTTCCAAACTTCGGCAATTCATTCTGAACCAGAGCCGGTACGTGCTCCAGGATGATTCGGCAATTCCGCTGAGGGACTTCGAGCCGGCCACTTGGGCTCTCAAATTTTTCGGCTCCTACGTTGTACCCATCCATCCGTTTGAATACCGGTATCAGAAAGATCTGGCCCAGGTGTACGAACGCGGCAACAATGTGTATCCTCTCCCCTTCGGCATCGGCTATCACCACCGGGTGGGCACCTCCAACCTCTTACTCGCGGCGAAGAAGACAGAAGAACTTGCCAAGTAACATGAAATTTCTCAGCGCCGTGTTTCTTGTGGTCCTTGCACATGTCGGCGTGGAGGCCACCTGCGGCAGGGCAGAATCCACCCTGCCACTCCCCGTTCCCGTCTCGGGTGCGGCCTGGCAGCCGCTGCAGCACACCTGGAATACCAGGTTCCAGGCAGAGCTGGATGCGGCTTTACACGGGAACGCCCTCTGGCGGTCCCTGATCGCGTCGGGGAAAATGGCCGTAGGTCTAGTGGACCTTTCGAATCCCAAGAGCCCACGCTTTGCCCGGGTGAACGGCAACGTCATGATGTACGGCGCCAGCTTGCCCAAGCTCGCCATCCTGTTGGCCGCATTCCAGGGCTTCGAAGACGGCATCTTGCACGACACCCCCGAGGTCCAGGCGGACCTCATGGAAATGATTCGCCGCTCGGACAATGCTGCCGCCAGTCGGATGATTACCCGCCTGGGCTTGAAGGAAATTGGTGCCCTCCTTACCGATCCGCGTTACCACTTCTATGACGCGGCTCAGGGTGGCGGGCTCTGGTTGGGACGCTGGTACGCCCCGGGGGGCGAGTCCAATCCCGAACCCCTCAAGGGCCTGATCCACGCAGCCACGGTGTTCCAGCTCTGTCGCTTCTACTATGCGCTGGCGTACGGCAGGATCATCGGCCCCGAACGCTCGTCGCAGATGCTCGACGTCCTGGCGTTCCCCGACCTCCACGACAAGTTCGTCCAAGTGCTGGAGCAGTCCGTTCCCCCGCAACACCTGCACCGAAAGTCCGGCCAATGGAAGATCTGGCATTCCGACTCGGTCTTGGTTTGGGATGAGTCCTGGCGCCGCTACATCCTTGCCTGCCTAGTAGAGGACGAGCGGGGAGAACAGGTCCTGCGGGATTTGGTTCCGGTAGTGGAACGTCTCCTCAGCAAGAACCGCTCTGTGCAGCGCGCAGCAGCAGAGGGAAGCGGCTGAGACGATGTCGGTCATGGAGCGGCGGGGCAGCGTGGGATGGGATTCTACCATCGCAACCACAATATGAGGTCAGACGTAACGCGCCAGCCAAAAAGGTTCGCCGCTATTGGGGATCGGCAACTCGGCGGCGTGCTCGTATGGCATCTTGAGGGGACGTTCCCTGGCGGCAGGAAATGACGCGGCCGAGCCACCGCATCCAGCTGCCGGCGCTATGCGCCGCACAGGCTCAAACGATGATGATACGTTTGGCACGGTTGCGGTCGATGCGTCTGAGACACGCACCGACCGCACCATCGTCCCTCTTCTGTGCTGACAGCCTCCAAACCGACAGCGCTGATCAGCGAACGAGCAATTCTGCATGACCGGCACACGCCATCCACCACTCGCCGCATTGACCTGGGCGCCGGGGCGGTCACCGGACATGCAGTTCCACCCGCCGGTTCTGCGCACGTCCGTCAGCGGTGTCGTTGGACGCCACGGGCTTCGACTCGCCGAAACCTTCGGCCGTGATCCGTGATGCGGCGATCCCGTGGTCAACCAGATAGCGCCGCACGGTGTCCGCACGCCGACGCGACAGCCGGAGGTTGTACTGCTCGGTACCGATGCTGTCGGTATGCCCCTCGACGACGATGTCCACGCTGCCTTCCTGCTTGAGCACCTGCACCGCCTCATCGAGGATCGGCTTGGCCTCGGGCTTCAGCGTCGCCTTGTCAAAGTCGAAGTGCACGCTGCGCAGCACGATCTTCTTTTTGGCCGGTGGGGCGGGCGGCGGCGCCTGTGCCACCGGAGCCGGCGGCGGCGGAGGGGCTGCGGGCTGCGCGAACGCCCATTGCAGAGCAATGCCCGCCGTCACCCATTGGATATCGGCCGGGCCTTGCTGGTCCGCCACTTGGCCAACCAGCATGTAGGGATGGGGCGACATGTAGGCCAGGTGCCAGCGACCGAACACACCGACCGAAATATTGGGCGTCAGATTGACATCGAGCCCCCCACCGGCGGTGACT
>JAGDMS010000325.1 GCA_017860575.1 Deltaproteobacteria bacterium | reverse complement strand
CGCGACGGAACTAAGTGGTTGGTTGTGATGTTCCTGGATCCTGCCACCCGAACCTAACACCGTAACAACCTGACAACCAACAACCTGATCCTAGGGAGGCCAACCGATGATTCCAATCTTGGATTTCCAGCGCAGAGCGACCACGGGCCCGGTGATGAAGGCGGACGACTTTGACATCGATTTCGCCATGAAGGTGCGTGAGCTCGTTGCCCGCTACGATATCAAGTACGACCCGGAACAGTTGGTCGTCGACGATCGTACCGCCGACGCGGTGTTCGAGGCGGGTGTCGACCTGCTTGCCGAAATTGGCTTGTACATGATGGATACCCAGCGGGTCGTCAAGTACACGAGGGAGGAGCTCCTGCAAATCGCCAGGGAATCGCAGGAGATGCCCGCGAACGCCGTGCTGGGACGCGGCAAGGATCGCATGAGCCTGCGCTACCGCAAGGGCACGGATACGTGGGCGCCCACGAACTACGCTGGCGGCGGCGGTGTCGTGCCCACGGATTATTTCATCGAGTACGTCCAGAGCCTGGTGCAGGAGGAGCGCGTCAAGGGGACCGGCATGGTGGCCTGTCTCGACAGGCTCGGCAACGTCGCCCCGCAGGCGGGCACGCCCAGCGAGGTCCACGTCGCGCTGTGGGAGCAGGATGCGCTCAAGGAGGCCTTGCGCCGCGTGGGCAGGCCGGAGCTGAACCTCGGCCTGCTCTGCACCGTCAGTACCGTGGGCGGCACCATGGCGATGATGACCCCGGGATTGCGCGAGCCGCACAACACCCAGATTGGTGTGCACATCATGCCGGAGCAGAAACTGACCTGGAGAAGTTTGTTGCTCGCCCAGTTCTGCGAGTTGCGTGGCATCGAGCCCTGGCAAAGCTCGATGTCCTGCATTGGAGCGCTGTGCCGCGATGCGGCGGACACGGCGGTGGGTCTGATCGCCAACGGCCTCGGCCAACTGAGTTACGCCCACGGCGCGACGATGAGTTATTACCCCAGCCATCTCGAGGGGACGTGGGCTACGCGCGACGCGCACTGGGCGTTCAGCGCCGCCTGCCGCGCCTCGGAGCGCCACCTCGGGGTTGCGGCCGGCACGGCCATTTCGGGCGACAAGGCCTGGCGGACGCCGCTATCGCTGTGGCAGTCGGCGGGGATGGTGGTCGCGTCCGTGCCGAGTGGAATGGCTTACACATGGTTCGCAGGTCACACCGGACTGGAAGCCCGCTTTGTCGGAGAGATGATGGACGCGGTCACGGGACTGTCGCGCGAGAGATGCAACGAACTGCTGCAGAAAATCATGCGCAAGGTGGAGGCGCTCAAGCCCACCGTGCCCAGCGGGCACATCCCTTTCCCCGACACCTACGATTTGAAGACCATGAAGCCGAAGGCGGAGTACGAAGCCGGCATGAGGCGGGTGATGGATGAACTGGCGAGCATGGGAATGCCCTTGAAGTAGCCGGACCACCCTTCGACAGCGTGCACGCAAAAGAGGTACTATTCGCGTACCGCGTGCGGGCAGAAAGGTGACAAGCGGCATGGAGAGCAACGCGACGGCCTCAGGGCGGCGGTACATATGAGCGCGAACTCGCTGATCGCGAAGCTGACTGCCAAGGGTCCGGTGCTGACCGACGGCGCCTGGGGCACCCAGCTCCAGGCGCGCGGGTTGCCCCCCGGCGAGGTGGGGGACTTTTGGAACCTGGCGCATCCCGAGCGGGTCGAAGAGGTCGCGCGCGCGTATGTCGACGCCGGCAGTCAAATCATTCTCACCAATACCTTCCGGGCCAACCGGATCGCGCTCGAACGGTATTCGGAGCGTGACCGTGTCGTCGACATCAACCGCGCCGGGGTGGAAATCTCGCGGCGTGCCGCGCAAGGACGGGCGCTCGTGTTCGCGTCGATCGGACCCAGCGGCAAGCTGCTCATGCGGCGCGACATCTCCGAGAGCGCCTTGGCGGCAGCATTCGCGGAGCAAGCGCAGGCGCTGGCGGACGCGGGCGCCGACGCGTTGCTGGTCGAGACGATGATCGACGTGGTGGAGGCGCGCATGGCGGTGGCGGCGGCCGCGGCCACCGGTCTGCCGGTGGTCGCCTGCATGGTGTTCGACGCCGGAAAGTCCAAGGACCGGACGATGATGGGGGTGACCCCGCAGCAGGCGGTGGTCGAACTCACGCGTGCGGGGGCCCAGGCTATTGGCGCCAACTGCGGGATCGGCATCGAGCAAATCGTGCCGATCTGCGCGGCGATGGCTGCCGCCACGGACCAGCCCATCTGGATCAAACCCAACGCCGGGATTCCCGAGTGGGTCGATGGTGAGGTCATCTACCGGATGACCCCGGAGGCGTTCGCGGGATACGTACCGCAACTGATTGCGGCGGGGGCGCGCTTCATCGGCGGGTGCTGCGGGACGACTCCAGAGTTCATCGCGGCACTCCGTCTCCAGCTGCGCGCCTGAGCGCGGCGCGCGTCTGTCCACCGACGACCACGACCGACGAGTTAGCGGGCATGCACGACGTCACCCGGGAAATCTTCGGCAACATTCCGGCGACGCAGCAGACATGGTTCTACCTGCTGGCTTGCGCGTCGCTGTTGGTGTTCGCTGTCGGTTTGCTGCGGCGCATTGCTCGCTGGATGTCAGGCGCGGCCGACGTGCGGATCGTCACGCGCGAACTGCCGCGCCGCATCGCGTACTTCCTCGAACAGGTGTTCACGCAGCCGCGGTTGCGGCGCGAGCCCTCGTCGGGGTTGATGCATCTGCTGATCTTCTGGGGCTTCTTGATTCTCTTCGTCGGTACCGAGCTGGTCGCGCTCGAACACGACACGCCGCTCTCCTTTTACCATGGACTGTTCTATCTGGTCGCGTCGCTGGTTCTCGATGCGTTCGGAATCCTGATGCTCGTAGGGCTCGGAATCGCTGTCCACCGGCGCTATGTCGTCCGTCCCGAACGTATCGCCGGGGGCAGCTACGGTATCGTCCTGGCGTTTCTCGCGACCCTCGGCGTGACCGGGTTCCTGCTGGAGGGATTCCGGATGACCCTGCGCGGCAGTTACTGGTTCGACTGGTCGCCCGGCGGGGCGGTCGTAGCGGCGCTCATTCAGGCCTCTGGGCTCGATCCCGTCACACTGGCGCTCTCCCATCGGTGCACGTGGTGGGTTCACGCCGTGGTCACGTTTACGTTCATTGCGTCGATCCCATTCACGCGGATGCTCCATGCCATCACGGCACCGCTCAATATCTTCTTCGTGCCGTTCCAGCCCAAGGGTACCCTCACCACGCCCTTCCGCCTTGAACAGTTGGAGGCGGGTGCCACACTGCGGGTCGCGCCGCGGGTGCTGGCGGATTTGAGCTGGAAGCAGCGGCTGAGCGCCGATGCCTGCACCGAATGTGGTTTGTGTCAGCAGGCTTGTCCGGCGTGGGCGAGCCAGCGCCCGCTGTCGCCGAAACGGATCATCCTGGCGGTGCGCACCCATATGGATCACGCTGGCGGGTCCGGATGGCCGACAGCGCTTGAGAAAATCATCACCCCGGCGGAAAGTTGGTCCTGCACCACGTGCCGTGCCTGCATGGAGGCCTGCCCGGTCGCCATCGAGCATATCGATTTCCTTGTGGATGTACGCCGCACGCTGACGGAGCAGGGCCGGGTCGATCCGAACATCGCGACGACGCTCCGCAACCTGCGCCGCACCGGGAATCCCTTCGGCTTCCCGCCGGAGCAGCGACTGGTGTGGGCGTCCGGCCTGCCCGCGGGCGTGTGCGTCGAGCGCGCGCAGCCAGGTGCCGAGGTTGAGGTGCTGTATTGGGTCGGCTGTGCCGGCGCATTCGACGAGCGCGCTCAGCGGGTGGCGCGGGCGGTCGCCAGCCTCTTGAGCCGTGCCGGGGTCAAGTTCGCGGTGCTGGGCCCCGAGGAACGCTGCACCGGCGATCCGGCGCGCCGCCTGGGCGAAGAGGGGCTGTTCCAGCAGTTGGCGCGCGACAACATTGCCACGCTTGACAAATACGGCGTGCGCCGGATCGTCACGCAATGCCCGCACTGCTTCAACACGCTCAAGAACGAATACCCGGAATTCGGCGGGCGATACGAAGTCGTGCATCACACTGAGTTCATCCGCACGCTGATCGCTACCGGCCGATTATCCTTCGGCACCCCGCCGGCGCAGCAGTCCGTCACCTACCACGATTCCTGCTACCTCGGCCGCCACAATGATGTGTACGACGCGCCGCGCGCCGCGCTCTCGGCGCTGCCGGGTGTCGAACTGCGCGAGATGCCGCGCCACCGCGACAAGGGCTTCTGCTGCGGGGCCGGCGGCGCGAACATGTGGTTCGAACTTGGACTGGGAACCAAGATCAACGCCAACCGCTACGCGGAGGCCTTGCGCACCGGTGCCCAGGTGATCGCAACTGCGTGCCCGTTCTGCATGACCATGTTCGACGATGCGGCCAGCGGCAGTGCCGCACGCGACACAGGCGAGGCTGGCGCGCAGATCCGCGACCTGGCGGAAATCGTCAACGAGGCGATCACCGTATGACGCCACAAGAGAACGGCCGGGTCACAAGCGAGTTGTGGGTCGTTGCCGAGCACAGCGGCGACGCGGTCGATCGCGTGACCTTCGAACTGCTCGGCGAGGCGCGGCGCTTGGCCAAGGAAGCGGGCGGCCAGGTGTGCGCCGTCGCGCTGGGCGACCACGTGACGCCGCTGGTTGAGTCCCTAGCGCACTATGGCGCGGACACCGTGTACGTCGTCGAGGACGAACGGCTACGCTACTACGATCCCAACCTCGTCGTTGCGACGGTCGGCCACCTGTGCAGCATCCGGCATCCCGCGCTGGTGCTGTTTGCCGCAACCACGACGGGGAGTGACACGGCCATACGTCTGGCGCTGGAACGGCAATGGCCGTTCGCGCCGGGCTGCGTCAACTTCCACTGGAACGACGGTGACATCGAGATGGTACGCCCCATGGCCGGGCAAAAGCTGCATGCGATCATCGGTGCGGCGCGCCCGGGGCCGCGTGTGGCAAGCGTTGTTCCCGATGTGCTCGGTTTCGACGCACCAGACAAGAAGCGCTCGGCGCGCGTCGTCAGTGCGGAGGTCGTCGTCCCGGAGCGTTCCCGGGTGGACGTGGGCGAGTTCATTGCGGGCGATCCGCGGACGCTCGACATTGCGCACGCCGACATCGTGGTGGCGGCCGGGCGCGGTATGGGATCGAAGGAGAACATGCAACTGGTAGAGGACCTGGCGGCGGTGCTGGGTGGGTCGGTCGGCGGCACGCGCGTCGTGGTCGATCTCGGCTGGCTGCCACGGGAACGCCAGGTGGGGCAAACCGGTGCGGTCGTCAAACCGAAGCTCTATGTCGCCTGCGGCATCTCCGGTGCGACGCAGCACACCATCGGCATGAGGGATGCGGCCACCATCATCGCGATCAACACCGACGCCGGTGCACCGATCTTCAAGATCGCCGACTTGGCACTGCAGGCGGACGTGACCGAGGTGCTGCCCGTCCTCACGCAGCAGTGCCGGCAAGCGGGTGGCCGCTGACCATGGCGGTGCGAGAGCTATTCGTCTGCGTCAAGCCGGCACTCGCGATCGCGGGGCCGCTGGAGTTGTTG
>JAGDMS010000125.1 GCA_017860575.1 Deltaproteobacteria bacterium | reverse complement strand
ACCACCCGGCGGAGCGGGCCGTGGCCGGCGCTCGCGCTGCCGAGACCGTGGGCTTCCGCTAGCTGGTGCTGCAGGCGCCGGAAGCGTGCGT
The DNA here is from genome assembly GCA_017860575.1 of Deltaproteobacteria bacterium. Classification (GTDB taxonomy): domain Bacteria; phylum Desulfobacterota; class Binatia; order HRBIN30; family HRBIN30; genus JAGDMS01. The sequence goes on along the minus strand of JAGDMS010000125.1, from coordinate 13,647 downwards.
GCTGGGGGCTGAGCGCGACCGGTTCGCCGTGAGCGATCACGGCGGCGATGGCATTCTCGGCCTCTTTGAGTGCGGCCTCCTGTTCGGCGCTACTGGTCGGCAACTCGAAGAACTCGCGCAGAAACTGCGCGACGCGGGCCTGCGTGTTAGCGCCGATCGCATGTACGTGTGCACTGTCACTTACCAGCTCCCGTAGCTTTTTGGGGCGCTTCTTCGCCAGCGAACGCAGCGTGACGACGATATCCGCATTGCGTGGCTGGCTACAGATCACGGCATCGACGCCGAGATCGCGGATCGCGCGGTCCAGGTGTTCACGGCTGACGGCGTACGGGAAGATGCGCACCGCCTGCGCGTGTGGGCGGCTGCGGTCGTAGGACGGGATCGGCGGGACCGTCGCGGGCACCGACTCGATACGCACCCGGCCGTCGGCGCAGCGCAGGCGGATTTCCGGCTGGGCGGGTTGGCCGCGCAGGACCGCATCCACCACCTCCGCCACGTTGGTGTGTACCGCGAAGCGGTCCTGGTCGCGGATCTCTATCAGGATATCGAAGGTGGGTGGGGCCTTACGTTCGAGGACGGTTTTCTGCGTGCGGCGCCTACGGGCCTCCTCGTCACCCAGGGTGACCGTTTGGATGCCGCCGACGAGATCCGCGAGGATGGGATTGGCGATCAGGTTCTCTAGGCTGATGCCGTGGGCCGTGGCAATCAGCTGGACGCCGCGTTCCGCGATGGTGCGGGCCGCGTGCGCCTCGGCCTCGGTGCCGATCTCATCGATGACCACGACTTCGGGCATGTGGTTCTCCACCGCCTCGATCATGGTGGCGTGCTGGCGCTCCGGCGACGGCACTTGCATCCGCCGTGCCCGACCGATGCCCGGGTGGGGGACGTCGCCGTCGCCGGCAATCTCGTTGGATGTGTCGACGATGACGACGCGCTTGTTCAGGTCGTCGGCGAGCACGCGTGCCGCTTCGCGCAGCAGGGTGGTTTTACCGACGCCGGGACGCCCCAGCAGCAGGACGCTGCGCCCGGACTCGACGACATCGCGGACGATGTCGACGGTTCCGTAGACCGCCCGTCCGACGCGGCAGGTCAAACCCACGATCTCGCCGACGCGATTGCGCAAAGCCGAGATCCGATGCAACGTGCGTTCGATGCCCGCGCGGTTGTCCCGGGTGAAGGTGCCGATGCGCGCCGTCATGTAGTCGAGGTCTTCGCGCGTGATTGGCTCCGGGCTCAGCGTCACGGTGCGCTCGGGGAACCGTGCCTCGGGCTGGCGCCCGAGATCGAGCACCACTTCGAGCAGTGCGGCCAGGTCGCGCTGCCGCTCCATCTCGCGCCGCAGTCTGGGCGGGAGCACCACCAGCAACAAATCGAGGTTGTCGGTTACCGCGATGCGGCTATCGTCGGTTGCATGCATCGACGTCATTGTAGCGTAGCGCGTGTGGCGTTGCCGCCCTGCGGCGCGGCCCGTCCGGCAGTCGGGTTACGTGCCGCGGTGTTCCCGCCGATCTGATGGAACAGGCTGGACTCGCGGCGATAGAAGCCGTCGGTGTGAAAGGAGTCGGGCAGGCGCAAGAGCTGATAATCGAGATGATGGCAGATCTCGTGGAGCAGGGTGCGCAGGTAGGCTTTGAAGGCCACCACCTGGCCGCGCTTGGCGGTCATCATCCACACCTGGATTGTAGCGCGGCGGCCGGCATGGGGGGGCGTGTACAGGCCGTGGAGTTCCCCGCGCGCATTGGACGGCCGCGTCTGGCTGACCGTGACACGCAGCGGCGCAACGCGCAAGACGGCGCAGATCTCATCGGCGATCGCTTGCGACACCACTTCGATCCGCGGCCGATCGGCACTCAGGAGGATTCCCGGCAGTGCCCGGACGGCCGCCAGGAGACGCGACGTGGGCCGCAACGGAATCGCCGAGGTGGCTTCACTCCGGTCATAAATGCGTTGTTGTGCTCGTGTGAGCCGGTGTCGAAAGCTGGGCACGTCCGCCACTCCCCGCAACCGCCGCCGCTTTCCATCTATGGGCGGGGATGGCGGGAAGTCAATAGCCAGCAACGCCCCAGGAAGATCTGAGTCGTCCGTGTCTCAAATTCGCTTACGTATTTCTTCCCGAGCCCGTGGCCCTGCACGATGCGATCCCACAAACGATTCAAGGGTTGCTTGGGCATGGACACGGGCTCGGGCTGCGAAGATCACGGAGAGACTACGATGCCCCAACGCCGAGCAGGCGTTCCTATTCGTGCCGCGCGCGATTGGCAGCGCAGAAGGCGTGATAGATATCGATCAGGATAGCACGCTGGTGCGGCGTGATATGCGGATCGCGCCGGATCTCGCGAATGATCGCGATGTCTTCCTCGTCCTGCGGGTCGATGACGCCGGCCTGCAGGAACAGCGTCTCCGCAGATAGCCGCAGCGCGCCCGCCAGCGACTGCAGCAGGGTCTTGCTCGGTTGCCGGAGACCCGCCTCGATCTCCTTCAGGACAGCAGATGAGACCCCGCTCTGCTCGGCCACCTTGTGCAGCGAAATGTTGGCAAGTTCACGCTGGCGGCGGATGTACCCGCCGATTCGCGACAAGGACGGCGCGCTTTTGGATTTTGCCATGGAGCGAATCTAATCCGCCTGCCGCACTTCGTGCAAGAGCAGATGCGGCCGCAAGGCGGGCTTCGCCCGCAGTCCAAAGTCTAAGGCCCAAAGCCCGAAGACAAATCCCGACTGCACTGGGTCAATGCGTGAACTCGCGCGGGGAGGCGCGGACGGCGCGATCGAAGGCCCAGGCGCGGATGTGATCCACCTGCTCTTTCATCGTCTTGGAAAGCGGCACGATGTTGGCCGTGGCGTTCAGCAAATCGTCGTCGACCAAGTCGCGATCCTCCAGCCGTGCGGCGGTAAGGGCCGCAATCACGCACTGCTCCACCTCGGCGCCCGTCCAGCCACGCGTGAACCGTTTGAGGCGTTCGAGGTTGAAACGCTCCACGTCGATCCCGCGTCGCTGCAGGTGGATCCGGAAAATCTCGACGCGTTCCTCGTCGAGAGGCAGGTCGACGAAAAATACCTCGTCGAAGCGCCCTTTGCGGATCATCTCCGCCGGTAGCAGGTCGATCCGGTTGGCCGTGGCGGCCACGAACAACCCATGCGCCTTCTCCTGCATCCAGGTCAAAAAGAAGGCGAACATGCGGCTCAACTCGCCCGTGCCTTCATTGCCGGAGCTGATGCCCATTTCGATCTCGTCGAACCACACGACGGCGGGTGCAATCTCTTCCATCATCCGGCACGCCTGCACGAACGCGCCTTCCGCCGGCCCGTGGCGGCCGGAGAAAATTTCCGTCATCTCGATGCGGTAGAGGGGTAAGCCGAAATAGGACGCGATGGCCTTGACCGAAAGGCTCTTGCCACATCCCGAAATACCCATGACCAGTAGGCCCTTGGGCACGATGTCGCTGCTGATGGTGTCGCGCATCTCGAAGAGCTTACGCCGTTCCAGCAGCCACTTCTTCAAAACTCCCAGGCCGCCGATGTGCTCGATTTGCGTGCTGTCAGCGACGTACTCGACCAGCCCCGTCCGTTTAACGAGCAGGCGTTTCTCTTCCAGGAGGGTGGGCACGACCGACGGGTCAAGCGTCCGGTGCACGGCCATCGCGCGCCGGAGGGCATGCCGCGCCTCACTCAGGGTCAAACCCTGGAGCGCGCGCGCCAGCTGGAATTGTGTGCCTTCGGAGGCATCCACCGTGCCACCGCGGGCGACGCCTGCCGCCATCTCGCGCTCGACGAACGTGCGCAATTCCGCCAGGTCCGGCACTGTCAACTCCAGGTAGACGACGTCGCGGGCGATCTCCTCCGGCAGGTAGCGCACGGGCGATGAGATCACCACGAACTTGCCGCTGTCGAAGCAACGCTCGTACAGGTCGCGCAGGCGGCGCCGGATATCGGGGGCATCGCGCATGGGTTCGTGGAAATCCTTGAGGTGAAATAGCGCCTGGCCTTGGTAGGCAGCGACGAAATCCAGCGCGGCCCGCGGACCCAAGTTCTCCGCAGCCGCGGGGCTCCCGTCAGCGTTACGCATGCCCTCCGTCAGGCTCCAGGTGAACACCGGAACCGGAGGGCTGAAGATGCGTCGGGCGGCCTCGCGCAGCAAGTCGGAGACGCGCTGCTCCTCGGCCGAGCGCACGTAGGTCAGTGGCCGCGCGGCCTGGATGGCCCCGCGCAGCATGGCCAGCGGCCGGCTCTCGGTAATATCCACGATGGGTGATACGTCCAACACGGGCTTGGTCCGGCGAGCCGGGGGGACTCGCCTCTGCGTTCGGCTAACGGGCCTTCGCTCCGTCCACCGGTGCGGTGGCGATCGCAATCTTTTCGGCGCCGGCTTCCTTGGCGATGCTCATGATCTGCACCGCTTGCTCCAACACCACTTCGCGATCCCCCTGTAAAATGACACCACGGTCGGTCCCCTTTTGCAGTGCTGTCTCCAGGGCGGTGCGCAGGTCCTCCATGAGTACCGGCTTACCGTTCAGCTCGATGCGACGGTCCGCGGTAGCAGTGATGACGATGCCGGAGGCTTCGGCGTTGCCGGCCCCGGCGCGCGGCAGGTTGACCTTGGTCCCCTGCTGCGTCAGCGCTGTGCTGGTCACCATGAAGATGATCAGCAACACCAGAAAGATGTCGGTCAGCGGGGTAACGTTGATTTCGGCAACGATGTCCCCTTCGTTCTGGGGATCCGCCTCGTGGTTAGCGGGACTGAGCGACACGGGACAGCGTTCCTTCACGCGGGCGCGGTTGCGCGAGTTGCATGAGTAATTCGTCGGTCCAGTCGCGCCAGAGCGCAGACAGATTGCCGATGCGGACCATGAAGGCGTTGTAAGCGAAGATCGACAACACGCCCACCAGCAGCCCGCCGGCGGTGGCGATCAGCGCCTCGGAAATGCCGGCGGCGACCACGGCGAACCCGCCCGAACCGGTGGCGGCCATGTTTTCGAAGGCGCGAATGATACCGATGACGGTGCCGAACAGGCCGATGAATGGCGCCAGACTCCCGACGGTGCCCAGCAGCCAGATGTAGCGCTTCAGTCGCCGCGCTACCTCGCCGTGACGCCGCTGCGCGACGCGGGCGCGCTCGCCGTCATCGGCGTGGCCGAGGACGGCCTTGTAGACCAGTCCCAGCGGGGAAGGGTCGCGGCGGCTTACCGCCAGTGCATCGGCGAAACTGCCCTCTTGTGTCGCCTCGCCGACCAACTGATGCAGCCGCTCGGCGGCGCGCGCGGCGCGGATCAGCGTCCACGACCGCTCGATGATGACGGCGATGCTGATGATGGAACAGAGCAGCAGTGGGTACATGACCACACCGCCGGTCTCGATGAGTTTCAGAAATTCCTGGCCGCTCATCGGTGTGGCGACTCGAGGTGCGCAATGTGCTGGCCATTCGCCGCGGTGTGCGGAGCGAGAGCCGACGGGCGACGAGGGCAGGGCTGGCCTGTCGTCGTCGAAGTTTCACAAACATGCATGCGGCAACCATAGCGTAGCCCCTGGAGGAGCGCAATTCTCACCACGGCATGGCGCACGTTGATCTTGCGGCCGAAAGAGCAACCCGCGCGCCCTGTGTCTACGGGCGGGCTCCTCGTGGCCGTTGGCGTGTCGTCGGTGGGGCTGTCGGCGCGGTCAGGCGGCTTTCAATTCAGATGTGCACTGCGGGCAACGCACCGCCTTGAGGGGGATTGCCGAGGCACAGTAGGGACAATCCTTCGTCGTTGGGGCAACGGCAGGCTCGGGCTTCTTCGCGAAGCGGTTCACTTGCTTGATCAGCAGGAAGATCGCAAAGGCCACGATGAGGAAGTCCAGCACCGTGTTGAGAAACAAGCCATAGTTGATGGTGGCGGCGCCCGCGGCCTTCGCGGCCGCCAGGCTTGGGTGCGGTTGTCCCGACAAGTCGATGAATAGATTGGAGAAGTCCACTTTGCCTAGGAGCAAACCAATGGGCGGCATCAGTACGTCACTGACGAATGAGGTGATGATCTTACCAAACGACGCGCCGATGATGATACCGACCGCCATGTCGAGGACGTTGCCACGCATGGCGAACTCTTTGAATTCCTTCAGCATGTCTTCTCCTCCCTCAGTCTACACGTCCCCGGCCGGGAGTTCCGTGTTCCCGTGACGCGTTGAACGTGAGTATCTGTGGTGCCGAGACGGTTAACCGCCGAGCGCCGATTTCACCTGTTTGAGGGTTTCGATGTTCTTTTGCAGGCCATCGACGTGCTGCTGCATTTCAACGATCGACGACCCGAGCTGCGTCACGCTGCCGACGGCTCCGCCGGCGCCACCGGCCTTCTCCATGGCCGCCTTGCCGACGTCACCGAGCTGCGCGTCGGCCTGGCGCTGGTTCAGCGAGCCGACGACGTAACCCGCCGCAAACATCCCAGCCAGCAAGGCCACCTGCATGCCACGACCAATCCTCGTAGATGCCATCGTTCCCTCCTCGTGGATCGGAGTTGCCAACCGCAGTATGGCGCGATCCGCTCGCATGTCAACGGCCCTAAATGATTCACAGTAAAATTCCTTTACTGCGATAGCGCGGTTCACTTGAAATCAAAGTCCTGGATGGTGCTGTCCGTGTTCGGAACCGACACTGCGCCGGAGCCGTTGGCGTTGGCCACGCGGATGCCGAGGAGACTGCTGTAGGCGATCTGTGTGCCGTCGTGGCTCCAGGCGGCGTGGAAAGCGCCGAAGAACTCCGTGGTCGTCAGCTTTGTTTGACCCGAGCCGTCGGTGTTCATGATGTACAGGTTGCGGGCCGTGCCTGGAGGCTGTGCGTCGAATGCAATCTTCAGCGTATCGCGGCTCCAGGCCGGCCAGCGGTCGGAATATGCGTTATTGGTCAACTGCAGCAATCCCGTACCGTCCGGATTCATGGTCCAAATCTCGTAGTTGCTGTCCGTGACGCCGCCATGGGGCCGGGTCGACTCGAAGGCGATCCGGCTGCCGTCCGGGCACCAGGAGAGGTGCCCGACTTTGGCACCGAGCGCGTCCTTGGTCAGCAGCCGGTGCCGGTTGGATCCGTCCGCGTTCATGATGTCGACGACGTCGCCGCCACCCGCGGTGAAGACAATCCGGTCGCCGGCGGGGCTCCAGGCCGGGAATCCGTTGAGTTGTGAGTCCTGAGTCAGATAGTGAAGATTGCTGCCGTCAGCGTTCATGACGGCGATATCACCGCCGGTATTGAAGGGTGCCACCAAGGCGATCTTGGTGCCGTCGGGGCTCCAGGCGGGATTCGCGGTCATGCTGTTCGAACCTGAGTAGGTGGTGAGCTTGGTCTTGCCACTGCCGTCCAGATTGATGACGAAAATATTGAAATCGAGCGAGCCGCCGGCGTACACGATGCGGGCCGCACCGGCGGGGGGGGAGGTCGGGGTCGCGGTTGCTGTCTGTGCCGGCACCGCTTGCGTTGGGCTGGCGGTTGGTGTGGGGCTGAGTGCCAGCGTCGGTGTGCGCGTCAGGGTCGGCGTGCCCGTTGGTGGTTGAGTCTCCGTAGGCGTTGGTGTGCTGGTCGGTGGCGCGTGCGTCGCGGTCAGCGTGATCGTGGGTGTGGCGGTGAACGGCGGCACCGGGGTGAAAGTGGGGATGTTCGATGTTGCGGTTGGTACCTGCGGTGTGAGGGTCGCTGTCGGGATCGGTGTGCGTGTTGGGGCCCGGGTCGGCGGCACCGTCGAATTGGTCGTCGGGGTTGCTGTTGGTACCACCGTTGGTGTCGGGGTTGCGGTGACCGTGGGTGTTGGCAGAGGGGTGCCGGGCGCGGTCAACGAGCCGTAGAGGCTGTCGGGACCGATTTGCACGCTGATGGGGGATTGGCTGCCTGGGGGGGGCAGGGTGCCGACGATCTCGACCGCGACAGGCTGTCCATTCCCGTCGGTGAAGTTGCCTGACGCTTCGAATGCCCCGCTCGACAGAGCGCTATTGCCCGAGAGCGTAACCGAGACGCCGGCGGGTGGGAAGGTGACAGCGGCGCCGGACCCGGACCCAGCCGGCCCGCCGCTGCTTACCAGCAGCGTGCCGCTGACCGGACCGCCGGCGGCGACGTGCAACTGGATCTGGCCGTTCCATGGTGGGCCGAGCGTGACCGAACCGGTGTAATCGCCGCCGTACAGGGGGCAGCCACTGAGCCCGGAGTTCACCGCGATGAGAAGTTCGTCCACCGTGACTTGGTGATTGCCGTCGTCGTCGAACGATCGGCACTGCTCGAGGGATCCCGTGCCGAGCGCGATGTGTACGCCGGTGATGATCTCGTCCACGGTTACCAGGCGATTATTCGTGCAATCGCCGACGCACGCCGAGGCCGTTGACGGTGCTGCTGTCACCGCCGTGAGTATCAACATCGCGACTGTTACCCGTGCTGCCGACATCATCCCTCCCTGAGCGATCCCTGCTGCATCGCGCCCGCGCCCGAGACCGACGGATACGACCGGGCCCCCGAGGCGGTAGCCTTCTGCCCGTCCCTCGCTCGTGAATCCCCAAACCGATTGTGAAGAATTTCCCCTTGAGGCTACTGCCGTGGTTGCACGCGACAGTCAAGTCGGACGGAAACGAGCGCGGCCCGGGGGGCAGGGTGTGTTGCCCGCCGGGCCGTGCTCGCAGCTTATGTTTGGTCAGCGACGCCGCTCACGCTCTGGTACGGCGGAGCGATCGCCACGCGGCAGCGCAGAGGACCGCGATCAGCGCAAGAATCCCTTCTGGTGAGGCTACCGGTGCCAGCGCTGGCCCCGACAACCGTACCGAATCCGTGGCTGTGTTGTTCGGCAGGATGCTGTCGGTAATGACGACGTTGGCCGTGTTGGTGAGGATGCCGACCGCCCCCGGTGCGACGCTCACCACAACCGTGATGGGAGGCAGTTCGTTTCCAATCAACAGCGGGCCCGGATGGGTGCAACTGACCTGAGAGGGCGGGACGGAGGCGCTGCAATCCCAATTCGGATCCGCACTGCTCACGGAGACCAGCGCCATCGGGGGATTGATCAGGTCGCTCACCACAACCGGTCCCGCAAAGTCGAGCGAGCCGCCGTTCCCCACGGTGAGCAGCCACGTGCCCTGCTGGCCGGGCAAGAATATGCCCGAATGCGTTTTCTTGATGTAGAGGTCGAGAATCTCCTGTGGGATCGGCGTCACGACGAGCGTCGCCGTTGGTGTGGCGCTGGCGGTGGCTGTCGGGGTGGCGGTCGTGGTCGGCGTAGCTGTGGACGTCCGTGTTGGGGTGGGCGTGCTCGTCGCCGTGGCAGTTGCTGTTGCCGTCGCGCTCGGCAGCGATGTAGCCGTTGCCGTGGCCGTCGGCGTCGATGTCGGACTGGGGGTAGCGGTTGCTGTTTGCGTCGGAGTCGAAGTCGGGATGGATGTCGCTGTGCCCGTTGCCGTTGGCGTCGCGGTTGGCGTTCCGGTGGGTGTTGCCGTTTCGGTCGCGGTGGTGGTCGGCGTTTGCGTTGGCGTATCGGTAGCGGTCGGTGTCGCCGTCGCAGTGCTGGTGGGCGTCTGCGTCGGTGAACTTGTCGGCGTCTGCGTCGGTGTCCCCGTTGCGGTGCCGGTGGGCGTCTGCGTCGGTGAACTTGTTGGCGTCTGCGTCGGCGTCGCAGTGGCGGTCGGTGTTGCGGTCGGTGTCTCCGTTGCGGTGCCGGTGGGCGTCTGTGTCGGAGTGGTAGTTGGGGTGCCCGTGGCTGTTGCCGTCGATGTTGGCGTCTGCGTGGGCGTGCTGGTTGGGCTGCTCGTCGCCGTTGCGGTTGGTGTGACGGTTGGTGTCGGCGTTCGGGTGATGGTCGGTGTCGGCGTGACCACCGGCAGGTCTGCGATCGCGATGTTGGGGGGACAGTAACACTTGGACCCCGTTCCGGGGATTGTCTGGCTCAGCGCGGCGCAGTTGGTCGAATCCGACTGGTTGTCCCAACTGGTACACGTCGAGATGTCGGCCTTGCCGTCGCCGTCGCTGTCGTTGCAAGTTATGTTGAGAGTGAACTGCGCCGTGTAGGTGTTCCCGTCCTGGACATCACCGCACACGTCGCTGTCCAGGTTGACGCCGGGAGGGATGGACAAGCCGTCATGAAAGCACGCGTCCGTGAGATCAGTCTTGGCTGATCCGGTGCCCTCGTTAATCCAGACGCCTATATCGTATCGATCCGCTTGGCCGGCGGTGACGTCGGCTTGGAGCGTTACCTGAATCTGCTGGCCGGGTTGACATGTTGTGGGTCCGGAAACGACCGAAATGTTGCTGAGTGTGACATCGTTGGCTGAGCAGGGAGCGCTCTGCAGGTTGGCGGCTTCCTCTAGGCATTGCGCAGCGTGGGCAGGGGACGTGTACCCTAGAAGGGCCCAAAACGCCATGCCCGCGACGGCCAGTCTTTGAGGGGGGAAAAGGCCAAGAATGGCCGACCAGAATCCTGAGGCTGGGTTCGACAGCCACAACGGTTTAGTAGTTAGCGGCGGCAACGCCCGGCCGGTTACGGTAGATGAGCGCATCGGTTCACCCTCCCAAACCCAATCGTCAGCACGGTCATGCGACCAAAATCGCTTCCGGTCATGTTCATGTTACTGTCGTTCCTCGCCCGTCCACTTTTGATCCATGCAAGATCGGTTTCGGTGATTTTCAGCTTTACCCCGCCCTTCCTGACCTCAGGCTGCCATGGGCCCTCAGGTGAGGCCATTGGCCGAAGGAATGATTTTGCCTACAACTTTCGGTCGATGCGCTGGCAGGGGTTCTGCCTACGCTCCTCCGTATTTCTACGTAGATTTGTAGGGGTTTTGCTTCACCAGAGGCGGTGCAGCAGGTACTGTGGAGGGGCAAGGAGGCTTAAGCGTGATCGTCGTAACCAATCGTATTCCGGTCGCCGCCGGCCACGAGGCGGATTTCGAAGATCGCTTTCGCAAACGGGCGCACCTCATCGACCGGTCGCCGGGATTCATCAAGAACCAGATCCTGCGGCCCGTCCAACGGCGCTTCAATCATCGGACCGGCAGGTGGGAGGACTCCACCGAGCAGGGGTATTATCTGGTGCAGACGTACTGGGAGAACGAGCAGGCGTTCTGGGATTGGACGAACAGCGAGTCCTTTCGGATTGCCCACAGCAATCGACCGCCAGCGGACATGTTTGCCGGCCCCAATGTGCTGGAGATCCACGACGTCATCCTGAGCACGGAACGACGAGAAGCAGCGGAAGGGTAGGGCGGTCTGACCGCGCGGCGCACCGTTTCCCTGATGCCATGCAAGTGCCGGAGACCGTGCTTGGGGGGCTCCGGCGGCTCGGCGTACAAATTTCTCCGTCACTCCTGTACGAACTTGTGCGCCACAGGGCCTGAAATCGCGGTGTGAATCCGCCGGCAGGCTGGCATGCCGCTTGCCCTCTCCCCGGTCAGTGATCGGGAGGTGCGGCATGCAGATACTGGCGACGGGGAAATGGTCGAAGGCTGAAAAGCGGTGGAAGATGCTCGTGACATTGCGCCGCCCGGCCACAAGTCCGGCCGCCGCAGCCGCCGAACCGCGTCCGGCGCGCGCCACCGTATTGCAGTTCCGTAAGAACCCCGAGCGATAACCGAATAGCTCTGCTTCAAAGCGTTGCTTCCCCCAACCCCACCCGCCCGGCGCGCAGCGTTCCAATTGCCTGCCGGGCGGGGTCCCCATGGTCCCGTTGTGGATTACGGGCGACTGGAATGGCGCTGGAAGCGTGCGACGGAGCGGTTGTGTTCGGCCAAAGTGCGTGAGAACGCGTGCGTGCCGTCGTTGCGTGACACAAAGTACAGGTAGGGGACGTTTGCGGGCGTCAGCGCCGCGCGCAGCGTGGCGAGGCCCGGATTACAGATCGGACCCGGCGGCAAGCCCGTGTGCAGGTAGGTGTTATAGGGGGACTCCATGGCAATGTCGCTTGCGCTTGGCAATCCGCGCATGTCGCGGCCGTAGGTGGCGGTCGGATCGGATTGCAGTGGCATGCCGAGCTGCAGGCGATTGTGAAAGACCGCGGACACGAGGACGCGCTCGTCCGCAGTGCCTGTTTCCTTTTCGATGATCGAGGCGAGAATCACCATGTCGGCCTCGCTCATGCCGGCATCGAGCCGTTGCGCGTGCAACGGCGCCGTTTCGTGCCGAAAACGGTCCACCATTGTCGTCAGGATCCGCGCCGGCGGGGTGCTCCAGGCGAACGCGTAGGTGTCTGGAAACAGGTAGCCCTCCAACCCGGTGGCGGGAGCATCGACGCTCAGCAGGAAGCTCGGCTCGCGGGCGAGACAGAGGAACTGATCGGCGCCGCCGAATCCGGCATGCGCGAGCAGGGTCGCCACCTGGCTGAGCGTGCTGCCCTCCGGGATCGTGACCCGATGCAGGGCCGCCATCGGTGAGCGCAAGCGTTCGAGCACCTCGATGGGCGCGAGCGCCTGCTCAAATCGATAGTCGCCGGCGCGCACCAGGCGGTCGAGTTCCTGCCAGCGTCCCCACAGGCGCAACAGCCATGCGTGGCGAATGATCCCGGCGGTTTCCAACCGTGAGCAGGTGGTACGGAAGGGCTCGCCGGGCACCACGGACACCAGGGCGCCACCCGGCGGCGGGGGCAGCGGCGTGTGTAATTCTCGCCACGCCCATGCAAACGCCGCCCCGAGCAGCGCGAATAGTCCCACCGCGAGGATGAGCGCGTGCCGAACCACTCGTGCCATTCTGCTGTCACTCATCGCTGGATTGGGCGCGTGAATCAATTGCCGGTGTTCGCCCAGAGCGTCCGTCAACGTGAGCGCTGGTGCGACGGTTCACGCGTGGCTGGAATCATCGGTCAGACGACCTTCGAGGATCGTCAACAGCTGCGCCGGTTCGTCGATGATTGGTTGCGCCCGCCGAGCGTGCAGACCGGCGAGCCCGAAACCCCAGGCGACGCCGCAGAACGCGATACCGGCGGCCCGGGCGGTATCCCAGTCGATGACAGAGTCGCCGACCATCAGCATCTGCGTTGGTACGGTGCCGACGCGGTTGCACACTTGCAGCAATCCGTCGGGATCGGGCTTCCGGGCCGCACACGAATCACCACCCAGAACCACCGCGAACAGGGGAAGCACGCCCAGGCCCGCCAGGATGGTGCGACTCATGGCTTCGGGTTTGTTGGAGAGGACGGAGAGCCCCGCGCCGCGCTGGACCAACGCGTGCAGCACATCGGCAATGCCCGCATACAACCGCGTGTGATCGAGCAGGTGCGCGCCGTAGAATTCCATGAAGCGCATCAGGCCCTCGTCGAGTCGATGCTCATGCGCGGGCCCGAGCGAACGTTGCACCAGGGTCCGTGCCCCGGCGCCGATGTAGCTGGTGACGACGTCGAGCGGAAGCCCGGGCAATCCGAGCGTACGCAGAACGTGATTGACTGCTTGCGCCAGGTCGGCACGCGAGTCGATCAGGGTTCCGTCGAGGTCGAAGACGATGTGGCAGTAGCGCATAGGTGTCCCATGCTTAGGCGATTCGTCTGGGAAGATACAATGCCACGGCCCGTGCGAAACGATTCGGAACCGTGTCGTACGGGCTGCCGGAGTGACGTGCCGCGCGGGTCCTCGGTTGAAATGGGGAGTCTCGAAGGGTAGACAGCATCCGGTTCGCGAAGGTGAGCGGATCTATTGATCCGGAACGAGGCTGGCAAGCGCGGCCCGCTCGAGAC
>JAGDMS010000017.1 GCA_017860575.1 Deltaproteobacteria bacterium | reverse complement strand
ACCCTGATCCTCTTCCTGGCCGTTTACCTGTGCGCCCACGAACGATGGGGCGCCGCTCGGCTTTCTCGGCGTCCTGCTGTGGGTCGCGCGTGCCCGCAAACGGCTGACGAGCCCACTCGTGCTGATGCCGTTGCTATTCGTCCTTGGCTACTTTGGGTTCGCCATCCCCTTCGAGCAGAGCATGGCCTTCGTCGCCTCCACACGCGCCATGCTCTTCGCCAGTGCAGCCGCTGGAGAGCGCATCCTCGTACCCATCGTTTTCATGCCATACCTAACGTGGGAGTTGGCCTGCCAGCGCGCCACCCTCATCACCGCCGAGCAGGCAGCGGCGAACGCGATCACAAGCGAGCCGGAATGGGTCCTGGATGTTCCCGAGATCAATGCCACCCCGCGAACACGCACATACGTGGCCCAGTTGGTGAACGCGGGCGGCTACCCTGTCTGGCGCACCAACGGTAAGGCGGCGCCCACCGCCGGGGGCTGCACCCGAATGAGCGGCAGCGGCCTTACGCCGCCCGAAAATAGTGTCGACGGTAGAAGCGGAGCTCGGCAATCGACTCGCGGATGTCGTCGAGCGCGAGGTGGGCGTGCCGCTTTTCCGGCGGCTTGGGGCCATCCGGATACCACCGCCGAACAAGCTCCTTCACCGTGCTGACGTCAAGGTTGCGGTAGTGCAAGTATGCTTCCAGCGCCGGCATGTAGCGGGCGAGGAAGCGGCGGTCCTGACAGATCGAATTGCCGCACAGCGGCGAGCTGCGCTCGGGACAGTAGCGCTTCACGAACTCGAGCAGCTGCGCCTCCGCGGCGGCCATCGACAGCGTGGACGCCACCACCCGCTCGGTCAGTCCCGACGCGCCATGGTGCTCCTGATTCCAGGCATCCATCCGGCTCAGCACGGCCGGCGGTTGGTGGATCGCCAGCACCGGCCCGTCCGCCACCGGGACCAGTCGGTTGTCCGTGATCAGGGTGGCAATCTCCAGGATGGTGTCCCGGTCGGGATCGAGTCCCGTCATCTCCAGGTCCATCCAAACCAGGTGCGACTCGCTCTGTTGCGCCATCGGCTTTGCTCCGCTGCGGCGTCAACTCACACGCAGGTCGATATGCCGCCATCGACCGGGATGACGGCTCCCGTCAGGTATGCCCCCGCGCGGGACGCGAGGTAGATGGCAACACCCGCCATATCCTCCGGCTCACCGATGCGGCCGAGCGGACACGTGGTGAGGATGAAGTCCTTGAAGCGCGTGAGTGTCTCCGCCATCATCTTGCTTGCGAAGGGCCCGGGCGCGACGGCATTGACGGTGATGCCCCGTGGCGCCAGCGCCCGCGCCAGCATGCGCGTGAGGTGATGCAAGCCGGCCTTGCTCGCCGCGTAGGCGTAGGTTTCGAGGCGCGGCACCAGGAGGCCGTCAACCGAGCCGATGTTGATGACCCGCGCCGGGTCCCCCCGCCGCGCGCCTCGCTCGAGGAGCGGGAGCAACTCACGCGTGAGGAAAAACGGCCCCTTCAGGTTGAGGCCAAGCACTTTGTCCCACGCCGAATCGGGGTACTCGGTTAGCGGCGCCGCCCAGGTCGCACCGGCGTTGTTCACCAAGATGTGAAGCGCCGGCTCACGCCGCCCGATCTCCGTGGCCAACTGCCGCGCGCCCGCTTCCGTCGAGAGATCGGCCGGTACGGAGATACAGGTGCCGTGGGCCGAGAGTTCGGCCGCCACCCGGTCGCAAACGTCTCGCTTGCGTGACGCGATGTACACCCGACCACCGGCCTCGACGTAGCCTCGCGCGATCATGAGACCGATGCCGCGCGAACCGCCCGTCACCAAGGCCGTCTTACCCTCGATCGAAAAGAGATGCGTCCCCATCGCCATTTCCATGCTCAACACCCAGGCGCTTAGCACCTGTGCCGCGGCCCGCCAAGCTGAAATCGCGCGAGCGTGCTAGAATGTGATCGTCATTATGCTGTCTCGACTGTTTCCGAGTGTCCCCCCCCTCGCCGCATCGACACCCGCCTCCCGCCATGCCTGTGGCTGAGTTCCCCGATCCACGCTCCGCCAACCCCGACGGCATCGTCGCCATCGGCGGAGATCTCCATCCTGAGACATTGCTCCTGGCGTACCGTCAAGGCATCTTTCCCTGGCCCGTGCCGGGATTTCCTTTGTTGTGGTTTTGCCCCGCCGAACGCGGGGTCCTGGAATTCAACGCCCTGCACCTACCCCGCAGTCTGGCTCGCGCACGTCGCCGCACCACCCTCTCCTTCACGATCGACGCCGCCTTCAGGCAGGTGATCGAGGCGTGCGCCGCAACATCACGACCGGGTCAGGACGGCACCTGGATCACTTCGCAGATCGTCCGGGCGTACGTTCGCCTCCACCAGCTCGGTATCGCACACAGCGTCGAGGCCTGGCGGGGCAATCATCTTACTGGCGGCATCTACGGTGTCGAGGTGGACGGCGCATTCGCCGCGGAGAGCATGTTCTATCGCGAACCGAACGCGTCGAAACTGGCACTGCTGCACCTCGTCGACCACCTGCGTGCGCGCGGCTTGGATTGGCTCGACATCCAGGTGCTGACCCCGCACCTGGAACGGCTCGGTGCCACGACCATCAGTCGCGACGTCTTCCTCGAAAAGCTCCGCCGTACCTGCGCTCGCGGACTGCGGCTGTTCGCCCCATAGCGAACCGATCACCGGGACGGTCCAGTGACTCAGTTGAACCGGACCTCGATCTTGTTCGATTCGATTCGCTCCGGGGTCTTACCGATTCGCGGCTCACAGGTCCACAGCACGATATGAGATCCGGCGGCCGGGTCGCCGTTCGGACTGACGGCCAGGTCGACTGCGCTGACGCGAAACTCATGCGTCTCGGGCGCCATTTGCACCGCGAAACATCCCTCCGCGGTGGCAGCGGCACCAGCGCCCTCGCCAACGACCGGCTGAAGTGTGATCGCTCGTGTCCCCTCGGGGCTAACCAGTGCCGCCTTCGCGGCGACGAGAATCGGAAAGGCGGTCACGCTGTGTAGGCTCGCGATCGCTCCTTCGAGACGCGAGTAGCGATCAAAGTCGGTGCGTAAGAAGACGCGCGCGTTGTCAGCGGACAGATTCTCCTGCACCCGTGATGTCGTGGCCTCCCAGAAGCGCGGGGGCCCGGTGTCAACGTGGAGAAACCTGTTCTGCCGGTAATAGCCGACCCCGCCGGCACCGAGACTGCGCAACTGGCGCCACAGACGCGCCATGTCCAGTCCAACGAACATGATATCCGCGGCCATCGCCTCCGTGTGCAGCGAGGCCTGGGCGACCGCACCGCCGGCGATGCGCAGATCCGTGTTGAACGACGGGCTACGGAATCCGGAGAGCAGCACCATCTGACGCGGATGGAAGTGGTCCTGGATATACGCCAAGAGCTCGACCAAACGCAGCGACACAGGCGCTTGACGACCGTCATCACGCGAGCGAAAGAAGTGTTCGATGTGCGCCAGTGCCGCGGAATCGTAGGTGCCGTCGCGGTGACGATAGCGGACGTCGAGAGTCGTGTCGAAGTGCCCGTGACGTAAAACCAGGCGCCCGTTGCCGGCGAAGAAGAATCGCGGCGCCACGTCGGCCGCCGCTGGCACGGCGAACAATAGGCTGAGCAGACAGACACTCCACGCGCGCCAACCGGCGCCACGACCGACACCCACCACTTCGCACTCCCCTACGTTGGCAAGAATACTCTCGTAAACCGGCGATCAGGGCAACTCCGGAGTGTCGTCACTGAAGAACCAGGAGACGGTGCACGAGACACGTTCGGTGCACAGAGACGGGAGAGATTCCGGTATCGACCGGCTGCGCGCCGCAGTTGAATCGGCTTGAGCTGCTGCGGCAAAGAGGGGCACACTGTCGTTGGACGATGCGACGAATGCGATCAGCGCGGCGGAATTCCAGCGGGGCATGCAGGGCTGAGTCGGGGCGACGGGCGCGCCGAGGCGTGGCCATCGACTTGATGCTGACAAGCACCATGCGCGCGCTCGTGCTATTTCTCTGCCTCATGTCCCTGTTGTCGTGTGCCGGGGTTCGACCAACCACGCTCGGAATCACCGAGGCTCGATTCGCGCCCTGTCCGTCATCACCCAACTGCGTGTCCAGCGACGACACTGACGCCGCACATCGGATCGCACCGCTGGCGCTCGCGGTGACCGCACCCCAAGCGTGGCAGGCAGCGCGGGCGACGGTCGCTGCGCTTCCCCGCACGCGCATCATCACCGAAACGAGCGAGTATTTGCACGCGGAATGCAGCAGTGCGCTATTCGGTTTCGTCGACGACCTCGAACTGCATTTGCGGTCAGCTCAGGGAATCATCGCGGTCCGCTCGGCATCCCGCATCGGGTACGGTGACCTCGGGGTCAACCGCCGCCGCGTGGAACGCATCCGGTCGCTGCTCGCTCAGAGCGCCGTCGTGCACCCGTAACCCCTGTCGCCCCAAGTGGCGGGCGACGCTCACGGGTCGCAGGGGGACTGTTCCTGCTCCGGGTTCTGCCAAACACGCCTGTCGCGCTCGAGCAGCCTGTCGGCGGCGGCGGGGCCCCAGCTGCCGGCGCTGTAATTGGGGAAGTCGCGCGGGGGAAGCGCGCCCCAGACGTCGAGGATCGGCGTGGCGACCCGCCACGCGGCATCAACCATGTCGGCCCGGTGAAAGAGCATCGAGTCCCCGATCATCACATCGTAGAGCAGGGTCTCATAGCCGGTGCTGAGGACGCTCTCGCCGAGATCGCCGTAACAAAAGTTCATCTGGGCGGGCGCCAAACGAACGATGGCACCGGGGCGCTTCGCCTGGAACTGCACCTCGATCCGTTCGTCGGGCTGGATACGAAGGATCAAGCGATTCGGCTGAAGGCTGGCGGCGCCCGCGCTGCGAAAGAGTAGGACTGGCGCGCGGCGGAATTGGATGACGATCTCCGTCTCGCGCCGCGCCATCCGCTTGCCGGCGCGCAAGTAGAACGGGACGTCCGCCCAGCGCCAGTTCTCCACGTTGAGCTTGAGTGCCGCGAACGTCTCGGTGGGTGAGTCGCGTCCGACGCTCGGCTCATCGCGATACGCAGGCACTGGCGTCCCCCCGATCACACCGGGACCGTATTGGCCGCGCACGCTTCGGCGAATGATCTCCTCATCGTCCATCGGCTTGATCGCTTGCAAAACCCGGACCTTCTGATCGCGGATGACGTCGCCGTCGAAGGAGATTGGCGGCTCCATGGCCACCAACGCCAGCAGTTGGAAAAGATGGTTCTGGATCATGTCGCGCAACGCGCCGGCGCTCTCGTAGTAGCCGCCGCGGCCCTCGACGCCGACCGACTCCGCCGCGGTGATCTGCACGTGGTCGATGTAGCGGCGGTTCCAGATCGGCTCGAAGATGCCGTTGGCGAAACGGAAGACGAGCACGTTCTGCACCGTCTCCTTGCCGAGGTAGTGGTCGATGCGAAAGATCTGCGACTCGTCGAAGGCGGCTTGCAGTTCGCCATCGAGTGCGCGGGCCGAGGCGAGGTCGTGGCCGAACGGCTTCTCGACCACGATGCGACGCCAACCTTGGAACGGCTGCGAGCCACGGGCCAACCCGGCCGCGCTCAGCTGCCGAGCCACTTCCGCAAACACCTCTGGCGGGGTCGCCAGGTAGTAGAGATAATTGCCGCGGGTGCCGCGCTCGGCATCCGACTGCTCGAGCACCTGCCGCATGGTCGCGTACGCGGCCGGATCAGCATAGTCCCCGGTAAGGTACGTGACTCGGGCGACGATCCTCTCCCACAGGCCGGCATCGAGCGGCTGCGGCCCGAACTGCTGCATTGCGTCTGTCAGGTCACGCCGGAAGTTTTCGATCGTGTGCACCCGCCGGGCAAAGGCGAGGATTGCAAGGTTGTCGGGTAGCAAGCCGCTCCGCGCCAGGTTGTACAACGCCGGCATCAGCTTGCGCTTCGTCAGGTCTCCCGTGGCCCCGAAGATGACGAGCACGCAGGGGTCTGCCGTCTGTTGCTCGGAGCTAGCCATAATTCATTCTTTAGCACACTCTCTGCGGCGGAACGGCATATCGTTCGGCAGAACCAATCGGCCACGAATTTCTTCCGCTTCGGGGAACGCTGAGGTACACTCTGCGGATGTCGGCAGAGGAGACCACATGAGGCTATCAGCCGAGGACGAGGACGCGCTGCGGTACGCCAAGACACTCCTGGAAACACCCGGATTCGCCACGCGGCTTACGGGCTTGATCGGAATGCCGATCGAGAAGGCGCTGGCGCTGCTGCCAGCGAAATGGACCGAGGTGGTCACCGGTGCCACGCGGAAATCTTTGTACGCTGCACTCCATACGGCTCTGCTGACCTTAGAGCATAAGCCACGGGCCCAGTCCCGGGAAGTAGTGCACAAGCTCGCGGTCGCGGCGACCGGGGCGGGCGGAGGGGCGTTCGGATTGCCCGCGCTCCCGTTCGAGCTGCCGCTCTCCACCACCATCATGCTGCGCTCGATTGCCGACATCGCCCGCAGCGAGGGGGAGCCTTTGTGGACCACGCGCGGGAAGTTGGCTTGCCTGGAAGTGTTCGCGCTTGGAGGCCGCAGCACGAGTGATGACGCGAGCGAATCCGCCTACTTCGTGATCCGCGGGGCGCTGGCTAGATCGGTGTCAGAAGCCGCCCACTACCTCACTGAAAGAGGGTTGGCGGAAGAAGGTGCCCCCACGCTTGTAAGGTTCATCACGCAGTTGGCCGCCCGCTTCGGTGTGAACGTCTCGGAGAAGGTCGCCGCGCAAGCCGTGCCCGTGCTCGGGGCCGCCGGCGGCGCGGCGATCAACCTGCTCTTCATCGACCATTTCCAGGACATCGCACGAGGGCACTTCATTGTCCGCAGGCTCGAGCGAACGTACGACCCTCAGATGTTGCGGGCCGAGTTCGCACACCTGTAGCGCCGCCGCCATCCCCTGGAGCGAACCGCGCACCCGATGTCGCATCATCGCGTCAAATCCGGCTATGCCGAACTCGTCGGCCGGTTGAATCGTTTCCCTCAGGGCGCTCCCCCTTCCGAACTCCTCAATAAGATTCTCAGGATCCTCTTCCAGGAGCATGAAGCGCATTTGGTTGCCGCCCTGCCGATCAAGCCGTTTACGGCGAGAACGGCGAGCACGATTTGGGCGATGGACCTGCCGTCGACACGCGCGCTGCTGGAAGGGCTGGCCGCACGCGCACTGCTCGTCGATATCGACCGCGACGGTGAATCGGTCTACGCGCTTCCGCCTCCGATGGCCGGCTTCTTCGAGTTTTCGCTCATGCGTGTACGCCACGACATCGATCAGCAGGCGCTCAGCGAGCTCTTCTACCAGTATCTCAACGTTGAGGAGGATTTCATTCGAGACCTGTTCGCGCGTGGCGACACGCACCTGGGCAGAACCTTCGTCCACGAGCCCGTCCTGTCCAATGACAATGCCGTGCACGTGCTCGATTATGAGCGCGCATCGGAAGTCATCCGTTCGGCAATGCACCGCGCCGTCGGCATGTGTTACTGCCGGCACAAGATGCAACACATGGGGAGGGCATGCGGCGCCCCCATGAACATCTGCATGACCTTCAACGCCTGCGCCGCCTCCCTGAGCAAACATGGCCATGCACGCACGATCGACACCGCAGAAGGTCTCGACCTCCTCCAACAGGCATACGAACACAATCTCGTGCAGTTTGGAGAGAACGGTCGGCAAGGGGTGAACTTCATCTGCAACTGCTGCGGCTGCTGTTGCGAAGCCATGATCGCCCAGCGTCGCTTTGCCAACCTGCACCCGGTGCACACGACCAATTTCCTGCCCGAGATCACCGACGACGACTGCAACGGCTGCGGAAAGTGCGTGGAGGCCTGTCCGGTGGAAGCGATGACCCTCGTCTCTGCCAATGACTCACGACATCCGAAGAAAAGGCTGGCCAAACTGGACGCGGACGTCTGCCTGGGGTGCGGCTTGTGCGTCCGGGCATGCAAGCCACGCAGCGTCACACTCACGCCCCGTGCCCAGCGGGTCATCACGCCCCTCAATGGTGCTCACCGCGTCGTCATGATGGCGATCGAGCGCGGGACGTTTCAACATCTCCTGTTCGACAATCGCGTGCTCTGGAGTCATCGCGCACTCGCGGCGGTGTTAGGAGTTGTCCTCCGACTTCCGCCGGTGAAGCAGCTCATGGCGACCCAACAGGTCAAATCCAGATACATGGAAGCGCTAATCGCCCGCCGCCACGAGTAGCGTTCCCGACTACGACGGCGGCAGCCAAGCGCAGTAAGCCCCAAGCCCGCGAGCCCCCACGCCCTCAAGCCCGCGTTTGACAGTCCGTTCCGCCCCGCCGTATAGGAGGCTCTGTTTACAGCTCGGAGCGTGGCATGACCATCGAGATCGTCCGCCGTTCCTGTCCCACATGCGAGGCCTGCTGCGGCCTGCGAGTGCATGTCGATCGCGCAGCCCAACGCGTGGTCCGCATCGAGGGCGATCCTGAAGATTTTCGCAGCCGCGGCTATCTCTGCCCAAAGGCGTACGCGATGAAGGGCGTGTACGAGGATCCGGATCGCCTCCGCACGCCCTTACGTAAGCAGCCGGACGGCACCTGGAGAACGATCGAATGGAGCGAGGCGTTCGCCTACGCGGGCGAACGCCTGCGCACGATCCGGGAGGCGCACGGTCCCGCGTCGGTCGGCGTCTTCATCGGCGAGCCGACCGGCCACAACGTCGGCGCCCTGCTGTACACCACCTTCTTCATGCGCGCGCTGCAGACGCCGCGTACGTTCTCGTCGGCGACGATGGACCAGTTTCCGAAGAACGTCACGCTGCGCCTGATGTACGGCGACGGCTGGATGTTCGTGATCCCCGATGTGCGGCGCACGGACCTGTTCATCTGCATGGGCGCAAACCCCGTCGTGTCGCAGGGAAGCCTGATGGGCACACCCGACGTCGGCCGCGCCCTGCGCGACGTGCGTGCCCGTGGCGGACGCCTGATCGTGATCGACCCGCGCCGTACGGAGACCGCGGCACTCGCCGACGAGCATCACTTCGTCCGTCCCGGCACCGACGCGTACTTCCTGGCCGCAATGATCCAGGTATTCTTCGCGGAGGGCCTGGTGCACCTCGGCCGTTTCGCCGCGTTTACCGACGGCATCGAAGAGGTCCGGGAGTTAACACAAGCGTTCACGCCCGAAGCGGTCGCCGACGCGACGGGTATCGCCCCGGACGTAATCCGGGCGCTCGCACGCGAGTACGCGCGGACGCCGCGCGCGTGTCTCTACGGACGCATCGGCACTTGCACGCAGGAATTCGGCACGCTCGCAAGCTGGCTGCTCGACGTGGCCGCAATCCTCACCGGCCATTTCGACGAGGTCGGTTGCATGATGTTCCCGCGGCCGGCGACCGGCCAGTCGGAACCGGGGCCCGTCGCGCCGGAGATGTCCGTCGGCGCGTATCGCACCATCGCCCGCGGTCTCCCCGAGATCGACGGCCAGCTGCCTGCCGGCGCGATGGCCGAGGAGATCGAGGCGCGCAGCGCCGGCGAGGGGCGGATGCGTGCCCTCATTACGGCGGCCGCCAACCCCGTGCTGAGCGCACCGAACGGCGATCGCCTCGCCGCGGCGCTCGGCGAACTCGACTTCATGGTCGCCGTGGACATCTACCGCAACGAAACCAGCAGCCACGCTGACCTGATCCTGCCGACCCTGGTATCGCTCGAAGAGGAGAACTTCGACTTCACCTACGCAACGACCTGCTCCCACAATTACGCGCGATGGTCGCCGGCGATCTTCGCGGCGCCCACGGGAGCGAGGGCGCATTGGGAGGTCCTTCTCGAGCTCGCGGCGGGGGTGAATGGGACCACGCCCGCGGTGCTCGACGACGCCATGGTGCAGGCGCTGACCGCCGGCTACACGCGTCCAGGAGCCTCGTGCGAGGGGAAGTCCCCGGAGGCGCTGCGCGCGGCGATCGGCGATCAGCGCGGCCCGCTGCGCATCCTCGACCTGATGCTGCGCGCCGGCCCCTACGGTGATCGTTTCGAAGACGGCGCGCCCGGGCTCTCGCTACGCGCGCTCCGTGCACAGGGCGGCCCCACCGATCTCGGACCGCTCGAACCGCGCTTGCCCGGCGTGCTGAAGACGCCGAACCAACGCATCGCGCTGGCGCATCCGTACATCACGGCGGACCTGCCGCGGTTGCGCGCCGTGCTTGCCGAACGCTCGCGCACGGAGCGCATGCTGCTCATCGGACGCCGCCAGGAGCGCAACATGAACTCGTGGCTCCACAACATCGACGTCCTCGCGAGCGGCCGCACCCGCTGTACCCTGCTCGTGAATCCGGCGGACGCCGCGCGCCTCGGACTCACGCGGGGCGGCAAGGCGCGGGTGCGATCGCGCAGCGGCGAAGTCGTCGCCGACGTCGAGGTCAGCGAGGAGATGATGCGCGGCGTCGTCAGCCTGCCGCATGGCTTCGGCCACGTGCGTGCTGGCGCACAACTGGCGATCGCGGCACGCAAACAGCCGGGTGTGAACGCCAACCAGCTCACCGACGAGCTACCCCTCGACGCGCCGAGCGGGACGCACATCGCCAATGGGATTCCAGTGGAGATCGCCCCGGTTTGAGCGCGGAACACATCAAGATCGAGCTCTGGTACCCCAGGCCACAACGACCGGCGAGAACGCGAGTCATTGATCTCCAACAGCAGTGCGTTACGCTACGGGGGCACCAGCGTGCCGGTCTGCCGCTGGTCGAAGCGCAGAGTTGCGACACACCGAGCTGAAGCACGTTCCCCACTGCTGCGAATGAGTTGGTTGATTGTCATGAAACCTCGACCGAGAGGAAGGGAGGTCTCCCAATGAAGAGCAGCGACGAAAAGAAGGTTTGCCTGACCGGGCCGACGGGATTCGTCGGCCGGCACGTTGCACAACTGCTGGCCAAACGTGGACACCGGGTCCGCTGCCTGGTGCGCAAGAACAGCAACCGGAAGTATCTCGAGAGTCTTGGTGGTCGCTTGGAGTTCGTTACTGGCGACATCCTTGAGCCGAAGACGCTGACATCGTTCTGCAAAGGAGCCGACTGGGTGATCCATTGCGCCGGCTACCGCGACTTCTGGGCCCCGTCGAGGCAGTTCTACTTCGACGTGAACCTGCACGGGACGGAAAACGTCATGCGGGCTGCCCTGGCCGCCAAGGCGCAGAAGGTCGTGCACGTCAGCACGCCCCTGGCTTTCGGCACCCCGACTTACATGCCCTTTGACGAGGACACCCCGCCCGGGCCGCACCACAGTGATTATGCTCGAAGCAAGTACCTGGGCGACTGCGCGGCCTGGCGGCTTCATCTGGAGGAGGGTCTGCCGCTCACCATCGTCTATCTCGCCGCGGTGATCGGCGCAGGCGATCCGCGACCGACGATGGAGGTCCGTAATTTTGCCGAGGGTCGCATCCCGGTGCTCGTCGGTGCCGACGCCACGTTCACCTACGTGCATGTTCGCGACGCCGCGCTGGCAATCGTACGCGCCGCGGAGAACTCGGGCAGCGTTGGGCAGCGCTACCTCGTCGGTGGTGAGCGCGCCACGACGCGCGAGTACTTTGGAATCATCAGCGACCTGACGGGCGTCCCCTTGCCGAGGCTCAACATTCCCGAGTCTGTGATCCTTCCCGTGTCGAGGATACTGACGGCGCTGTCGAGGTGGACGGGACAGCGCCCCGTGGTTCCGGAGGATCTCCTTCGCACGTCGGCGGCGGGCTCGCTGCTGTTCGACGGCCGTAAGGCGCAGCGCGAGCTCGGCATCCGGTACACGCCGCTACGAACGGCGCTGGCGGAAGCGGTCGCGGAGTTTTCAGCGACCGCTTGACCTGGCTCACGGGCACCGCTCAGGACTTATGGAACGGCAGGTGTGACGCACCCGCACTCGCGCGTTTCGCGTTGTGGGACCGTGGCAAGTCGCGTCGACGTGCGGAGCGGCACGGACATCGCCAACGGGTCCCGGTGGAGATCGCCTTGACGTGAACGCGGAACCCTGGTCTAGCTCAGCGATGGCCCGGGCCATATTCCCCACCAGCAGCGCGCTGCTCACTCCGGAGCTGCTGACCGAAGCGCTCTCCGAGCGTCAACCGGGAGTGATAGTCGCAGGCTTGCAAGTTGTCGAGGAGGCCCACTGCGACACGGGGTCTGCTTCGACCGCGGCGCGAGCGGTCCTGGATCTGGATTACGTTGCCGGCTGCGATTGTGGGCTCCCGAAGCGCGTCATTCTCAAGACGGTCTTGATTCATCCGGGCGCACCAAGCGCCATGTATCAAAATGAGGTGCGCTTTTATCGGGATCTCCGACCCGAACTCGATCTTGAGACTCCGCGGGTCTTCGCCAGCAGCTTCGATGAGCAGTCCGGCACGTTCGGTGTGGTGATGGAGGATGTCCGGCTGCGATCGGCGTGCTTTCCGAACGCGACCGCAGCGATGACCGAGCCACAGATCATGAACGTGCTGAGCCAACTGGCCGGTCTGCATGCGCAGTTCTGGACCAGCCCGCGATTCTCCCGGGAACTCGGGTGGCTCTGGACCCCACGATCAGGCGGTTTCTATGACTTCCTGCAGGGAGCCGGCGGCGAGTTCCTCCGCTACCAGGTCGAGCGCAGCACGTACAAGCAGGAGCTGCTCGTGCGCCTGAGGCGCTCCTTCGACGAGGCGTGGAACTGCCTCTGGACCGCTCAGCAGATCCTCGAGTCGGAACCGACCACGTTGCTGCACGGCGACACCCACTTTGGAAACACCTACCTCCTGCCCGGCGATCGAGTCGGACTGCTGGACTGGCAGCTCATGAACCGTGGCCGTTGGTCGCACGATGTCACGTACATCATGGTGACGGCCCTCGATATCGAGTCTCGCCGGCGGCATGAACGGGATCTCATTGCATACTATTTGGATCGGCTGAGCGCAGGAGGCGTGAGGACGGTTCCAAACATGGAGGATGCCTGGCTGCTGTACAGGCAGACCGCAATCTGGGGTTTCTTGCTCGGCTGGATGATCACTCCTGTCGAAAACTACGGCGAGGTGATTCTCCGCGCGAATCTCGAGCGGCTGACCACGGCCCTCGAAGATTTGGACACATTCGCCGCACTCAACGCCTGAAGCAAGGTCATCCACCGCGGGGGCGGCGTCAATGTTAGCGAGGTGCGACCCTGGACCCTGGCTAATGGCGGGGAGGAGCAGAGGGAGAAAATTGCGCCTCGGCGGACCCCAACACCACCCGCGGCTCTGCCAGGAAAATCACCGCGTTCGTGTCCGAAAACTGCGCCTCGTCGTCACGCATGACCTTGCCAGCGTCACTCTGGAAAAAGTCAAACACCGCCTTCCACGACTCCAAGTCGTCGACCCACATCTCGTCGAGCCCATCGAACGGAGGGGCTTGTTCATTGGGCAAGGGAACGATGTGGTCTTGAATGTACGTCCGGAACCACGGCAGCATGCGTGCGGACAGGGGACCGTGCACCTCCTCCCAGTGGCGGAAGAACTGTTCTCGCGTGATCCCCTGCTTTCGCGTCACGTAGTTCATCACCTTGACGGCTCCGCCCCGGTTGACGATGAATTTCTGATCGACCGCGAAGACCAGCTTGGCGCCGCGTTCGAGAAACTCATCTTCATGGTCGCGGATCACCTTGCCCGCGTCGCTGCGATAGAACGCATCAAGCCGGCGGTAGGCTGAGAGGTCATCGAGCCACATCTCATCAAAACCGTCGAGCGGTGGCTCCCCATGCGGTCGTAACTCGACCGCTCGATTTTGGATATAGGTCCTGAGCCCAGGCAGCCTTCGAGCGAGCAGCGGTCCATGCGTGTCTTCCCACTGGCGCAGGAATTCGTCGCGGGTCACGCCCTGCTTACGCCGCAGCAGCGCCATCACCTTGATTGCTGGAGTCCCACCCATGTCGACCTCCCTAAAATTGAACTCACTGCACGTGAACCCGAATACGGCGATGCACTCCAACCCCGCTCACCCAGAGCCCGTCGAAGGGTGAGCGGACGCCCGCTGGCGTCGTGCGTCATCATCTCAGCGAATGTTGCTCTCGTCAGATCTCGTTCGGAATCCGGTATCGCTCCTGGTAACGCGCGAAGCGCTGCCGCTGCTCGGCTTTGTCGAGGCCCAACTCTTCGAACGAGTACTTGTGCACACCGCGCTCCTGGTTCCTTGCTTTCAGATATGCGCGCATTCGCGATTCCGCTTCGGACGTGAACGGCATGTCAAAGTACCCGTAGATGTCGGCAATCGCCGCCAACGGGTTGGCCGCAAAGTCCGCATACCGGAAGTCGTAGATTTGTTTGTCCGGTATCCGACCGCTTGCCCGCCAGGCGATGACTTCGTTGAGCAGCCCGGGCATGAAGCCCCAGGTGTCGATGATTCCCTGGTAGTCGACGTCGTCGGTAGCCATCCAATGCAGGCTGGTGACCAAGCTGATCACCGATCCGAGTACTTTCAGTGGATCGCGGTGCGTGATGATGAGCCGCGCATCGGGGAAAATATCGAACAACGAGGGCAGATGTCCGAGATGTGAGGGAGCCTTCAGCAGCCATTGTTTCGTGGGGTAGCGCCGCTGGAGTAGCTGAAGCAGAAGGCGCTGCATACGGTAAGGGCGGTGATATTCTTCTCGAGATTCTGAAGGCTTCCCCAGCCATGCCGTGTAGCTCGGGACGTTGAAACAGGCGCTGAAATACTCGGACATGAACTCGTGTGACCACAAATAGGGACACTCATGGGGTAACGTCGCCGCTTGCGGATGCTGAATCCGATAGGCTGGAACGATCCGCCCCCACCGCGTCACGTCACGATGCGTCAGACCGATGCGCGGGTCGGTGTCATGGGTAGCAGGCTCCGGCGGCGGCGCGGGATACCAGAGCTCCCAGGTCAGCGCGGGGCGGAACGCAGGATCCTCGGCCATGACTTCATGAAGAATACTCGTCCCGGTGCGCGGCATCCCCGTAATGAAGATCGGCCGGGAGAGCACTTCCTCGGGAATCCCCGGGTCCTTGCGCAGTGTCTCGGCGATCTTCAGCCGGTTCTCCAGCAAGCGCACGACCATCTGCCGTACTTGATAGCGGCCGAGGAGCGTGAGCTTTGCCTCCTGCTCCATCGCGGACAACAGCAACGCCAGGGGTTCCCGGAACGCGTCGTCGCCAAAGTCGGACAACCCCGTGTTGGCCTTGGCCTCCGCCATCAGCGTCGCCGCGTCCAGCGGCTTCCGTGCTATCGCCGCAAGCCGCTTCGAACGCCCCTGGTTAAAGGCCTCTACCCATTTTGGTCTCGGTCCCGGTGTCCAGCGAACCACAGTTTCCCTCACTGCTCTCAACGGAATCGCAGCGCCACGTGCCGGTGCCTCCGCGCAATCTGCTCCCTCCGCATTGCCGGGTCCACGCGGACAGTGCTTTGTGGAAGGCGCCGCAAGACATCCCCGACCTTCACCACTTCCACCGTGGGTTCCGGATTATCCTGTGACCGCAGCCAGCGGTACAGGACAACGCCACGCCTGTAACCGTCCGTATCCAACCAGTTCGCAACCCCCGGATCCCGCTGCGAGACGACGACGCGGAATTTCCCATCGGGATCTATCCGCATCTGCTTATGGTTCAGGCTGATCTGCCGGTTGGCAAAGTCCAGGGACTCGTACCACCCCATGGTGTTCAACTGGACCGACCAATAGTGGGCATGGGGCACATCACATTCGATGAGCAAGGCCTCATCGGGACCGAGATCCCAAACGCACTGCGCGTAGTAAATATTGTGAGCCCCGCCGACCACATTCTGTGGGGGACAAAACACATTATAGCGGGTGTCACTCCAATAAGGCGCGAAAAACTCACGCAGGTAATCGTTCCAATAGACGGTGCACCCCTCGGTTATGGCCACCGCCTCATCAAGCATTTGAGCCATCGCAGCCGGCTCGACCGGCACCGGCGCCCGTCCCTCGTTACCCACCTTTTCGATCACAAATTGTGCCGGCTCGTCATGGTCCCAATCGACCAGGTACTCCCGTATCATCACGAAGTCCGTATCAGGATGCAGCGGCATCCAGTTCCCGGGATGCTCCTGAGCGCTGAGGATGATCTCAAAGTTGCCGTCCGGCCCGATCTCGAAGTCCTGCGCCGTTTTCTCCAGGAAGACCACCGGCTTTCCCATGTGCATATCGCCGTGGTGTGTGGAGATTAGGAAATCGTAGAGCGTGGACATGTTTCCACGCAGCCGATAGGTCCCGTCGCCATTGATGCGGGCGCGGATGTAAAGGTTGTCGGCGTTTGGAGCACCCCACTGGCTGATTTCGCCGTTGGTACGGAAGAAGACCGGAAACTCCCGGTCGAAGAAAACACCTTGGAGCAGGCCGTAGACGGTCATGCGCGCCAGATGTTTGAAGCCGTCGACACGGTCTCTGGGGGTCGCGCCTGGAAAGTCCTCTTTGAGGATTCGCTGTCCCAACGCCTTGAGCCGGTCACAATAGTCGCTCCACGCCTGACCACTCACCAGTCGCTGACTGTCGTCCATCGCCTCGATGCCTCCTTTCGCGCCTATCAACGGGACAGCAGCATCAGCGGCCCCGTGCTTTCGCTCGTATGAACTCCACCGCGTCCTGGACGGTCACGAACTCCTCGACTTCTTCCTCCAGCACCTCGCGGCCGTTGAGTTCCAACGCGAACTCGCTTTCCAGTCCGACAGCGAATTCGAATACATCAAGCTCGTCGGCGCGGAGATCCCCAATCAGCCTGGTCCCCGGTTTGAATTCCTTTGCCGGCTCGAACTGCTCGGCGAGCAACTTGCAAATCCTTTCGAAGACGCTGTCCAATTTTCCCTCCTCGACCCACTCTTCGAGTTTCGCCGTCAGCGCCATCAGCAGCGCGGCCGACCGCGACGGTGCCGCCCGGCACGTCCACCGGGCGCCGTTCTCTCTCATGAGGCCGTCGTCGCGAATCTGACGAATCGTCAGATCAGGACGGGGACGCTACCCATTACTTATCAGGGACGGCGAAGCCCGGGGGCACGTTGTGCATGTAGCACTTCTTCTCGACGCGCTGCTTGATGCGCCACCCTTTCGGGGTGCGCATATATTTGTCGAGGTACCAAAGCCCGCAAAAGAAGACGTGCGTCTCACCGGTGCCCTTGTCGATGACCATCGGGTTGTGACAAATCGTGCTGCCCTCGGCTTCGTCCCCGTTGAGGGTGATCTTGCTGGTGGCCACCATGTGTTGGAACGACGCGAAGTTCGGCATCGCCATCGCGAGGAACTTCTTGGTGGCTGCCAGGTCTCCGGAACTACCGCCAAAAGCGGTGTAGTCAATGAACGCGTCTGGCGTAAACACGTCGTCAAGGGCGTCCCAGTTCCGACTGTCAATGGCGTGGCTATAGGCGACCAATAGATCCTGGATCTCGAAGCGGTCGGAGATTTCCTGCAACGACATCGTCATGGCGCGGGGCTCCTTTCTGATACAGCGATAAGGTCGATTCATGCCCCAATCAGCTGCGTACCGCAACCACACCGCTTTGGCTGTTTCCGCGTCCACAGTGTCGGCAGCCCCTCGTCCGCCGGCGTGGAACGGACATGCATCCTCGGCCTTTCGTGCAGAACGGGAGCGGGGGGCGGCCGGGGACGGGCGGTGGGCAAAAACGCATCACGGTCACCCAGGGAAAAGTGAGATTGACGGAGACCACTCAATCCTTCATTCTTTTCGCTGTGGTGCTCGCGAGCAGCATGCTGCCGAGTTCAACCGCTCAGGAAGCCCGGAGGCAAATATGCAAAGGACCGTCGAGTTCAGCGAGATCCAGCGACAGCACAAAGAGCTGATGAGGTTGATCACCCACTTACAGACCACCGCAACAGAGGCGTCCACTACCGTGTCGGCCGAACAGCGCAGAGCGGCGCTACAGGATGAAGTGGCCCAACTGCGTGCGTCTCTCGTCGAGCATTTTCAGATGGAGGAGGAGGGCGGATACCTGGAGGCGGCGACGGCGGCGGGGCAAG
The DNA here is from genome assembly GCA_017860575.1 of Deltaproteobacteria bacterium. Lineage (GTDB taxonomy): Bacteria > Desulfobacterota > Binatia > HRBIN30 > HRBIN30 > JAGDMS01. The sequence continues at coordinate 10,932 of JAGDMS010000017.1, read as the reverse complement.
GGCATAGCGTCGCGCGTCTGCAGCGGCAACACGAGGAAATCCTCGATGCCCTGCGACGCGTCGCCGATGCCTGTCGCGGCGGCGCGTTGGACGAAGCCACCGCGGGAGCCCGGAATGTGATCAGCAGACTCCGCGAGCACGAGGCGGAGGAATGCCGCCTGATGCAGAATGCCATCACCGACGATATCGGTGTCGGAGACTGACGCCGCCGCACCCTGAGCCAGTCGAAGGGTGTTTCCTTGTTTTATCGATAGGCCCTTTACTTGCGGGGCCGTTCGGCCGACGAGCTTGGCGGTCCGGTCGGCACTTGCTTGAAGGGGATATCTTTATCGAACCGCATCTCGGGTGGCAGCTGTAGCACGCGCTCGGCGATGATGTTGCGCAGTACCTCGTCGGTGCCTCCGGCGACGCGCATGCCGGGAACGCCGAGATAGCGCTGCTGCCACCTCCCCGCGTCGGGCGTCAGCGCACCATCGAGAATCACGCCGGCCAAACCCTGCAGTTCCATCGCGTATGCCGAGATCTCCTGCGTCAGCCGCACGCCGACCAGCTTGACCAGGCTGGCCTCGGGCCCGGGCATCTTGCCTTGCGAGAGAGCGCTCAAGGTACGGCGTCCGGTCAGTTCCACCCCTTTTGAACGCACATAGAACTCCGCAACCTTCTCCCGCAGCGCGCCATCCTTGATGGCTGGCACACCGTCGATCTCCAGCTCCTCGGTGAGCTGCAACAAGTTTTCCATCGCCCCGCCGCCCGCTCCCGCCACCGTCGCACGCTCGTTCATCAGCGTGGTGATTGCGACACGCCAGCCGGCGCCGACGTCGTCGAGCCGGTGGGAGTCCGGTATGTGCACGTCGGTGAAAAAGACTGCATTGAAACCGTGGCCGCCGTTGATCTGGGTGATCGGCCGGACCTCGATGCCTGGGGCGTGCATGTCGATGACGAAGAAGGTGAGTCCCTTGTGCTTCGGAACGTTCGGGTCGTGCCGGGCGATGATGATCCCCCAATCGCAAAACTGCGCGCCGGTCGCCCAGATCTTCTGGCCGTTGAGGACCCAGTCGTCACCGTCGCGCACCACGCTGGTGCGCAGGCCTGCCAGGTCGGAGCCGGCACCCGGCTCGCTGAACAACTGGCACCAGATCTCCTCGCCCGAAAGCAGTTTGGGAAGCCACTTCTGCCGTTGCGCGGCAGTGCCGTGCGCCATGATGGTCGGCGCGCACATGCCGTGGCCGACGAGGAAGATGTTCGGCGGCGTGCGCACGCGCGCCTCTTCCTGGCTCCAGATGACGCTCTGCATGGGCGTCGCAGCACGGCCCCCGTACTCCTCGGGCCAGCCGATGCACGCCCAACCAGCATCCGCTTTCCTCTTCTGCCAAGCCTGCGCTGCCTTCAGGGTCGCCTCGTCGATGCGCTCGCCCAGCGGGTCCGGGTCCCGATCCTGCGCGCTCCTGAGCGGAGCGTTGGCCTCAAGCCAGGCACGCGCCTGGGCACGAAATGCCGCCTCTTCCGGAGTGTCGTTGAAATCCATGGGGCTCCTTTCACGCCGTCTGATCGGTCTCAGGCGCGTCCGGCGCGCAGGCGATCGATCAGCTTGTGCTTCCAGCTCGATGGCGTGCCGAGCACAGCCGATAGCAACTTGGCGCGGCGATAGAAGAGATGGCAATCGTACTCCCAAGTGTAGCCGATTCCACCGTGCATCTGCATCATCTCCTCCGCCGTACGCGTAAACGCATCCGATGCGGCGATGTGGGCGATGCCGGACGCGACGCCCAGCTCCACGTCGTTGTTGGACAGGGCCCAGGCGCCGTAGTAGCAGTTGGAGCGTGCCAGCTCGATATGGCACCAGACATCGGCAAGGCGGTGTTTGATCGCCTGGAACGACGCAATCGGCCGCCCGAAGGCGTAGCGCTCGAGGGTGAAGGCCCTGGTGATCTCGAAGGCGCGACAGGCGCCGCCGAGCTGCTCGAAGGCGAGCAATACCGCAGCGCGGTCGAACAATTCCTCCACCAGGGGAACCCCTTGTCCTGGCGCCCCCAGAAGCTCGCCGTGCGTCTCGGTGAAGGAAAGCCTGGCCAGCGGACGGCTCGGATCGAACGACCGCAACGCCTCGACCTCCACGCCGTCGGCGTGGAGGTCGACGAGCACCAGGGACACGCCCCCCTGGTCACGTGCCGACACAATGGCAAAATCGGCTGCCGCGCCGTCGAGCACCGGCAGCTTGGTTCCCGTGAGCACACCGTCGGCAAAGCGTGTCGCGACGTTTGCGACTCCGCGCTGGCCCACCCCCTCGACAAGCGCCAGCGCCCCGATGGCCTCACCCGCCGCAAGCCGTGGCAGATACTTCCGCTTCTGTTCGGGCGACCCGCTCAGGAGCAGCGCCTCGGTGGCCAGGTAGACGCTGGACGAAAATGGGATCGGTGCCAGCGCCCGCCCCATCTCCTCGGCCAGCACCGCCAGCTCCAGGTAGCCCATGCCGGCGCCACCGTGCTCCTCGGGGATCGAGGCACCGAGCCACCCGAGCGCGGCAACGCGCTTCCACAGTTCCCGGGAGTAGGGCTGGTCGGACTCGAGTACCGCCCGGCACACGCGCAGGGACGCGTGTGCCTCCAGAAAGCCGCGCGCCGTCTGTCTCAGGGACTCCTGGTCCGCGGAAAAGTCGAAGTTCACCGGAGTCCTCCTCTCGTTCGGTTCTACGAGCGCAACTCGATCACCGCATTACTGAGCACGGGGGTGTCGCGTTCCTTGGTCTTCGCTGCGATCAGCAGCCGGTCGCCCTCCCGCCACACCATGGTGACGATTGTCTCGCCGGGGTACACCACCCCCGCGAAGCGCACCTGGTAGCGCGCGACCTTGGTCACGTCGCCGGCGAGCACGTTGTCCACCACCGCCTTGCAGACCACGCCGAAGGACGACAGCCCGTGCAAGATCGGCCGGTCGAAGCCGCCCATCGCCGCGAACTGCGGGTCCGCATGCAATGGGTTCTTGTCGCCGGAGAGGCGGTAGATCAGCGCCTGGTTGGGCATCGTCCTGCTCTCGACGGTGACGTCGGGGGCGCGCTCGGGAGCCTGGTTGCCCACCGGCGGACCGGACTCGCCGCCGAAGCCGCCCTCGCCGCGTGCGAATATGCCGGTGCGGTTGGTGAACAGCGGACCGTCCTTGTCGCTCGACACCGCTTCCATCACGATCAGGGCGGCCTTGCCCTTGTCCCAGATCGCTGCGATCCGCCCCTTGTTCTCCACTGCGCCGGAAACCGGTATCGGCCGGTGGAGCACCAGCTCCTGCTCGCCGTGCAGCACCATCATGAAGTTGATGTCGATGCCAGGGATGTCGTTTAGGCCCGCCGTTGCGCCCATGATCGGGATCACGCCGTAGCTCGGCAGCACTTTGAGGTTCTGCTCGTAAGTATACTCGAGCTCCTGCGCGTCAGTGGGCTTCTCGAAGCCCGCCCCAATGCCCAGATGATAGAGTATCACGTTGTCCGGTCCCCACTCGGCACGCTGGGTGGGAAACGTCGCGGCAAGCGCCTTGCCTAAATCGATTGGCATACTGCCCTCCTCTTTCTTCTGGGACGGTCGATTTCGTCCCGAATCGGCTTCGACAAGCGCAGCACGACCGGACAGGTTCTCACTTTAGAGAGGATCCCCCCGTACCCTGCGCGTGTCGAAGGATCTCTTCTGCGATCTTCCGTGGCTCGGAGCGAGCGACTGCGGGCAGTCACACACTGAGGATCGACCTCCGTTCCAGCCAATAGAAATGCACGAGCGAGGCGACGTTGATGCCCGAGCTGACCGCGCGGTGCGTGGCGAGATAGCCGGTTCCTCCCGCGTCGTGCCCGACAAAAAAGAGGCCGGGCAGAGGCGATCGCGCCTTGGGTGTGTTCTTGCCGCTGTAGCCTACGCTCACCGCCAACCCGCACGCTTCGCCTCCGAGACCGGGAAGGACCTGGTCCCGTGATAGGCTCGAGATCTCGGCCGGGCCCACATGTCCTTCGATGCGCTCGATGTAGGGAACCGCCTCGGGAAACATTTCCTCGAACAGCGTATTCATCTTCGCGTGCAGTGCCTTGATTTCCTTGCCGCTCGGGTCTGGCGTGCACCACGTTCCAAACAGCATCATCTGCTTGCCGGGCGGGGCCATGGTGGGATCGAAATGCGACGGGACAACCCCGTCCACGGAGATGTCCTCAGGGATGACTCCCTCCCGCATTCGATCCAGGCGCTCAACATCCAGGAAGCTGTCCTCGGTTGTTGCCACGTACACGCCATGCTCCAGGACGGGTTTGCTGAAGACGTAGCGCATATTCGTGAATCCCAGGCTGGGAACGATGTCTTTGACATAGCCCACGTAGCTTTTGTCAAAGTGCTCCTCGCCGGTAAGTTTGAGTACCGTGGGTTGGATGCCGGCGTTGCTGACGACGATCGGAGCCTTGAACACCCCGTCCGCGGTCGCGACACCAGTCGCGCGCCCCCCTTCGACAATGATCCTTTCCACCCGGGCGCTGGTCATCAGCTTCCCACCGTGCGCCTCGAGAACGCCGATGATCTCATCCACCAGCCGGCCATAGCCGCCGCGCGGGTAGCCGCTTCTTCCCCCGAAGAAGACCTGCATGACGCGCGCGATCTCCGAGATCGACACCAGTTCGTAGACCCCGGTGGCCATGAGGTTGCACTGGGTGGCGAGGAAGCTGTGCAGCGGCCGCGGTACATGTTCTTTCTCGGCGAGCCATTGCTGCACACTGACACTTTCGAGCGCGTCCAACTGCTCGGGCGTGAACATTGCGATCTCGGCGAGGATGCTCATCGAAACCTCGCGCTCCTTGGCATCCAGGTCCCAGGCGTCGAACATATTGGCAGTGGGGTCGTCCACCTGTTGTCCCGGAGCATCGACACTGGTGGTCCACTTTCCACCCTTGCGCCGATACATCAACGCAAAGGAACCGGGGCAGATGTCCAGTTTCGACTCGATGCCGAGCTTTCGAAAGGCATCGACGAAAGGCCCCCCATGGGTGGGGATGCCGAACGTCGGCCACATCTCGCTGCGAAAACCCTTGACGGAAATCCCCATGGACTTGCCGCCGGGCCGATTGTTCTTTTCAAGGACCAGGGTCTTCATGCCGGCCTTCGCGAGCAGGGCGGCGCATACGCTCCCGCCGAGACCAGATCCGATCACGATCGCATCGTATTTGTCAGCCATTGATCACCCTTTCCCACAGGACAGCGGCCCGCGACTCTCAACGCACCTCTGTTCGACCGGACTTTCGCGTTCGCCAACGCGGAGATCTGGTCGGGCCAGAGCCCCCGTTGTGGCGACTGCCTGAAGATCGTCCACGACCCATTCGGCCGGGCCTCTACTACTCCGGCAGCCCCAGGATAGTGATGGCGCATACCGAGCCCGGGCCTCCCAAGTTGTGGGCCAGCCCCAGGCGCGCGTTCTTCACCTGAGCGCCCTCGGCGCGGCCCTGGAGCTGCTTCGTGACCTCGCAGAGCATGCGGCAGCCGGTGGCGCCGATGGGATGGCCGAAGCACTTCAGGCCACCGCTGGCGTTGACTGCCACCTCGCCGCCGACGTCCGCGTGACCGTCCCGCACGAATTTCGCGCCCTCGCCTCGCTTGCAGAACTGGAGGTCCTGAATGTTGAGGATCTCGGTGATGGTGAAGCAGTCGTGCACCTCGGCAAGGTCGATCTCCTCGACGGGGTTCTTGATCCCCGCCTCCGCGTACGCCCGCGTCGCCGCGGCCTGGGTCGCCGGGAAGCCCAGCCAGTCGAAGGAAGCCCGGTACATCGGCAGAAAGGCGTGCATGGTCAGTGCGCTGGCCTTGGTGAGCGCGTAATCGTGCTTGTGCCTGCCCTGCTTGGCGATTTCCGGCCGGGTGATCACCAGCGCGGCGGCCCCGTCGGACATGGCGCAACTGTCGAAGCGCCCCAGGGGCCAGGCGATCATCGGCGCGTTCAACGCCGTGTCCAGTGTGATCGGCCGCCGAAAGTGGGCCTTGGGGTGCAGGGCGCCGTTCTTGTGGTTCTTCACGGCGACATGCGCCAGATCCTCTCTGGTCCAGCCGAACTCGTGGAAGCATCGCGTCGCCGTCAGGGCGAACATGGCCGGGGCGCTGGCGCCGCGCATCACCGGGTGCCCCATGTCCACGGGCAAGCCGGAGCCGCCCACGTCCATGAGCTTCTCGACGCCGCAGGCGAGCACCACGTCGTAGACTCCAGATGCAACCGCAAAGCAGGCGTTGCGGAAGGCATCCATGCCCGAGGCACAGAAGTTCTCCACGCGCGTGGTTGGCTTGCCGAAGAGCTTGAGGGGTTCGGCGGCGACACTGCCGCTCAAGCCGGTGAAGTCATAGAGGTTGCCCACCCAGGTCGCTTCGATGTCTTCCGGGGTGACTCCGGCATCCTCCATCGCCTCGAAAGCGGCCTCCACGATCAGGTCTTCGGCGTCCTTCTCCCAAAGCTCGCCGAACTTGGTGCAGCCGACGCCGATGATCGCCGTCTTGTCCTTGATGCTTCCCATGGGATTCTCCTTTTGCCCCTGCGCTGTCGGTGTCGCTCGGTGCTACGAAGCCGCTTCCGGCACGGGCCGGCATTTCCAGTAGTAGTTGTGGAAGCTCGATGCCTCGTGCAATCGGCGGAAGACGACCTCCGCGGGCATGCCGATCTTGACCTCTTGCGGGTCGCCATCGGTCATCGAGAGGAAGACACGGCCCCCACCCTCCAGGTCCAGCACCAATCGGGGGACAGGGACATTGACGTACTGGCCAGCCTCGAGGTGGTCGAGTGTGAAGGTGTAGACGTTGCCGATCTTGGCCAGCTTGACCTCTTCAATCTGGTCCTTGGTAGCGCACTCGCCGCACAGCCGGGGGATGGGGTATTGCACGGCGCCGCACTTGCGACATCGGCCGCCGTGGAAGTTCAGCACGATGTTGGTGTCACGCCAGTACGTGACGGCCGAACCACGGGGGTCCACCTCGTCTCGCTTCATCAGCTTACGGAATCGGGCATAGGCGGTGTAGTTGGGCAAGCTTCGCCGGCGGAGAAGATGGCCGGCGAGGCCCTTCCGGCCAATCGCGGGAGCAAAGCTTTCCGCAAGCTCCACCACAAAGGCATCTGCGCCGTCGCCATTGTTGATCACCAACAGCTTGTCGCCGGCCTTGGCCTCTCCCAGGGCCCCTGCCAGCATCATCAGGACCAGTGGCACGCCCGGGTTGCCAACCGACATGAACAGGCTGTCCTGCAGCTGGCCGCCGGACAGGCCCAGGCTCGTGCCCACGCCCCCCTGGCTCAGCGGGTCACCGGCCGTGATGACTGCCTTGGCCAGATCGCCGGGAGCCCCCCCCTCCTGCTCCAAAACCGCCTTCCCGGCTTGCACCGCGCTCTGGACATAACCGTACCGTGTCTCGGCCTTGGCCTCGAAGGAGCGGATGTAGCGGTCGTCGCTGCGCCGCCAGACACCCAGCTGCTCGCCTGCGATGGAATGGAAGGCACGCAGCGTTGCCGACCCTTGCTTGGATACCAGCACTGCACCCGCCCCATCGCCGAGGAGCTGCTCCCCCATGGATTCCGGCTCGGCAAGGCGGCAGTCCGCCGCGACCACCAGGATGTTGCGCGCCGAGCCGGAGTCGACGGCGTCCGCCGCCGCCCGTAGCGCCGTGGTCGCCGCGCGCAGCGAGCCGGTGAAGTCGGCAGTATTGATGTCCGTGCGCATATCCAGCGCGGCCGCAATCACCCCTGCGCACTGCTTCTCATCGTAGGGCGCAGTGGTGGTAGCGAAAAACAGGCCATCGATACGGGACGGGTCTATCCCCGCCAAACAGTCCGCGCCCGCTGCCACGGCCATGGTGAGGCTGTCTTCGTCGGCGTTGGCCACGGCCCGCTCGCCGGGAACGGCCGGCACCCCCCAGGCAGTTCCCATCTCCTCTCTGGAGAGCCTGAACAGCGGAACGTACGCACCAAACGACGCAATCTTCGCCATCGCTTCTTCCTTTCACGGTCGCAGTGTTGCGCGGTGGACCTTTCTGGACCTCAGAACCGGCAGCAGGTCCGGAGAGTCGGATTGTGGTAGGAGTCGAACACCTCGTCCCAATACGGGTCGTCAAACCGGAACGACTCTGCCCTGAGCGCATTGCACGCGCGCGGCTGCGTCCGCTCCTCGGAGGCCGGAGTCCCCCCCTGCTCCGGTTGAGCCCTCCGGGACACTTCGGCTTGGATCTCTGCGACGACCGGCAACTCGATTTCGGGCGTTCTGAGATTCATGATCGGCCTGCTCATGCCTTATTTGCCCCAGTTCTTTGTGACCGCATAGGTCATGTCCTCGAGTTTCTTCTCATCCGGCAAGGGCCGGCCGAGCCATTCCCTGTAGAAGCTGTCGATGTCGGGGAGGGCATCGAAGATAATGGGATAGCCGACCGGCACGGCCTCCACTTTCAGCAGGCTGCCGCAGTTCGGGCAGTAGAATTCCCTGACCTCGCACAGGTCGGGATTCGGGCATTTGAGACCGGGGTAGATCTCCTGCAGTTTCGCGGTGTCATCCCGGGAGAGGACGAGCGCGTTGAGCTTCCAGTTCTGCCGCCAGTCGCCGAACTCGTACCCGCAGTCACACTTGACGATCCGTTCGCCATCTTTGGCAACCACGTTGAGGTGGTCGCCCAGCGGCATCAGGATCTTGTTGGAGTATGAAACGCGCTCTTGGAGGAACGCGACGTACTTGTCGAACCGGTCATCGTCCTTGGGCTTGCTGATGATCTCAAAGGTCTTGTGCCACGGAAGTACACCGTCGTAGAGGTCCCTCAAATCTTCCTTGCTGTATGACATCTGTCCCCTCAGAACGCGTAATTGTCGGGCAACGACCAGAAGTCCTTCAACTCTTGGGCGAAGGAAGGACTCAGTTTCGCGCTGCTGCGGTACATCTCCAACAATTTGGCGTCAATAGCGTGCTCCATCAGCTTCTTTCGGGACGTTTGCCACCATTCCTTCACGGGAACGCCCCGGACAACCCGCTCTTGTCGCTTTGCCGCGCGCAGTTGAGCGGTGGCCGCCTCGTCCACAGTCCATTCCTTGGTTTGGCCGTCGTAACTGACGTCGGCGCAGTACATGTTGCGGGCCTGCCATTCGCTGCACAGGCCCTGATCCAGGTCAGTCCGTATCGCAGCGGTGCTCCGTTCGATCGGATCACCGAGCCCCCCGGCGGCAGCGTTAAAATTGGCCAGGATATCCCCCTCGAATAGCTCCGTCGGCGCAGGCATGAGGCCGCAGTCATGCACTCTGCCGGGGAAGCGCTCCTGCAAGGTCGCCGGGTGCCCCAACTCATGCGTCAACGGCTGCCTGTTTTCCATCCGCGCGGGGAGATTGTCATAGCGCAGCAGCAGTGTGTTCCGCCGCCCACCGGGGTATCCGCCGAATTGGCCAAGGTTGGGGATGATCCCGTCCGAAGCCGTGCCCAGTGCGCCGCTACCGACCAGCTGCTGACTGCGGTGAATCATCGACACCACCGGGATCGCGACACCGGAACGGAACCGGCCGTAGCCGACCGAGTAGGGATCAAAACGGCGCGAAATCTCCATGTGCGGGACGAACATCTCCCACACCTCCACACTCCCCATATCGACCTCCGGCGTGGCCAGCCAACCTCCACAGTCGACCCCGTCGCAGACGCCAGTGGCGCCCGGGCCGAAGTAACCCGTTCCAGCCGCAATCATCGGGCGCTTGTTCCCTGTCTGATCGTAGCCGGCCATCTGCCAGCCCGCGGACGAGCGATAGTTGAAGGTCTCCTCACGGAAGCCGCGTAGATAGTACGCCGCCCCCAGCATATGCAGCCACATGCCGAACACGTCCAGCAACGGCGCCCACGGCGTCGAGGTCGCCAGCTTCTTGATCTGGACAGGGTTCAGCAGTGAGTCTGGTGTCGGTTTCTTGATATCAATGGGGAGCAATGAGCCGAGATTGGCGCGCCCATCGCATGACAGCGTCTGAACAACCGATACGGAGGCGGCACCCCAGATGGCCTGTGGGGTTCCATTGCAGGGGTGCCAACCCCACTCCCCGGTCCCTTCGAAATCCAGTACCAGACGTCCGGAGGGTAGGACGTCCATCTGAATTGGGATGAGTCTGATATGGTCCTTATTCGCCGGTATCCAGGCGACTGGCTGGTTGGCCATGGGGAACTCGGCTGACACCACGCTGCGGTAGCGGCCGGGAATCATCCGCTGCCGGATACGGGCAATCTGGTTGCGCCGTTCCTCCTCGATGAGCTCGCGCGTCGCCCGCTTGTAGTAGTCCAGCCCGAACTCGCTGACAATACGCTTGATCTCCTCCCGCACCCTGATGTTGGCGGCCATCGCGCCTTTGCGGTCCAGCAGGAAGATGTCCGCCATATCGAGGCAGAGGTCGATCTTGTGCTCGAAGTCACGGTTCAACTTGTCCTTCGACCCGATCCGCTCGCAGCAGAACCTGATCCCGTCCGTGCCCCGCTCCACGTTGGCCAGGGGCATCAATCCGGGGCTGACCGCGCCGATGTCCATCTCCATGATCACCGTCGACACCCAACCGATCAGCTCCTCGTCCCAGAAGATGGGCAGGATGTCGTAGACATCCGCGGCGTGCATGCCGGCTATCACGGGGTCATTGGAAATGAAGAAGTCACCGTCGTTGATCCCCACCTCCTCCTCGTAATTCTTGTTGATCATCCAGCGGATGTTGTCGCCCATGAGCTTGATATGGATCTGAATGCCGGTGGACTGGGCGATGTTGTCGCCTTCCGGCGTGTAGATGCCGAGACACAGCTCGGCCACCTCCCGGACGAAGGGAGAGCCGGATACCATGCGGGTCGTTTCCCGTCCGGCTATCAGCGACGCCATGATCCGGGAATGGAAGAGCTCTCCCCTGATGGGATCTTCGGCCAGCACGCGGGGATCGGTGATGCCGTGGTAGCACCCGGTC
>JAGDMS010000324.1 GCA_017860575.1 Deltaproteobacteria bacterium | reverse complement strand
CCGAGCCCCACGGCCACCCCCACCGCCACTCCGACGGGAACAGCGACCGCCACACCCACACCCAACACGGCGACGCCATTAACGACCTTGCACGTCGGCAATACGGGGGCGGCCGTTGGCCAGCAGGAGGTGGTGATCCCGGTCACGACGAGTGCCGACATCATGGTGGGCTCGACCGATGCGGTACTGACCTTTGACCCGCTGGTGCTGCAAGCGGTGGGCTGCAGCACCACGGCGTTGGCGGGCTTTACGGCGTCCGTGGACAACACTGCCGGAGAGGTGTCGACCGCCTCCGCGTCGGCTAGCGGGGATAGCGTGGCAGATGGTTCGGAACTGTTCCGTTGCACCTTCGACGTGCGCGGGACAGCGGCGCCCGGGGCCACCACAATAATGCTGCGCGATGGCGATGGGGTTGCCCCGGACGATCTGGCCGGGCTCTCCCCGCCGATTCCGGCACCGTCGATTCCTTACGCCAGCCAATCGGGTCGCGTGCTGATCGGTTCCGGCAACATCACCTGCAGCGGGCCCATGAGCGTCACCGATGCCAGCGCGTTATTGTGCCGCTTTGTGGGACGGTGCAGCGACAGTGACTTCCCCGGAGCCTGCACGGACCCGGCGCTCCGAGTGACGCTCTCCGACTGGGACTGTGGCGGGACACTGACCCCGATTGATGCCTCGATTTCGTTGGCCCTCATCGTCGGGCGGATCCACCTCGAAGACACCCCGCTGATACACGGGTGTGGCGGCGGTGGCGGCGCAGCCCCCGCATTGGCGCCGATCGAACTGGAAGTGGACGACATCAGCGCCTATCCGGGCCAAGCCGTGACCGTGGCGGTGCGTGCGCGCGCGGCAGTGGAGCTTGGCTCGACCGATCTCATGTTGCAGTACGACTCCAGGGCGCTGCAGGCGCTGTCGGCGGAGAGTGCGACGATGAGCGGATTCACGTACAGCATCGACGCGCGTCAGGGACTGGTGCGCACGGCTTCGGCGACGGGAGAGGCGGACACCGTAGCTGCCGGGGATGCGCTCTTCCGTGTCACGTTCCGCGTGCGCGACCGAGCGCCGCGATTGAGCGTATTGCAGGTCCTCGATGGCGACGGTATCGGCCCCGCCGACGTCGCCGGCCCGGCGCGTGACAGCGCGGCGCTGCAGTCGATTCCGTTCGTCGCGCGTTCGGGCCGAGTGCGGCTGAGCGCATCACGGGATGACCCATATGCGTTCCCCAAGGGGCGGTGACGGCCCAAAGTGCGCTGAAGGCGCTATGCAACACAGCCCAGGCTTGCCGCGCCACTGGCTGCCGTGGGGAACGAAACCGTTGCGGGTTCATCGCTAGCGTAGCGGCGCAGGAGGCGCCGCGGGCGGGACACATGCACGGTCAGAGGAGGTACTGGCCGACCAGCCAGAAGAGGCAAGCGGTCAGTACCGCAATCAATACTCCGCCGATCACAGGCAATATCATCTGCCGCATGGTCTCCCGCATTGCGTTGCCGCCGTGCTATCCCGCCTGGCCGGCTGCGACCGGGGGAAGGCTCACGTGGTCGGAAACGCTCGAGCGACTCGGGACGCCACAGGTGCGATGGCCTGATTGGCGGAAGATCGGGCAGAAGTCGCACACGACACTGAGGCGCTCGCCTTGTGGCTGCCTTCTATTAAACAGCATTCGGGCGGAGCGATAGTGGTGGTTGTTCCAGATCTCCGCCACCGTACTGTGAAGAATATCGCCGAAATCGAACTTGCGCTCGTGGGTGAAGCAACACGGAGTGACGCCGCCGCCGTAGTGGATCGCCATGGAACGGTAGAGGTAGAAACAGTTCCGGTCATAAATGTACCCACGGTCGGCGGCGATCGTGGGAGTCCGTTCCAAGTACAGCGGATCCTCTGGCATCCAGCGCTCGTACGCGCTCGGGTCATCCATCAGCTCCGGCTGCACGGCGGGGGCGACGAAGCGAATGAGGTCCACACCCCATTCGGCCGCCAGCTGGCGGGCCCGTTCGATCTCCTGCTCGTTGTGCTTGAAGACGATGAACTGCCACTCCACGAACGGGGTCTTGCTGCGCAGCGCTTTCCGGGCAGCGAGGAGATTCTTCATGTTCTCGAAAACCTCGTCGATGTCGCCGCCGACACGGTACTGTTGGTAGCTCTCCTGGGTGACGCCGTCGAGCGAGACGGTGACGTACTCCAGTCCGGAACGCACGATGTCCTTCGGATCGATCGGCGTCGGCCAGTTGAAGTTGGAGCTCACATTGGTGCCGATATTGTTGCGCGCCGTGTACTCGATGATCGTGAAGATGTCCTTGTTGAGAAACGGCTCGCCGTGATTATAAAGCGACACGACCAGGGCATGGCGCTTCACCTTGTCGAGTATCTGGCGATATTCCTCGAAGCGCATGACGCCCTGGACACGCCCCAGCGTGTCGATGCCCGTGGGACACAGTGGGCAGCGCAGATTGCAGACGTTACAGATATCGATGAGATAATAATACGGGTACGCCCGCAGGACGGTCTTCCCCAAACGCAGCTCGGCCTCGGCAAGCAGGATGTTCGCCAGCTTGCGTGGCGTGCCGTGGCGGAGCACCGGGCGGGCATACCGACGGATCCGCGGCAAGTGCAGACGAAGTTGTTGCCGTAGCCGAAGCAGTGCGTCGCGCTCGAACCTCAACGAAGACCTCCATCCGGGTGAGCCCTGACGCTACCAGTGAGGCACGGTGGACGCAATGATGGGAGCACGTCGCGCCGCACCAAACCCCGCCTGCCGATGCCGGACGCCCTGAGCCCCTCTCGGCCGGATCTGCTCCCACCGCCTCGACGCGACAATGAGGCCGGCGTACAGCCACAGCATTGCATGAAACGCGTCGACCCCCACGTAGTCGGTCGTCACGTGGACACACATCGCAGTGTAGGCACCGAGAGTCCCCAGCGCGAATACCCGGGTATAGACGTCCTCGGCCTTTAGGTGCCGAAACGCCTCGATCGCGACGAGAAGGAAGAAGCCGACGTACAGTCCGAAACCGATCACGCCCGTCTCCGCCAAGACCTGCAAATGGCCGCTATGGATTGGCAGCTGACTGTCCTCGTACGTCAGGTCTTGCGGGACGATGAACGGGCGGACGGCGCTACTGTTGTTGAGGCCAACACCAAACAGCGGATGGCGCAGGGCGATAGCCATCCCTTGGCGCAAATGTTCCACGTGCGCGGTGGAGTACTCAGGCCGGCTTCCCATGTACGCTGCCAACAGAGGAAGCAGACAGAGCCCGGCGAACAGACCGATGCCCACGAGTAGCACAAGTGCCCGGCGCGGGATCACCCCGCGCGCCGCCGCCACCAGTACGCAGACCGCGCTGGAAACGCCAAAGGCAACCAGGCCCGCTCGGCTGAAGGTCACGTAGAGCCCCCCTGCCCCCACCGCGAACACGAACGCATAGAGGAGCTTCCACCGCCGCCAACGACTGCTCAGTGCCAGCGCCAACGCGAACGGCAGGAGCAACTCCAGATGCATGGCGGTCGGATTGGCGTGGTAAAATGTGCCGAAACCTCGCTGGAGAGACCCCGCCTCATCGGTGGCTACGTTGCGCGTCCCCTCGGCCTCCCCCAGAACCTTCGCGGGGATCCGTCCGAATGTCTCGCCGAAGAGGGGCTCGAAATACTGCAACCGGTACCGTACCAGCGTGAGCGATCCCTGCATCAGCAGCGTCAGCAGCAGAATCGCCAGGATGGGTTTGCCCAGCCTGCGGACATCGAGCGCATCCGCCGCAAAGAGGTAGATGGCGAAGTACTTCCAGAGCTCAATCAACGCCAGAAACGCCAGGTATTTGGACGGCGCAACTGCCGCCGTGAGGGTGGTAAAGCACAGGAATGCCAGCGGCAAGTAGCTGATGCGGGGAAACCAGAGGCGCTCCTGCCTGGCAATCTTTCTCACCAACCACACACCAAACAGCGGCAGGAGAGCGAGGTCCATCACGTGCACGCTCAGGGCAGGCGGCCCCCAGGGGCCACCCAATTGCTGCACCAGCGCGATGAGCCGATCGGAGTTCATGAATGTCTTGGTGACGTCGAACGGCAACGTGAGGAGGAAACAACACAACCAGTATGTGAGCGCGTCACTGACAACGAGGGACGGGATCAGGACGAAGCCGGCGCCCAACGCGAGCGCGACCCACAACAGTGACCCCCCGGAGAGCAGCAGCGCCGCCAACGCCGCGATGCCCAGGCCACCGAAAACCGGCAAACCGATGCGAGCGGCTGCGCTTGGAGGGAGGAAAAAGGCCGCCATTGTTGTCTCAGGCCGGCGGGACGAGATCGACTCGGGAACCGAACACCGGCTTGATGAGGCACGGGAACACGGCGAAGGTCAGATACAGCCAGTTCCTCCAGCGCCCCGGACTCGTGAGCATACATTTTCGCAGATACCGATACATGCCCGGAATATCGTGCCGCAGGTAACAGATGATGGCGTAGTTATGGTAGACGGCCGACAGCTGCCGTCGGCGCTCTGTCTCGGGCCGGCCCGAAAATCGCCGCTTTTCCAGGACCACCATCAAGGTTTCGAGCAACCGCGGGTTGAACCCGCCGCGCTCTTCGCTGGTCGTCAACCGACAGTCGTGGATGCGGTACGCCGCCAGCGGCTCAGGCAGGTAGTAGGCGTTCGCGTTGTGCTCACCCAAGCGGAGGAACAGATTGATATCGAACACCGCGTTGCCGTGGCACTCGGCGTCGACGAGCCCGGAGCGCTGCAGCGCGGAAGTCCGGAACACCGTGGAGCTTAAGGCGAAGAGGCTATCTTTCAACAGCGGACCCAGAACGCGCAGGCGGCCTTCCGGGTAGCGGTCCCGCCCCATCCGCTTCTGGTACGCCGCCGTCATGGGCGCGTTGCGGGCGCCGCTTGCGTCGATGACGTATTGATTGGTGGTGACGCAGGCGAGCGAGGAATCGTGCGACAGAACAGCCAGGCAGCGTTGCAAGAACGTCGGTTCCCACCGATCATCGTCGTGCAGGATGGCGAAGAACTCCTCCGAGCACTGACTAAACAAGAATCTGCCGTGGTCGTATTCTCTGAGGTTGTGCGCGTGGTAGCAGTACGAAACGCGCGGGTCCCCCACTGCACGCACATGCGCTTCCACCGCTGCGGCACTCTCGCGTTCCGAGGCATCGTCGCTGACGAGCACCCGAAAATCCTGGGCCGTTTGCGCCAACACGCTGGCCAGGGCTTGCTGCACGTAAGCCGCACGATTGTGCGTGGGGATGCAGATGCAAATCCTCGCCATGCAATCACGTGCAAGCGAACTTCACGGTGACGGCGTCGGCGCCACGCGCGCGGACGCTATCCACTTTCCGTGTCGACCGCCGTCGCGTAGGGTGCCCGTCGTCGTCTCCAAGCGTCTGCGGCCGGAACCGTCCGGTTTGATCAGCACCAAGCCGGCGTAGCCATCGACTTCGCTGTACTCCGTGTAGACGAGCTTCCCGTCGTGCCAATCCGGCACGATCGATATCGGCCCAGGCTGCGTGAGACGGCGGGCGGGAGCGGATCGGTCAACCGGCGCCACCCACAGGTCCTGGCCGTTGTTGAACGTGGTCTTGAAACTCACGTGTTCGGTGTTGGTGCGACTGAAGACCACG
>JAGDMS010000124.1 GCA_017860575.1 Deltaproteobacteria bacterium | reverse complement strand
CAATGCTGGGACATCCCGTGATCCGGATTGGTTACTCAACATCCGCGCGCAGCCGACGGTGACGGTGCAGGTGAGGGGGCAAACGCTGACGATGCTGGCTCGTGTAGCAAGTGAGGAAGAGCACCAGCAGCTCTGGCCCAACCTGTTAGCCGTGTTTCCTCTTTGGCAGATGATGTCCGAGCGCAGTCAGCGCGCGTTTCCGATCGTGGTCCTGGAGCAGACGCCGTCCTGAAGCTGGCTACCTGATTGTCGCCTGCAGACCGTAGTGGTCGGAGTACGCCGTCGTCACGGTTTCCGTCGTTTCCCGGGTGCCGCCGCAGGCGGGTGTCGTGATGGACACGTTGACTGTGTCATCCATGACGCGGTGGGCGCTCCCCGTGAGCCCTCGCGTCAAGATGTGATCGATCACGACCGATGGCGTCCCTGCCCCGACGAGCGGGTTGGTGTCGCAGAATGTGCACTGCTCGTGGCCATCCTTGATGTACGCGTCGGCGAGGCCCGCCGCGGTGACCCTGGCGTAGTTGGCTCCCACCTCGGTGCCGTAATTCTTGCCTTCGGGGCCGGTGTTTTGCCCACCGTGTCGAGCAGCTTCGTAAACGGTTCCGCGAAGAGCCGCACGCCGTCAACGAGCAAGCCATCGGT
Organism: Deltaproteobacteria bacterium; assembly: GCA_017860575.1. Lineage (GTDB taxonomy): Bacteria > Desulfobacterota > Binatia > HRBIN30 > HRBIN30 > JAGDMS01. The sequence continues at coordinate 13,691 of JAGDMS010000124.1, read as the reverse complement.
GACCCGGTCAAGGGAGATACCGGCCTCAGCAATGCGCTGCAAAGTGGCAGCGGCCCCGTCCACGTCCTCAGTGAGACTGGCACGCACGCCACCGTGATCGCGGAACGCATCGAGCGTCGACGGCGGAATGGTGTTCACCGTATCGCGGCCGATGAGCTCCTCGACGTACACGACATCCCGGTACGTCGGATTCTTGGTGCTGGTGCTCGCCCACAGGACACGCTGCGTGTGGGCACCCTTGTCGGCCAGCGCTTGCCAGCGTGGGCCGCGAAAGAGGCCGAGGTATTTTTGATACGTGATCTTGGCGTTGGCGATCGCCGTCTTCCCCAGAAGGTTCCGCAGCTCCGCCTGCCGTGCGGCGTTTGGGCTCGCATCGATTCGGGCGGTCAGTTCCACGTCCATGGCCGTATCGATGCGGCTGACGAAGAAGCTGGCGACGCTGGCCAGACGTCGCAGGTCGATGCCACGCTGGGCCGCCTGCTCCAGCCCGGCGATGTATGCCGCCGCCACTTGTTCGTAGGCACTCTGCGCGAACAGGAGCGTCACATTAATGTTGAGCCCCTCGCCGACGAGTTGGCGGATGGCGGGAATCCCCTCAGCCGTCGCGGGCACCTTGATCATGAGGTTCGGCCGCGCCACCGCGGCCCACAGCCTCCGGGCTTCAGCCAGTGTTGCCTCCGTGTCGTGCGCCAGTAACGGCGACACCTCCAGACTCACATAACCGTCCCCGCAGGCAGTCTGTTCGTACACCTGGCGCAGGTGATCCGCGGCGTCCTGAATGTCACGGATGGCGAGTTTCTCGTACAACGCCTTGGCATCGAGCTGCCGCGCCTCAGGAGCCAGCAAGATGTCCTGGTAGTCCTGGCTGCCCACAATCGCCTTTTCGAAAATCGCGGGATTCGAGGTCATGCCGCGCAGGCCATCCTCGTCGATCAGGCGGGCAAGTTCGCCGTTGGTAATGAGATCGCGCCGAATATAATCGAGCCAGACGGACTGGCCGTACTCCTGCAATGCCCGCAACCGGTTCTGCCCTGCCGTTTTCATGGTGTCCTCCTCTAAGAACGATGTATCATCCGTCTGCGTCTTTTCGCCGGCAGTACGCGGCATGCACGACGTGCCGGCGAAGACCGCAGGTGTTCGACTACTTCCTGTCCTTAAATCATAGCGACCCGCAAGTGAACTTTCAGGGCCTTCCTCCGCGGCCCCCAAGGATCGCAAACCCTAGAGCACCCTCTCCCCTCGCCCTCTGGCGTGGTCGCTGCTACAGAAGACCGTAGCACGAGTGCGTGCAACTTCAGAACACGAGTATGGCCAAGCTACGTATTCTTTTCGAAACCGGCGCTCCAGAGCAGACCATCGAGTTCGACCCCGGCAAGGCGCCCTTTCAGCACGACGGCCTTCCTGGATCGTTGCTCGACATCCTACTTGGCCATGGGGTCCACCTCGAACACGCCTGTGGCGGCAACTGTGCATGTACGACCTGTCACGTGATCGTGAAGAGCGGCGATGGCCACCTGGCGGAAGCGGAGGAAAGCGAACTCGACCTGCTCGATAAGGCCCCGGGGCTGACAGCCACGTCTCGCCTGGGGTGTCAGGCGGTCGTACGGGACGACGCTGACATAACGATCCTCATTCCGCGCTTCACCATCAACGCCGCCTGAGGGCCCGGAGCCATCATGGGCGAGACCGACGGCGCACCGCAGCGCGTCCCGTTCAGCGCCACCATCGAGCGCATCGTCCAACGGGCGCCGGATACCCGATCCTTCTTCCTGCGGCTGCCGGCCTCGCAGCGACTAGCCTTCATTCCCGGCCAATTCATCTCCTGTCTCATCCCGCAAAACGGCGGTGACGCCGTCCGGCCGTATTCGATCGCCTCCAATCCGGAAGAACCCGAGTTGCTGGAGATCTGCCTGAATCTCGTACCCAGCGGGTTCGGCTCGGCCTATTTGTTCAGTCTGGGCGTCGGCGCATCAGTGCGCTTCACCGGACCGTGGGGCACGTTCACGCTGGATCGCCAGCCGGCAGCCGAGTGCGTGTTCATCGCCGAGAGCACCGGCGTTGCCCCGATTCGACCCATGCTCCGGCGGGCGCTCGCCGGTGGCGGCGCCTTTCCACTGCGGTTGCATTACGCCGCCCCCAGTGCGGCCCACATCCTGTACGCCGACGAATTCGAGCACGCCGCTCGGACGCACCCGCGGTTCACCTTCGCCCCGCTTGTCGACGGATCGTTGCCGGACGTGATCACGCGGCAGTACCTGCAGCGTGACGAAGATCGGGCCCGGCACTTCTACATCTGCGGGGTGGGAGCGATCGTCCCAACGCTCCGCGACCTCCTGCGGCGCGGCGGCTACGAACGCCGCGCCGTGCAATACGAGAAGTGGTAGCCCCCGCCCGGCCAACGGGAAACGTCAGGGCAGGTAGATGCCGGCGGACCGTCCGCCCTCGAGATACGGATCGTTACTCGAAGCCGACACCGCTCCGGAATCCGTGGTGAATCGATCGATCACCAGGCCCACCACCGGCACGTCGGTACCGCGCACGATGACGTGCGCCGTATCCGTGCCGAGAGAATTGAAGCCGAACACGGGCACGGAACTGAACCGAATGCGATTGAAGCACTTCAGTGTCGTACCGCCAGAGAGCTGCTGCTCGAACTCGTTGATCACCGCGAACAACACATTGGTACCGGAGGGGATCTGGTTCATCAGGTCCTCCGTGCACGGCACCAAGACCAGCTCGCTGTCCGGCCCCCCGGACTTCTTGGTCAGCACCTGGAAATGGAGGCGATCGGGACATTGTTCGTAGTCGATCCCATCGAGCAAGACGGTACCCGTGAAAGTGCCCGTACTGAGCCGCCGGAACCCGATGGCGCTGTACCCAACCGTTTGCCCGTTGGTGTCGGACACGATGGCACGCCCCTGGAGCGCGTTGAAGGCCGCAGCGCTGGCGAACGGACCTCTCGGTGTGACCACACACTTCAACTCGCCGTCGCCATAGAAGGGCAGCGCGACACGAACATTGTTGCCACTCATGCCGGTGCTCAGCATCCATGACACGGGCTGGTATGGCGTCAGGTTGAGGAAGAATCCCACCTCGTCGCACGTTCCACTACTGACATAGAAGCACGACACCGACACGGCGGCACCGGTGAGGTTGACCATCTCGACCCGGGTATCCTGTGTCGCGGACACACGAACCAGCGGATAGATCAGGACGGCCGAGGGCAGCTTCTGCGCCGGTGGGACGCCGACGACATCAAAACCGGTGGGATCCGACACCGACTGCAGGGTGGTAGCGGTGGCCGAGGGAATCGCAGTGGCCGTCGCCGTTGGCACCTGCGTCGGCGTAAACGTGGCTGTTGGAATAGGGGTAGCAGTGGGCAGTGGCGTCGGAAGTGAAACCGTCGGCGTAGCTGCCGACCGGCGCGGTAGAAACCGCGCTGCACCTTGGCTGAACTGGTGCATGTACAGCATGGAGAGGGCGGCGAGTATGCGTAACAGTTCCGTCATTGGGGCTCGGGGAAGTACACTGTCGCGGACCGACCGCCTTCGAACGAGGGCTCGTTGCCCGTCGTGCCGTTTTGGCCTCGGAACCGCAGCGTATCAACGACCAGTCCGAGAACCGGTCCACCCACACCACGAATCACGACGTGGGCGGTATCGGTACCGCCGACCGCCCGATTCAAGGTGTTGGCGATTTCGGAAAGGGTGCGCCTGTCGGAGCACAACAACGCGAACGAGGCCGAATATTGGCTTTCGAATTCGTTATATATCAGGACCTGGACACTCATGCCGGTCGGGATCTGCAATCGCAGATCTTCCGCGCACGGCACCAGAATCATCTCGCTGGTGGACAACGGGGCTCCGGTCTGTTCATCAAACACGTCGTTAAGCACTTCGAAATGCAGCTTATTGGGACACTGGGCGTACGTCGTCCCGTTGAGGGAGAAGGTGCCGGTCATCTCTCCGTCCGACAGCCGTTGGAAACCGACGGCACCGTACGACGCGGACTGGCCGTCCGCGATACGGAACACGATGGCGCGACCTTGAATTGCGTTGTGGTATTGCACTTCAGGATGCGGCGGATGGACGGCGCACTTCATCTCGCCCGCACCAAAGAACGGTGGCACCGAGCTGCCGGTCATTACATCGTTCTTGCCGCCGCTGGCCAACCATGACAGAGGCTGGTACGGGGTCAGATACACCATGAAGCCAACCTCATTGCAGGAGCCGCTGGCGACGTAGAAACACTCGACCGAGACGGGATTGCCGGAGAGATTGACCAACTCGATGCGGGTGTCCTTTTCCCCCGTCGCTTCGATGAGGGGATACACCAGCAGCGCCGAGGGAAGCTTCTGGGCCGGCGGACCTCCTGCCCCTGCCGCCGACAGGGGAAATAGGAGCGCACAGCACACCACTATCGCCCCATGGGCCCACCGCAGAATTCGCATCACTCACCCACGCCAAGGCGCATCGTAGTCGCGGACAGCGCACAAATCAAGGCGAAATCGTGCGTGCAGCAATTCAAAGTTTCGCGAGAAATACCTTGCCGATTCGCAGGAGTAGCGTGTTGCCGGTGGTGTGCTAAGAGGAGCCCATGGGGGACTCTCGCGTACACATCCGACGTGGCAGACGTACGGATTTTACCGCGGTCATGGCCTTGCTGGCTCAGGGTCGCATGCCGTTACCGTCAGCCGATCGTGCCACCCTGCGTCGATTCCGCCTTCTCGTCGCTGACCTGGGGACCGACTTCTATGTCGCGACGGTTGACGGTACGATAGTGGGTCTCGTACATGTAACGTATGCGCGTCAGCTCACGCAGGGTCCCGCCGCCGTCCTGGACCGGCTGGTCGTGGCGGAGGCGTTTCGCGGCAAAAACATTGGCACGGCACTGCTGGACTTCGCGCAGCGCCGTGCCCGCAAGCGCGGCTGTGCAACCTTCTCCTGCGGACTGCCCACCACTGAGCGCAGCCAGCGTGGATTCCTCGAGCGTAGTGGGCTCGAGGCGCAAGGGGAGTGGCTGGTCGTGCACTGGGCCGCTGCGCGCGCGCCTGTGCCTGTGCCCGCCGAAGGCTAGCGGCGCCGGGGTCGCACGCGACGCGGGCGCCATCGGCGCAGGAGCCGAGAACCCCAATCATGTCCGCTGAGGTCCGGAGCTGGCGCGAGGTATTCGAAGCCCTGCGCGACAAAATTACACCCGCCGAGCAACCGCTGGTTGCGGCCTTCACTCGCGAGCTGTTCGACAAGGACGGCGCCGCGGCTCTGGCGGAGCGCGATGGCGGTCGGAACGCGGCCATGACGCTGGCGGCATTCCGTTTCCTCGCGCAACCGAGTACGGGGGAACCCCGGGTCCGCGTCGTCGAGCCGGAGGCGAGCTCGCCCGGCGGGGCGCTGCGCCGATCGGTCGTCGAGACTACCATGCGCGATCGCCCGTTCATTGTCGATACGGTTCAGGAAACGCTGCGGCGCGCCGGGTGCTTGACGCGGCGCCTGGTGCATCCGGTCTTGGCCGTGGACCGCGATGCGCGCGGCGGAGTGGTCGCGATCAGGCCCGCGGACACCCGCGGGCACAACGAATCCTTCGTGCATGTCGAGGTCGAAGGCATGCGCGACGCACACCACCTGCTGTCGTTACTCCAGGAGCGTCTGGACGCCGTCGTGCGCGCTACCGACGACTACGCAGCGATGCGGGCGCGGGCGGCCGCGCTGGCGGAGGAACTGCGGGGGCGGCCGCTTCCAGCGCCGTGGAACGTGAACGCAGACGAGATCGCGTCCTTCCTGCAATGGCTCGGCGAGAAGAATTTCGTCTTTCTCGGCTATCGCGAGTACGACTTTGCCGGTGAGGCCTCGGAGCGGACCGCGGCGGTCCGCTCCGGGTCGGGACTGGGAATCTTGCGCAGCGAGGACCACTCCGCCTATGCCCGGCCGCGCCCGCTCCCCGAGGTCTTGCAACGCCGGCTGAACGAACCGCCGCTTCTGCTGATTTCGAAGACGAACGCCGAGAGTCCCATTCACCGCGCCGGCCACATGGATTACATCGGCGTGAAGGCCGTCGACCGGCACGGCACGGTTGTCGCCGAAAGGCGGTTTCTGGGGCTATTCACCTCCAAAGCCTACGCCGAGGAGCCGGCGCGGGTGCCGATTCTGCGTCGCACCCTCTCGGAGATCCTCGCCGCTGAAGGCGCACTGGAAGAATCGTACACCTACAAATCCATCGTCACCGTCTTCGACAGCATCCCCAAGCTGGAACTGCTGGCCGCATCAATCCCCGAACTCCGCACCGAGATCGCGCGGATTCTCGCCGCCCAGAGTCCCGGTGACGTTGCGCTGATCTGCCGCCCGGACGCGCTGGAGCGCGGCGTGTTCATTGTCGTCCTACTGCCGCGCGAGCGATTCTCCGGCGAACTGCAACGGCGGATCGAGGCGTGCCTGACACAGGCACTTGCGGCCACCGTGCTCGAGCAACACGTGGTATTGGACGAGCGCGACCAGGTTCGGCTCCACTACTATCTCACCGCCTCGCCGGAGACCCTGCGCACGCTGGCGCCGGAGGACTTGCGTTTGCGGCTGGCGGCGCTGATGCGGACGTGGGACGATCGGCTGTGCGATCTGCTTGCCGCGGCGTTCCCGCCCGAGCGGGCCCGGCAACTGGCGGACCGTTACGTGCCCGCCTTCTCACACGCTTACAAGGCCGACACGGACGTCGCCGACGCCCTCGCGGACATCCGCTGCATCGAGGCCGTGGCGACCACGCACGGCCCCCAGATCGATCTGGTGAACGACCGTGGCAACCAGCGTTTCACCGCACTGAAACTGTATCTCGCGGATACCGAGTTGGTGCTCAGTGATTTTCTGCCCGTGCTGGAGAACCTCGGACTGCGCGTGTTCGCCGAGGATTTTGTGACTGTTCCCCTGGCGGACGTCGGGCGTATCCGCATTCACACGTTCCTGGTGCAGGACGCCACCGGTGCGCGACTCGACGTCGCTTGCGACGCGCCGCTGCTGGCACCGGCCCTGCTGATGCTGCAGACCGGACAGCTGGCCAATGACCCGCTCAATGGCTTGATCATGGCGGCTGCGTTGCCGTGGCGCTCGGTCGATCTGCTGCGCACGTATGTGCATCACGGTGTGCAGATTGGCACGGCCCCCACACGCGGGGCGCTGACGCGTGCGCTGCTCAGTGCCCCGCCGTCAGCGCGCCTGCTCTGGGAGTACTTCGAGGCAAAATTCGACCCGCGGCATCCCGGGACACCGGACGAGCGGTCGCACCGGTTGCTACCGGAAATCGAACAGCGTTTCCTGAGTAGCCTCGATGCCGTGCAGAGCGTTGCCGACGACCGGGTGCTCCGCGCGCTCTTCACCGCCGTTGCCGCAACCGTCCGCACGAATTTCTTCCGTCCCGAGTGCGGGCCGGCCATCGCTATCAAGCTCGCGTGCGAACGCATCCCGCACATGCCCAGGCCGCACCCGCTCTTCGAGGTCTACGTGCACGCGCCGCATGTGGAAGCGCTCCATCTGCGCGGCGCCAAGGTCGCGCGCGGCGGCATCCGGCTCAGCGACCGCGCCGACGACTTCCGCACGGAAATCCTCGACCTGTTGAAAACGCAACTGGTCAAGAACGCCGTGATCGTACCGGCGGGCGCCAAGGGGGGGTTCGTTCCCACAACCGTCCCGAGCACCGCCGGTGGCGTGGACCAGATCGTCGCCGCGTACCGCACGTTCATCAACGCGCTCCTGGATGTGACCGACAACATCATCGAAGGTCGCGTGGTGTCACCGCCGCAGACGGTCCTCTACGACGATCCGGATCCCTACCTCGTCGTCGCCGCAGACAAGGGCACGGCAACGTTCTCCGACATCGCCAACGCGGTCGCGGCGGCGCATCAGTTCTGGCTGGCCGACGCGTTCGCCTCCGGTGGGACGCACGGCTACGATCACAAGAAGGAGGGCATCACGGCGCGCGGCGCCTGGGCGTGCGTACGCCGCCACTTTCGCGAAATGGGGCGGGACGCCGAGCGCGAGGACATCACCGTCATCGGCATCGGCGACATGAGTGGCGACGTCTTCGGCAATGGCCTCCTGCTTTCGCGCCGTCTGCGCCTGCGCGCCGCCTTCAACCACGCGCACGTCTTTCTCGACCCCGATCCTGACCCCCCACGGTCATTCGTCGAGCGCGAGCGGCTCTTCCGCCTGCCACGCTCGGGATGGGTCGACTACGACGCCCGCCTGATTAGTGACGGCGGCGGGGTCTTCCCGCGCGCCGCGAAGGCCATCCCACTCTCCGCACCCGTCCGCGCCATGCTCGGCATCGACGCAGCGGCGGCCACCGGCGAGGAAGTCGTGCGCGCGATCTTACGAATGGACGCCGACCTGCTGTGGAACGGCGGCATTGGCACCTACGTGAAGGCCAGCACCGAGACGCACGCCGCCGTCGGCGACAGCGCCAATGATGCGGTGCGCGTCGACGGCGCAGAGTTGCGGGTCCGCGTCGTCGCTGAGGGAGGGAACCTCGGCTTCACCCAGCGCGGGCGCGTCGAATACGCGCTGAACGGCGGGCGCATCAATACCGATGCCATCGACAACTCCGCCGGCGTCGACATGTCCGACCACGAGGTGAACCTCAAGATCGCACTCGCGGCGGCGGTCGAGGATCGCCAACTCGCGGTGACCGATCGCAATCAGCTGCTCCAGGAACTGACGCCAGAGGTCGCCCGCCGGGTGCTTAGCCACAACGGCCGGCAGGCGCGCATCCTGGGTCTCGACCAGCTGGCAAGTCAAACGCACATCGACAGCTTCCGGGAGCTGATGAACCAGCTCGAGAGCGAGGGCGTGCTCGACCGCCAATTGGAAGCGCTGCCGGACCGTGAGGCATTGCGCAATCGCCGTGGCCTCTTCCTCGGCTTGACACGACCGGAGCTGGCCACAGTAATGGGGTACACGAAGCTGTGGCTGCAACGCCACGTGCTGGCGTCGAGGCTGCCGGATGATGCTTTCTTCGAGATCTACCTGCACGGCTATTTCCCCGAAGTGATCGACCGGCGCTTCGCACGGAGCATCCGCGGCCATCGCTTGCGCCGCGAGATCATCGCGGTCGAGTTGGCCAATGCACTCATCGATACCATGGGAGCCGTATTCGTCAGCCGGGTCGCGAGCGACACGGGCGCCGCCCCGGTATCCATCGTGCGTGCGTGGGCGCTTGCGGTGGCGGCCACCGGCGCCAGCGAGCACTGGGCGGAGATCGCCAACTGCACGCCGGCGCTGCCGCTACCCGCGGAGACCCGCTGTTGGCTGACCCTACAGAACGCGATCGAGCGCGCGACCAAGTGGATGCTCGCGACACCGATGCCCGACCGCACTGCGGAACAACGGAGTGGGGCGCTACGGGCCGCAACCGCGGAACTCCTTGCCCTTCTACCCCGCGTGCTGCCGACCGCCCTGCGAACGGAGTGGGCAGCGACGATCGCTGAGTTGACGAAAGCGGGCGCGCCCTCGCCGCTGGCGGAGCGCGTTGTGTCGCTCGACCGAGCAGGCGAGTTGTTCGAGATACAGCACATTGCCGACGATCGCCGCAGCACACCGGCACGCGTAGCCGCGGTTTACTACCAGTTGGGCGACCTCATCGATCTCGATTGGATCCGCCACAGCTTGGCGGCCCTGCCCGCCGCCGATCGCTGGGAGCGCCGTGCGCTCGAAGGGTTGAGCGAGGGGCTGGGCTACGCACGGCGGTACCTGACGCGCGCGGTGCTCCGCTTAGACACCGCGGATGCAGCGGTGGAACGATGCGTGCAGCGCTACACGGAGCAACACCGGGAGCAGTTGGAGCGGTTGCGGGCGCTCATCAGCGACATCAAGAGCGCCAGCCGCACCACGCTCGCAGCCCTGTTGGTGGTGATGCGTGAACTCGGGCGGCTCGCGGGGCACAGGGAGGAATAATGACGGCGATTCGTGTGACTTTTCTCGGCAGCGGTGATGCTTTTTCTGCCGGTGGGCGCCATCAGGCCGGCTACGTCGTACAGAGTGCCGACGGCACGCTATTGCTCGACTGCGGCGCCTCGACCCTTGCCGCCATGAAACAGCGGGACATCCTACCCGGCGACGTCGACCACATTTTCATCAGTCATTTGCACGGCGACCATTTTGCCGGCATCCCCTTTCTGCTGTTGGCGTACACGTACGAGCAACCCCGTGAACGACCGCTGCGCATTGCAGGCCCGCCGGGCATCGAAGCGCGGGTGCGCGGATTGTTCGCCACCGTCTACAAAGAGATCGCCGCACGGCCACTCCCGTTCGCGCTGCAGTTCACCGAACTGGCGCCCGGCGTACCCGTCGCCCTCGACTCGATCCACGTCGTCCCGTTCCAGGTGCCGCATCAGGAAACGGAATTATCCCTTGGCTTCCGCCTGGATATCGGCACCCGCCGTATCGTGTACTCGGGGGACACCGGTTGGACGGAAGACTTGATCGTCCAGTCCCACCAAGCCGACCTGTTCATTTGCGAGTGCTGTTATTTCGAAACGCGCCAGCCATTCCATCTGGACTACCCGCGCATCGCGGAGCACCGGCGGCGCTTCACAGCCAAGCGCATCATCCTCTCGCACCTCGGCGGGGAGGTGCTGGCGCGGCGTAACGAGATCGACATGGACCTGGCCTGCGACGGGCTGGTGGTGGAAATCGACTGACGGCGCCGCTACGCTGCCGCCTATCGCTTTTGTCTCTGAGGGGAGAATTCGTTCGTGACCCAAGCGAGCCAACGCTTCGTGCGCCTCGAAGGCTGTGTCAATTTTCGCGATCTGGGGGGCTATCCCACGCGCAGCGGGAAAACCGTACGCACCGGCCAGGTCTTTCGCAGCGACACGCTGCACCTGCTCACGGCCAATGACGTCACGCACCTGCGCCAGCAGCTCCGCATCGGGCAGATCATCGATCTACGCTCCACCGGAGAGCTGCGCGTCGACGGCCGCGGTCTGCTCGAGGCCGAGCCGATTCGATTCCAACACCTGCCGATCTTCGACGGCGACACGGCGGCGAGCCGCCATCCCCCGGCGGCGATGGATCTCGCGGATCGCTATTTTTTCATGGCCGACCTGGGCGTACAGCCAATTGGCCGGATCTTGACCGCCATCACGGAGGCGTCGGAACCCACCGTCTATCACTGTTCTGCCGGCAAGGACCGCACCGGCGTCATCTCAGCACTGATTCTGAGTCTCCTTGACGTCGACGCCGACATCATCACCGGAGATTATGCCCTGACCCAGGAGCGCATGCAGCAGATCGTCGAGCGCCTGGCCGCGGACAAGGGATACTGGACCGCCGTTGTGACGACCTTACCGCCCGAGACGTTGCACGCGCGGCCACAGACGATGGTCGCGTTCTTCGAAAAGCTCCGCGCCAAGTACGGCTCGACGCGTGCGTATGTTCGGGCAGCGGGCGTCACCGACCGCGCCGTGGAGCGGCTCCGGGAGCGCTTGCTGCTCGGCTAGCGCGATCCTCGGGATTGTGCTCCGCCGTTACTTGACTTGCAGCTCCACGCGCCGGTTTTGCGCACGGCCGTCGTCGGTGGCGTTCGACGCAACCGGGCGGCGCTTGCCGAACCCCTCGCTCGTCAGGCGGGCCGCCCCCACCCCATGGTCAACGAGATACTGCTTGACCGCGGCGGCACGACGCTGGGAGAGCTTCAGATTGTACGCGTCAGACCCAATGGCGTCCGTGTGCCCCTCGACGGCGACGTGGACTTCAGGGTGTCCCCGGAGAATACTGGCCGCCTGATCGAGGATCGGCTGCGCGTCCGGCCGGATGTTCGACTTGTCGAAGTCGAAATGCACGCCACGGAGGACGATCTTTTCCTGCTTCGGCTGCGCCAAGGGCGCGGGGACCGGCGCCTGCGGCGCCGGCCGCGATGGCGGCGCTGCCGCCTCCGCGAACGACCAGTGCAGCCCGATTCCCGCGGTCACCCAGTTGATGTCGGCTGGCCCTTGCTGGTCAGGCACCTGGCCCACCAGGGTGTAGGGATGCGGCGACATGTACGCCATGTGCCAACGACCAAACACACCGACCGAGATGTTCGGTGTCACGCGGACATCGAGCCCGCCGCCGGTCGACACCCCGGGCGCCCAACTGTTGAGCCGCCCGCCCAGCCCCTTGTACATGCCGCCCTGACCGTTCAAATACACTGTGAAGAGATTTCGTAAGGTGTACTGCATACGCGGTCCACCCGTGATCCCCAGCACGTGGGTGTAATCCTCCTCGTTGTCGAGGCCCGCCTGCAGACCGGAACGGTTGTCGTCGTCCGGCGGCTGAAAGCTATAATCCAACCCGCCCTGCAGACCTAGGTACTGGTTGAACATGTACCCGACGTACGGCTCGATCGAACCCCCGGTGTGGACGTGGGCGCGATAGTTGCCGTTGACCGGCTCGGACACCCCCAGATCGACGCCGAAGAAGGGCCCAGCGCCCGCCGGGGAAGCGCCGGTCTGCGCGGGCGCAGCCGCCGCCACAAGGAGCACAAACATCAGGGCCAACACGGCGTGTCTAGGGTCCATCGAGAGCTCCTTCCTCCTGCGCGCGACACGACGCAGCACCACACGTTACCAGGTTGACCGAGACTTTCAACACCAGGCACCCGGCCGACCCGGTCGCCACGCTCCGCTTCTGCCGAGGCCCCGTCACGCGGCGGCGCAATCCACGGGGGCGACGCCCACAGCGGCCGCACGGCTTAAATCGCCGCCACCAGCCAATAGATCGCGGCAGCGATGATACCAGTACAGGGGATCGTGAGGATCCAGGCCCAGACCACGTTCCGCGCCACCCCCCAACGCACCGCCGACAGACGCCGGCTGGCACCGACGCCGACGATCGCACCGGTGATCGTATGGGTGGTGCTCACGGGGATGCCGGCGGCGGCCGCACCGACGATGGTCAAGGCGCCCGCGGTCTCCGCACAAAATCCGCCAATCGGTTGCAGCTTGGTGATTTTCATGCCCATCGTCTTCACGATCCGCCAGCCGCCGAAGGTGGTTCCCATCGCGATGGCCGCATGGCACAACAGAATCACCCAGGTAGGCACGTAGAACGTCGGCCCCAGGTATCCGCTGGTGAACAGGAGCACGGTGATGATGCCCATCGTCTTCTGGGCGTCGTTGGTACCGTGACCAAGGCTGTAGAACGCGGCCGACGCCAGTTGCAGGCGCCGAAAGTTTGCGTCGACGCGCGCCGGGGTGCTGCGCCGCACCAGATAGGTGACCAGGGCCATCATCAGGAGACCGATGACCAGACCGAGCGCCGGGGAAATGAACACGAAGAGAACCACCTTGGTGAGGCCGCCGACGACCACCACCTGGGGGCCGGCCGCTGCGATGCCCGCACCGGCAAAGCCCGCGATGAGCGCGTGCGAGGAACTGGTGGGCAACCCATAGAACCAGGTCAAGATATCCCAGGCGATCGCCGCCGCCAGCCCGGCAAACACCACACTGTTGCTCACCGCACTCGGATCGATGATCCCTTTGCCGACCGTGCTAGCCACGTTGACGCCGAAGCCGAACGCCGCGACGAAGTTGAAAAATGCCGCCCACATGACCGCCTGGCGTGGCGTCAACACCCGCGTCGACACCACCGTCGCCACCGAGTTGGCGGCGTCGTGGAAGCCGTTCATGAAGTCGAACGCCAACGCGACGACGATCAGAAACGCCACGAGCA
>JAGDMS010000123.1 GCA_017860575.1 Deltaproteobacteria bacterium | reverse complement strand
CATCACGACGAACCGGCTCGGGCCGGAAAACTCAATGCGCGCGAGGCCTTTTCGATCACCTCCGCGCCCGGTGACCGTTCCCGTGATGTCTAGTTGGTTCTGCGCAAAAGCGAACGCCGGCGCGGCCAGCGCACTAACCGACAGAAAGGCTTTTGTCAGCAACGCGAGCGACTGCCGCCTTGAGAGTTGTTCGTTCATCGCATGCGCTCCTTGTCACCAGCATTGCTCGCCGCGAGCCGCGAATTCTGCGCAGCCTCGGAGTACAGCGGGAGAACCTTGCCTTAGGGCACGTTGCTCGCGCGCCAAGGTACACCTCGCCTTGCGTTTCATCCAGGGAAAGCTTGGCGCTTGATACGCCGCTCACGGCACGCCACTCGCGTCTGCTCAGAACGGGCAACACCTAAGGTGCCCCCAATAGTAGTGCAGTGGTTGTTAGCAAGTCCGGGTCGCACGCAGTCCCCACATAGCATTGCAAGCCGGACCATTGAGGAGCCTCAATGCGCGCGTTCTATACAGGGTCAGCATTACCTTCGTTGACCGCTGGCCGTTGCGGCGCAGCAAGCAGCCTAGATTTCATCTGAGTCACGTTTCGGTGATCTGCCGGGGTCGATCGGCCCGGGAACACGAGCCAACATGCCACGAGCAGCCAGACGCTGTCGGTTGGCCAAAGACACCCCGTCTGAATTCTGGCCATTAGGGGTCTAGCTGGCCCCGGCCAACAAGTCGCAACAGTCGATATCGGAGATGGCGAAGCGAGATGTGTATGTCGTCAATGTCGAATCACAGATCGGCCCCCGTCTACGCCGAGTTGATCCTCCTCTTGCTCGCCTTCAGCATCGACCCGACAAGCTACGCCGTCCTTGGCACATTGAGGAACCTGAGGGTCGTTGACGCTGCGCCGTAGAGCGATTCGCAGGCGACTCCTTGACTTAGCGCCCAACCCATTCACGAAGAATGCCATGAGCACCCTGTCGCAAGAGCTGTCTGAGGAGGGTCTGTTGCAAGCGCGGCAATTTCTCCGCAGCCTGCAGACCCGCGTTGTCGCCGAAGCCGGCGCAAGCCAAACCGCACCGACGACATCCGTGCTCGACGCGACTCTGGCGCGCTTGAAATTGCGCGGGAACTTCGAGCCCACGGACGACCCCACACGCGTGCTGCGCGGCGGTATTGACTTCGACCTCATGTTGGAATCCGAGCGCATCACACGGGCTGAGGAGATCATACGGCGGGTCGATCCAGGGCCCTGCGAAGATCCCGTGTACCTGGAAATGCTCGCGTATCAAGCGGCCTCAATAGAGCTGGGGCTGCCAACCGACGCGCGGGGACAGCGCGTAAATCCGGGATGGTCTAAGTTCTTGCTTGGAACCATCCATTCGACCGAGCTGAACGCCTTTGCCCATAGGTTCAACTCGCACGGGTACGTCGTTGTGGCGCTGTTCTCGGCACTCATCGAGTTCGTGTATCAGGCCGCCAAGGCCTTGGTCGCAGCCCAACACCCGGTCAGAGCGGCCGATCCGCGCTTTTCTGTCAGCACCGATTCCAATCCGGAGCACGTTGCGGCGCGGCTTTACCTCAATCAGGAGCCCATCGAGCGGCTGTACCGGACGCTCGAGGCCTACTTCTACAGAGGCTACCCAAGAGCGTACTGGAACGAATCGGTGCCCGCGGAGCTGGTGCTGCCGTTGACCCATCTCATCGGCATGGCGGAGCGGTGGATCGTGGCGCACGAGTATGGACATGGGTTTGCCGTCGGGTGCGACTGGAATCGGGGTCTTGTGAAGAATCCAAAGCGCGCCGAAGAGTGCTTTGCCGATGACAACGCAACGATCCTTTGCGCGTGGTCGGCCGAGAAGTTGGATTCGTTGCCGCCGTACTACGCGCTGATCGGCGGCACCTTCGCTCTGGCTTGCCTGGACGTCTTTGAGCGGGGCCTGTCGATCGTTCGGCACGGCACGGAGCATGTTGGCATGGGCGACGACGCGCACCCGGCAAATAAGGACCGCGCCCTAAACATCTTCGACTTCTACAACACCACGTTCGGCGTCCAGTCCTACCTACATCCTCCGGAAGTGACCAGGCCCGCGGCTCTCGCACCCGACGACGATCGGATCGCCGCCGAAGCAGCGATTGCGGAGGGTCGACGCCTGGTCTTCGAATATCCGAACGCCCTGTTTAAGATCTGGGTGCACGTTCGCGAGCGTCTACTTCAGGACTTCAAGGCCAAGCGTGCGCTGCACTCGATGTGGTCCTAGCGCGATACGGCATTCCTCCAAAGGCGAGTAAGGGGCTGGAGACTTGTCGGGGTGGCACTCGTAGTGAGCCTTCAACGCGGGAAACTCTGAACCCACGGGCTGCAGAAACAAGAACGTCGCCAAAGGACAACACCATGGCCACACGCGTCATTGGGCTCCGCTGGTCTATCGCTTCGGTGCTTCTCGCAGCGATCGCCACGGCGGGATGCACTACCGTCCCGTCCAGGGAGTTCACAACCTACAAGGACTCCTTTGCGAAAGCTCGCGCCGCTGGAGAAACAGTTGTCCTTGACTACGGCGTGGCGGTCGCCCAGTTTGAGGAAATCAAGGCCAAGCAGGCCGCGGCGAAGCCCGCAAAGAAAATGCGGGAGCCGTTCGATCCCAACGCCGCGGGTCGCAACCAGGCGGCTGTCGACCACATCCTCATTCGGATGAAGGCATGGGAAGTCGTGGCGCGCTACAACGACCTTCTGACGGCGCTCGCCGAAGGCAAGTCGGCCGAAGAACTCGCGGGCGCAGTCGACGGGCTGTCCGCCAGTCTCAACAGCTTTCCGATCAAAGACGTCGCTGCAGCGGCGACTCAGGTAAGTGGCTACCTCGCACCTCTCCGGGCGCTTGCGCTTGAGGCCGCGAAAGAGCATTCAAGACGCCAGTTCATCGACGCCGTCGGACTCGGCGCTCCTCTAATCAACGACAGTTTCCTGAAGCTGCTGCGAGATGAAACGGGCGATTTCTATTTGGTAAGGGAGCGCTTGAACGACCGCGAGATCTCAGCGCTCGCCGATACGGCGAACTCGACTGGCACACGCTTGTCGGAACTCGTTTCCGCATATCAGGCGAGCCGTGACGCGGATGCCGCGATCGCGGCCTTCAACGCCGATGTCGAGCGCCTGCCAGTCTTGCGCGGTGGGGTAAGACTAGTTTTCCCCTTGAAGTCGCCATCGCAGCGTGGCACTAACCCTCTGACCCCGGACGTAGCAGCGCAAATTGCGACCTTAGCCCAGGACGCGAAAGCTCAAGTTGCTAAGGTGATGGCGAAGGACGACGAGCTGACGGCCTACCGCCAAGTCCTCATCGCTTATCTCGGACTGCTCAATCAACTCGAACACAGTCTGCGTGGGTTGCTCGCAGCTGCAGAACAGGCGCAACCCGGAATTCCGCAGGGGGCTGATCTTGAGCGCGCTGTGATCTTGCTGCGCCAGGCTTACATGGCATACAAAGACAAGGGAAAGGACTGATCGATGCTTACCGACGCGCAGACCAACGAAACTTACGAGAGGGCGTTCGCAGCACTGCACAGCATGGCTAACGACAACAAATTGACAGAAGAGCAGCGGTCTCTTGCCCGTGATGAGAGGGACAGACTGAACCTGGAATACATCGGAAAGGCGGTCTCTGGATCCGATGAGCGGACCGTGTTGTTTCAGACCTTCATCGACAAGATGAATAACGTAATCACCCAGTTTGCCGGGAACGATACCGTTGACGGGTTACGCAAACTCAAGTCCGTCGTGGATCTAGCCAGCGAAGTGCTCGGCGCGGCGACGAAGACCTTCGCCGCACCCGCAGCGCGCGTCATCAAGCCGGTTGCTAAGGCTGCTCGCCGCGGCGCCGTGGCCAAGAAGACCGGCAAGTCATCGAAGAAGGCCGGCAAGACCGCGAAGACGTCGGGCAAGGCAGCGAAACAAGGGAGTGGAACGATGGCTCGGCCCTCGCGCAGCCGTGGCCGCGCAGCGCCGACGATAGCGGCGAAGGCACCCAGCCGGAAGGCAAAGCGTCGCGCGCGATAACCTTCGCACCGGAGAGCAGCCTCGACGCCGCCCAGAGGGCGCCGGAGCCGCAGCCCCAAAAGGGGCCAGATGAGCCTTCGGTCGAAATCGTCAGGCTGCTCGGAACACTCGTCGCGCTGGCACAAGCAGCGCGCGTCGGACGGGGCTATCGCGAGCCATGGTCCGAGTGTTCAACCGCCACGTTAGCCCATCCAACCCCCGACACTTCCCTTGGCGTCGTCTTTCTTATCCGCTGGTGCTGCAAGCAACCGCTTGTACGCTTTCTCATCCATCATCGTGCCTACGACGAGATATGCGAAGAAGCCGACTGCGGTCCCGATGCAATAGGCGTTGAACGCCTCGTTCTTGAAGATGGCCACGATTGCGGCACCCCCGATTGCCCCGATCACAGCAGCAATGTCGCCAATCGCGACGTTCTCTACCTTTCGCCGAAGCGTGCGGTAAGTCACCCACCCAATGACGAGCCCGAAGCAGAACGGTCCGAAATCTCCCATCTTTTGACTCCTCTAGTGGCGTACAAGGTGAAGACTGGCCGAGCAATACGGCGTGTATGCCAGCCCGAGCGGGTTGAGGCGTTGCAGTAGCGAGAAGCGGTAGCTGCGAAGTGCTTCGCCGACCTCCTCGTGATTGGCCAGTCGGACAAGAAAATCCATGGCGAAGTCGCGCGCGAGAACTTCAGGTATTGAGATCTCGGTCCCGACAACACCCGCGGCGCCGCACCATGCGAGCACCTGATTGAAGTTAAGCAAGTCGTCCGGCGTTAGGTCCACCGTGTGGCAGCCATTGATCACAACGAGTGGGCTTGCTCCTCGCCAGTCGATTTCAGAGGCCTTCAGGTCGCCGGGAACGAGTTCTTCGCCGGTGCCGATTCCTAGCCACGTTCGCTTGCCAGCCCGCTTTCCGTGGCAATAGAAGTAAATGAGCGGCAAATGAAGTTGACCAGCCGCCTGCAAGTGCAGAAGAATCTCCGCCTTGGTGTCCTTGATCAAGAGGTGCCACGCCTTACCAACCGGGAGCTTCGGATCACCGACCTCCTTCTCGTGATCCCCGGCCGGGCTCAGATCCCGGCTCAGTGCCACGAGCCCCCCTAACAACACGCTGGGCGGACCACCCGTGAGCTCCGTCACAATCGTCGATGGTCCTAGCGGATCGGGTGCGGCCTTTACTGACCACGGCTGCTCCAGCACATGCTTGAATCCCCAAAAGCCGGACGGGCAAACGACAGTCTTGTCGAGCCGATGCGGGCAACCCTGTTTGAAGCAGACTGCGGTCGAGAGCTCTATGCCGGTACGAAGGTCGGTTAGAAACTGCGGGCAGACCACTTTCGAGACGCCGACGATGAACGGGTGGTCGTAGACCATGGACCACGGAAACACATAACGGGCTGACTTGGTCGATGCAACTTGAATCGTTGCCCGGTTGCCCAGCGCGGCCAGTAACTCCCCTTCGAACGCTCGATCTTGGTCCGTGACAATGCTCGAAAAGAGCGCGTACCCGCTCTCAGCAAGCTTAAGTAACCCCGCTTCGAACTGATTGGGCCGTCCGACATTCTTCTCATCGAATCGGTATTTCTGTTCGCCGCTCGAGCGATCGGCCGCAAGTTCGTTCAAGGTTTCACGCGCCGCGTCCACCGCGGTACGCATCTCGCCCTCTCCAAAGTCAAACGTCTTCTTTAGCGCCTGTCCAACAACTTGAAACGTGTGGGTACCATCGTCAGTGGCATTGCAGAGAATGTTGACGGTGCGACCGGGCAATTGATGGGGGTCCACCACGGAGTCCATGAGCGCAAATTCGACCTCCGCCGTGACGGTGGGACCACGCTGCCGCTGGCTCGCGGGGCCAACCTGCACATGAAGCAGCACGGACTGGAGAAGATTGTTGTCGTGGTACAGGGCGACTCGAATCCTGTATCGGCCTCTTGCCTTTGGTGCCCGGACCGGGATGCGCAGTAACTTGCTGCCGGTCGGCGGACGTGGGAGGAGGAGTTCGTGTTCGATTACCTCAGGACCGAACCCCTTGGCAGAGACCACCACGCGCAGCGGTACGCCCTCCTCGCCGTAGTGATCTTGCAGTTCCGATTCAGGGATCGGCCTTGCATCTTTCTCCTTGACCAGGCTCCAAGATTGAGCTTGAGCGACGCTGACGACAACTTCGTATGTATGAGCAGGCTCAATCGGACTTCGACGCGAAAGAGGAGAGCCTTCTTGCCAAAGCCCGACATTAAGAACACGAGCCATCGCCATACGTTTGGCTCTCACCTCTTTGCCGATTTCCCCGAGTTCCTGGCTATCGCCCGGCAGCGGCATCCAAGCGCCGCTTTCATGAGATGTGTCATAGATCCGGGTTAGGACTGAGCTGGCGCGCGCTTCGAGCTTGGAGGGCGGGAGGGGGGAAGCGGGAAACGCGTAACCAACCAGACCACCTGGACCCTTATCGGCTGCGATTCGCCGCAGGCCTTCCTCGGTGCGGCGCGCCAAGAATTCCATTCGACCTGCAACTGGACGGATGGAAAGAACGTTTGCCCCGCCGATTGCTTCGAATATCGCCGCACGCCTCGCGGACTTGGCTGCCTTCCAAACGGCAGCATCAAGTGACGAGTCGTGGACGATGTGCATGTACAGGTCCTCGATGCCGGCCCGATCGATCTGCTCGAATACGGCAGTCGTGGGGCCGCCGCCAGCCTGAAGGAAATGGGCGATCTCAAGGAGCGCCGTATAGTCCACGGTCGAAGATGGGCCGGAGACACTCTCCAGAATCAGGAAACGAACGCGGCCAGCTTTGAGAGCACGCAAGAGCGTGCGTGCTGACATTGCCTTTTGAGCGCTCGGGCGCGTCTCACTTGCGAACCCGCTCTTCTCAGATTGGTTGAAGAAATGTGGGAAGAAGCGAGACCCGGTTACGTGCGCAATGTCAAAGCGGCCACGCCGAAGGGCTGACGTGAGTTCGTCGGTGGACGGTCCGTATAAGCGAGTAAGCCTGAAATAGCGAACCTCTGGTTCAGTAGGAAGATCGGCGCTTGCATCTCCAGCGCGAAGAATCCTGGCGGGAAGTTCAAATGGGACCGCAACCCACTGATCCGAGCGGTCAGCGAAGCGCACAACGTTCCAGGTGTGGGCTAACGAGATGCTCTGTATCGCTCCTTCCCAGTCGACCCGATACAACTCCTTGGCTCGGATATCGAGCAGGAGCGTTCTGGTCGCGACCGCTTGGTGCTCCCTTACGTGACTTTCGAGCGCCTGCAGAAATTCTTGCGCGTAGTCGACCCGAATCCCGACCGGAGACATGGCCGACTCGCGTCTGCCATCCAAAGTCAGCCAACGGAACGTGAGCGGAAAACCATCGCCACGCGCGCGCGGTCCTACGCGTACATATAGATCACCGATCTCCATCCCAGACTGCCTCCGTTGCAGCTTCAGACGTCACAAGGCGACCAAGAAACTACGCTACGCCTTCAGAGCAGATCGGTTTCGACGTAGGGCAATAGTCAGTGTGAGGTGTTGTCCAAGCCCCCCTCAGCTCGTCTGGGTCAGCACAGCTCTGCTTCCGTTCCCATTCGTGATCGTGTGAGCAGCGAGTATCCCCTCCGGCAACACGGCGGGATCTACCGCATCGCCCGCAGTGATAGGTGCGTACTCGGCCAGGAACATGGGCGATGAGCCCGCTGCAGCGGAGTTGGGTAGTGCCGTCACGATGTCGCGGCTCTCTTTGTATCGATCCCGTGGAGGGATTGGGGCTTGAGTCTGACCGTGTGATCCCGGTTCAGTACTGATTGCGTTTTCCTACGGAAGGTCATGACATCGCGGTCAGGACAAGCAACGTCGCCACGTAGTCGAACCCTCGTCCGTGCTGCGTCCAACTTGACTGGATAGCGCGGTACGCATCTAGGCTTCTCCTCCAGGAGGCATGATCCGCGAATAGCGCAGCACGGGTTCAGGCTCCTCGGCAGGTTTCAGTCTGAGCGGCCCAACGCGTTGCCTCCACGCTTTTGGAGCGAGCAGCGTGATTGCCAGAGTCTTAGGCTTGGCGGTCTTCGGGCAACGAACCGACAACACGAACGCTGCCGACCGGCAGTTGGGCTGCAAAGCTATCGGTCGCTCTCGACCCGCACTCTGAATCCATCCCAGCTGCCAGTCCGGAGGTACGTTCAGGTCACGTACCCAACGTCCACCCCGAGACTCAAATCGAACGCGAGCTCCATCGCCGCCTGCCGTAAGTCCGAACCAGATGCATTCACTCGGCAAACAAGCCACCGCGACGGCGCTTTCACGCAGTAGCTTCCAGGGCGCCCCAGCCCAGCTTCGCAGCACGCCGACGCTCGCCCAGGCGCTAAGACCAAACCTCTGAATAGAAATATCGAGACCGCCCCATGAAAGCACGTCGGAACTGCTCATGCGCGGCGTGGTTCAGACCTTCGACTTGATGCGCGTCTTCGCGAACTGCCTTGTCAGGCTGTCAACAGCCGAAGACGGTAGACGCAGCGCCTGGGCGTTCAGCTTCAGGTAAGTCTCGAATTCGTTCGACGCCCTCTGGCGCATTGCGGACGAACCGGTCACCTTGGCGAGAATGTCTGCGGCCTCAAATCTGCCGACAGCTGCGGCTTGCTCCGCCCGTTGAAGAAAGTTTCCAGAGAGACGCCGCGGCGACCGCTGCGCTTGAGCGACTGCCGGCGCTGACTCTTCCCTAAGGGTATCCGACGCTGCCGCAGCGGCACCTTCACTTGCCCGGGCCCTTTCAATCTCGACTCTCGCCTGGTGCAGTTCCTGCACCGACTGCTCAAGAGCCTTTGAAATTTCGAATGACTGCTTGAGGACCTTGAGACGCTTCTGCTCGCCCTTCTTCGTGTCGGTCTCCCATTGCAGATAAGCGAAGGAGTCGGAAACCTGGAACCGAGTCCGCCAAACGCTGTCGCCGAGTTCGCACTTCTTCCCGCTGTCAGCGGCCGCGTGTTCGGCCTTGATCAGCGCGTCAAGTGAGCGAAGCAGCACAGGCGGCTTGACTAGATCCATCTCCTCACACAGACCGTACAGGAACCGCACCGCGACCATGTCCGGACAGTGGCCGACCTCCTGGGCGCCATGCCGCTGCAACCAATCCATGACCCGACGGCGCAGTTCGGCCGGTGGAACGGGCTCGTCCTCATGAGCCGGGGCTTTGGTGTCTGTCGAGCCCTGGCGCGCCGACCCTGCCTCGTCCTGCGGCAGCTTCTGCTGAAGTCCATACCAGCCAAGCTTCAGCGAAGCCAGATGGGCTGCCGCAAGGGCTAGCAGCGGGTCTGCGTCCTCCGCAAAGAGTAGGGCCAACACCGGAGGCGACATCGGGAGGGCTGAACGGCCTGCGAGCGCCGTGAACACCTGGTCAGACAAGGACTGCAGGGCAATGTCGGGCGCGACGCCGGGCTGCGTTAGTCGAAGTCGCACGTAGTGCGGCGGTGGTAGCTCTACGTCCTCCGGCGCAGCGTCCTTCGGCGCAGGGTAAGCGGCCCAGACCATCCAGTTGCCGAAGCGCGGGATAACGTGACTGGTCTTCACGCCGTCGACTGCCCGGATTGCGGTGATGATGTCGGGCTGCCCCAGCGTCGGATTTTCGATGCGGAACACCTGCCATTGCCACATGTGGCCGGCGGCGTCAGTGAGCATTTCCGCGGCAGCGGGTTCGACCGGCGCCCCATCCACGTCGATCGTGATCTTGTCCTTCTTGGAGGGTCTCCTGCCAAAGGGCCCACGCACGGCGACCATGGTCGTCGCGTTGGGAGCCCAGTAGCTGGCAGGAAGCTGCGCGCAAATTCGAGGCATCAATCCGTACGCCCAGTCGCCAAAGCTGCTCTCGGAGACTTCGATTTCAACCGACTTGGGTCGGTCGAGCAACACGGTCTTCGACTCGATGCAGGCGCCAAGAAGGGCACTCACCGTGTAGAGACCTGGCGGGAGGTCCAACTCCAAGCGATACATCCCAGTCCCGACCCGTGCGCTGCCTCCATCCGTCACTCGGAACACAGCGCCCGGCTGCGCACACGAAATGCTCAATCTGTAGACCGGCCTTTCCATGTCGAACTCCTAGCTCACCTCGAGCGCCTCGGCCTTGAACTTCACCGTGCCGTCCGCTTCGACGGGCGTCGTAATGCGGATGGTCTGCATCCAGCTATCGTTGCGTCCCTTGAGCACATACCGCCCCGGGTAGACGCCCTCGAGCGTTGCCGCTCCCCCAGCCCCGTTGACGAGGGTCGTCACGGGTTGAAGGCCAAACCCCAGCACGTCGACATCTCCGGCGGCGTGCCCGTCCAACAGGCTGCTCACATCGACGCCCTTGACTTTGTCCCGCTTGAATAGCACGTAGTCCTTTAGGTCCGCGTGCTGATCCGAGTCGAACCAGACCTTCGGCCGCTGCTCGTGCCTGGGCTTCTGTTTCCGCGCTCGCCCAGGCACAAATTCTTTCAGGTAGTTGACCAGATCAGCCGCCGTCACGACGTCCGATTCGGGGGAACCGGCGGAACCACTGAGCGCCTCCAGAAGCACGTCGGTGAACAGGCCCCCGTCGTCGGACTCGAGCGCCTGCTCGCCTGGCTGGGCGGCTGTGACAACCAGAACACTCGGGCGATCAGTACGAGGGTCGATGTCGGGAATGATCGCGGCAGGCAGTGGATCCGTCTGAAAGTCGTTGCAGCAATCGAAGAAGAACAGGTACTCGTGGTAGGCCGGTGACACGGTCAAGAGCGGAATCCAGTTGAAACTGAAGAAGAGGTCCGGAAGGTTTCGCCGATGCTGTGCACAGTAGACGGCTGGCATGGCCGGAAGGGCGATGTTGGAGCGGCCGTGGCCCGAGAAGTAGACAAAGAGCCGGTCCCGCATCGCCGGCACAGTCTGTGCCAGCAGCGTCTTCATGCTGGATTCGACAGCTTCCCTATTCAACGTGGCGACACCCGCCGCGCTGCCCGCGCCACCAGGGGGCGGGTAGGACAGAGGCATCACGTTTATGCCGGGCGCGTGAAGTTTCAGCCAGTTGGCAACGCGCAGGCCGTCCTTTGCCGAACCCGGCAATGGGCGAAGGGCACCATTGCTGATTGGATAGTCCGCAACGGTCACTAGCAGGGCGTCAGACGACGTCATTGCGACAACGCCCTCACGTGTACAACTGTCGGATGAACTTGATGTCACCTTTGGAAAGATGATCCGACGGCATGATGCCAGGTTGGCCATCCAACCAGCGCGACGGAATCGTGTAGATCATGATCGACACCAGGTCCACATTCGGCGACATGACAACCCGATTAGGCGGATAACTTTCGAAGACGTTGAAGTCGACGGTCTTCTTCGACCAGTCGTTCGGCGGACCTCCAAGGTCGGCATAGACCACATCCTTCTTCCACTTGAGATTCGCCATTGGGTGATTGTGTTCATGCAACAACCCGATAGCATGGCCAAACTCGTGGAGCACGACGCTCGCGAAGGACTTGTCAGACGCGGTTTCAGTGGCCCACCCGAGGTTCATCGTGGGCTGGCCCTTCTTGGCGGATGTCACGGCGTCTGTCCCGACGTAGGACCACGATCCGCCTGCCGGATCAAACGCGATCCGTATGTCGGCCGACGCAGGGTCCGCAGCCTTGATGAACTTCAGGAGGGCGCCGCCTTCATCGGGATTCGTCCAGCGGCGCGCGGTCTCGAGCACGCGGTCCTGCAGCTTGGACGAGCCCTGGAGGAAGCCGACCGTCAGTTCCTTCTTCTTCCAGAGCGCCTTCTTGTCTGCCACGCCCCGCGTGCGAAAGTCTTCATCCGGAATCAGCGTCTTGCATACCCATTCCATTACGGCGTCGTTTGCCATTTCACCCCCCGATTAGCATAGGTCTTGATTCCTGCGGCGAGTTGCAGCTCCGGTTCTCCTGCCGACATAAGGCACACAAACTTCTGCTGCACCAGACCGCCACCGGCCACTCTGCGCTCGTGTCGGCGCATACGTGCACCAAAGACAAGATTAGGCTAGATCACACAGGTGTCCAATACATGTGACTCTTCGCAAACCGTCCTCGCTATCCCATGTGTTTGGTGTGCGCCTGGGGGGGCGCAGATCATTTCCTCGCGCTGCAGACGCGGACCCGATCATGCGCGACGTCAAGCCGGCTGTTGACTATCGCGTCTACCTGACCCACTTGATTGCGATACGGTCACCCACCGCAAGGTGTCGCAACTGTCTGGCCTGGCAAGATTATTCTGGAGTGAACCCCTGAGGCTGGACAGGAAGGGGAAGCCGGACTGATACGCTGGCCGGGCCTTCGTCAGGAGAAGGTCCATGACTCGAGCCCCTTACCGGCGCCATGCGCTGCAGTTCAAGCTGCAGGTCTGCCAGCAGATCCGATCCGGCCAGATCAGTCGACGCGAGGCGCAGCGCAAGTACGCGCTGTCGGCCAACCTCATTCAGTTCTGGCTATCGCAGTACGACCGCGGCGAACTCGACGGCGACGAGGCTGAAGCGTCGGTGGTCGCCGAGTACGAGGCCAAGATCGCTGCCCTGGAGCGCAAGGTCGGGCAGCTGACCATGGAGCTGGACCTTCTCAAAAAGACTCCCCGACTGCGTCTCGTCACCAACAACGAGAACTCCTCCATCGTCAGCGGCCCGAAGGCTGTTCCATCCGACGGGGGTGCGAAGTGATCGAGCTGCCGCGCAGCACGTTCTACTACCGGCCCATGGCCACGGCACCCCGGATTGTGGATAGCAGGTTGGTCGAACTGATTGGCGACATCCAGGATGACTTTCCGGGCTATGGCTACCGGCGGGTGACGCTCGAGTTGGCCAGACGGGGCATCGTCGTCAACCATAAACGTGTCAGCCGCGTCATGCAGGCTAACGGCCTGGGCGTCAAGCCGAGGCGGCGGTTCGTGCGCACAACGGACAGCGATCACGACTTGCCGATCTTCCCGAACCTGTACCGCAACGTCATCCCGACGCGACCGGACCTGGTGTGGGTTGGCGACATCACCTACATCCGCCTTGCCAGAGGCTTCTGCTACCTGGCGGCGATCCTCGACGCGTGCAGCCGCAAGGTCGTCGGCTATGCGATCTCGCACGAGATCGACACGCAGCTCACTATGGCGGCATTGGAAGCCGCGGTGCACAGTCGACGCCCGCCCGAAGGATGCATCTGCCATACGGACCGCGGCAGCCAGTACGCCAGCGCAGAGTACCGAGGTGCATTGAAGCGCTACAAGCTGCTCGGCTCGATGAGTGGCGTGGCCAACCCGTACGACAATGCGCAGGCCGAGAGCTTCATGAAGACGCTGAAAGTCGAAGAGGTCTATCTGGCCGGCTACGAGACCTTCGAGGATGTCGCCGCGCGTCTGCCGAGGTTCATCGAGGAGATCTACAACGCCCGGCGCCTGCACTCGGCGCTCGGATATCGTTCACCCGTAGAGTTCGAAGCACAACTCGCCCAGCAGGCGGCTTAGTTCGGACGACCCCAATGGTCCAGCCTCAGGGGTTCACTCCAACTTGTCGTAGCGAGCCAGCCAGTTACGAAGGGTTCGCGTGGGTCATTGCATTGCGGTTGTGAGCCTAAATTGCATCGACTACGAACTATTCATCCTCGCTGCGGATCGACTTAATCTTTCCGTGTTCGTCGAACTCGAAAGTGCTCAAGCGCGTCATCTTCTCGAAGACGATGCGGTAGGTGGGCTTGACAGCGTCCTGGACGCCGTCCGGTCCGACAGAGGTCACTGATCGCATTGAGCCCCTTCTGCGATAAGCGGCCTCGATATCCGGAAGACTCGCCTTGATTCCGCGCCAAAGGTCACCCGTAAACCACTCTTCGCGCCACTCGGTCCGCGCCCGGGCTGCCGTCGAGAAAAGTTCGCGCACTCGTTGCAACTGCCGTGGATCGCCGCTTGCCGACTCAACCAACGGCGGCCCGCGCAAGGAGGGTTCAACGAGCCGGGCAACGTGCGCGGCAATGCTCGGACCGCCGTAGAGGTTCGTCAGCACAACAACCGCCAGGTCGCGTTCCGGAATGCGCAGGTAATCAGCGACGAAACCGGCCGTCTGTCCGTCATGACGCAATGCCGCAGCGGGGAACGTCTTATCAATGAACCACCCATATCCATACTCTGTGACGGAACCGTCGCTCAGCGCCACGGGTTGCTGGGCGAGGCGCGCGGTCTCGGACTTGAGCAGCCGCGGCGACCGCTGCTCCTGTTCCCAGCGCGCCATGTCTCCCACCGTCGTGGCAACGTCTCCGAGGCCGCGGCCGGTGTGCGGCTGAATCGCCTCGCGGTTTTCCAATCGATCGCTCACCAGTCGGTAGCCCGCCGCACGACCCATCAGGATTTGGCTTGGCAGTGCGGTTCGCGTCGACGCCATCCCAAGCGGACCGAAAATTCGCTCCTGCATGAACTGCGCGTATGGCACTCCGCTCACCTGCTCGATGACTCGCGCCAGCAGCCAGTAGTTGGTGTTGGAATAATTCCACTTCATTCCCGGGGCCACCTCGATCGGCAGCGTAAGCAGGCGCTTCAGGAATTCGTCGTCCGACGGCGTCTCCCGGTACACGCCGTAGTCGAAGGCCTCCTCAAAGTCCGGCAGGCCTGACGTGTGGCTCATTAGCTGCTGCAGCGTGGGTGCAGCCCACTTCTCGGGCAGGCCAGGCAAGTACCGGCCCAACCTCGCGTTCAGCTCGACCTTCCCTTGTTCGTACAGCATGAGGATGGCGTACGCCGTGAACTGCTTGGAGATCGACCCAACCTCAAATACGTTTTGCGGCGTCGCCGAAACGTTGAGTTCAATGTTGGCCAAGCCGCCCACCCGACTGTCGACGAGCTGCCCTCCACGGATAACGCCGACTACGATGGCCGGGATCTGGTAGACATCTCTCTGCTGCTGCAGGTAGCGATCGAGCTCATCAGCGTTGACCGGCGCATGGGGCAAAGCCCAAGCAGCCAGCACGATCGTGAACAGGAGTGTTGAGAGCCGCACTGCGGGAAGGTAGCGCGGCTGCGCACCTAGCTCAAGGGCCGCTTTGGCCGAAGGCGGCGCGGTCACTGGTCGTCACTTCTTCTTTCTCGTATCACGCCCTGCCAATCACGGAAGCGTCGCACTGGATTCTTCGCATCAAAGACATGACGCCATCGGTCAAGCACATCCGTCGTCTTGGGCGAGCGATCTCGAAGTGCCCACGGAAGCGGCGTTGGAAAGTTGCTGATCCAAAGCGTCAACACAGGGCCGAGAACTGGAACCAAGGCGAGACAACTGAGGAACACCTTGAAAAAGAGATGATCCTCTGATTGCCACACATGCCAGATCAGCCACGCAGCTACCGCCTCGGATACTAGGACAACGATCAGCCAGGTCGGCAACGCTAGCGTCTCCAGTCGACTTCTTTCAGCGTCCGGTTACGGGCGATTCTGGGGCGGTGGTGTCAAGACCGCAATTGGCCG
>JAGDMS010000016.1 GCA_017860575.1 Deltaproteobacteria bacterium | reverse complement strand
TCCAGAATGACGTTGGACAACGCCTCGTTCCCGAGCCAGCCGACACGGATGCGGATCTCGGTGACGGTGGTGGTTTCTTCCTTGAGATGGATCTCGACCTCCTCGTTGTCTTTGGTGCGCGCGAGGAGTTTGGCGGAGTCTGGGTCCTTCTCTTGGTGGGTGACAACGAAGCCGAGGTCGCGCATCGCGTCTTGCGCAGCATCCCAGGCGCGCTCAAACCGCGTTTCTTGAACCGAGCGGAGTTGCCCGCGACTGTAGGCCACGGCACCCGCCCCCGCGGCGGCGCCCCCGCCGATCAGGAACTGAACCGAGCGGAGTTGCCCGCGACTGTAGGCCACGGCACCCGCCCCCGCGGCGGCGCCCCCGCCGATCAGGAACAGCGCGCAACCCGGTAGTGAGCACACCGCTACACTCAGCACCAGTACCCAGCGCGTGTTCATGCGGCGATTGTAGTCCTCCGGGCGAAATTCACAAAGGAATCAGCGGCAAAACTGCTCAACGTACCGTGTGGCGCGCCGCCCAGCCGCGCCCTGTGCTAGAGCCACGAAATGCATTGGGGTAGTGTGGCCGTATGTCTGCGCTGTGCCAGTTCGATCCGTTCGGGGCCGAGACCATCGAATGTCCGTACGCGTTTCACCGGGCGCTTCGGCACGAGGCGCCGGTGTATCAAGTGCCCGGTGCAGGCTACTACGTCGTCAGCCGCTTCGCCGACATCCAGCACGTGGTCATGCAGCCGGAGGTCTTTTCGTCGAATCTCATGGCGGCGCTGATGGCAGGGCAGGAGGGCGGCTCCGCGATGCTCGACATTCGTGCGCAGGGACATGAGCAGGTGGATGCCTTGGCACTGGCGGATCCGCCCGTGCACACGCGTCAGCGCAAGCTGGTCAACAAGGCGTTCAATGTCCGGCGCATCGCCGCACTCGAATCTGCGATCCGGGCGCTGGCGAACCGGTTGGTCGACGCCTTCGCGGCGCGCGGCCGCGTCGAGTGGATGGAGGAATTTGCCGTGCCGCTGCCACTCACCGTCATCGCCGACCTGGTGTCGCTGCCGCGCGCCGATCTCGATCGGTTGCGGCTATGGTCCGACGGCGGTGCCCAGCTGTTCAGCGGTGTAAACACGGCAGAGGATTTTGCGGAGCTCAACCGGCAAATGGCGGACTTTCACGAGTATCTTGCGGAGCAGTTCGCGCGCCATTGCCGGAACCCTGCGGAAGATTTGATGGGGGATCTGGTGCGGGCGACACAGGACCCATCCGAATCGCTCAGCAGCGCGGAGGCGGTCGCGATCCTGGTGCAACTTGTGTCGGCCGGCAATGAGACGACCACGAGCTTGATCGGCGCCGCGGTGCAGCGCTTATTGAGCGAGCCCGGAGCGCTGGCGTCGGTGCGGCGTGACCGGGCCGTCTTAGCGAGCTTTATCGAGGAAACCGTGCGCTTGGAGTCGCCGTTCTACGGCCACTTCCGGGTGGTCACGCGCGACACCGAGCTCGGCGGAGTGCCGCTCCCGGTGGGCGCGCGTTTGATGGTGCTTTGGAGTTCCGGCAATCGTGACGACGCGCAGTTCGAGGATGCGGACCGCTTTGACCCGGGCCGCGCCAACCTGAAGTCGCACCTCGGCTTCGGGCAGGGCATTCACTACTGTATCGGCGCCCCGCTGGCGCGATTGGAAACCCGGGTGGCGCTCGAAACATTGCTGGACCGGTTGCCGCACGTCCGCCTGGCAGCGGAGAACGATTGCCGTCACCTGCCCAGCGCGTTCATCCGCCGTCTACGGGCCCTGCATCTGGAGTTCGACCGCGCGTGAAGCCAGGGGACCGGCTGGGCGGCCTGTGCGGGTTCAGTGCGCCCGCAGGAAGTCGATCACCCGCTGGTGCACTGCGACCGGCTCTTGCGCGGGGTACCCATGCCCCGCACCCGCGACAATGTGGAGATGGGCGCCGGGGATGCGCTCCTTGAGGACGTAGGCGTTCTGCACCGGGATGATGACGTCGTGATCGCCATGCAGGATCAAGGTGGGCGCGTCAAGGGAGGGTAGCCGGTCGTACGTGGTCCAGCCGAAGATGCCGGCCATGGCGTGCTGTGCAGTGTCCGGTCGCGTCGGGGGGAGCAGGGGCGCCAGCGTGAGCAGCGCTTCGCGGATCCCCGGGTTCGCGGCGAGCCACTCCCGTGGGAACATGATGGGAAGCGTTCGGTCGACCCAGGTCTGTGGATCCGTGCCGGCCATTCCCTGAATGGCCTCGAAAAGGGTGGCAATCACCTCGGGCTCTCCGAGGGTGCTGTGTTCGCCGCCGCATGTGGTGCAGCCGAGGACCAACGATCGGACCTTCCGCGGGTAGCGCAGCGCCAGTTCCTGGGCGATCATGCCGCCCATCGAGATGCCGTAGACGTGGGCCCGGTCGATTCGCAGGTGGTTGAGGATGCCGGCGGCGTCGTCGGCCATCTGTGCGATCGTGTAGGGGCCTTCCGGGGCCTCGCTGCGGCCGGTGCCGCGGTTGTCGAAGTAGATGGCGCGATAGCCTTGGAGAAACGGGAGTGAGACCATCCAGGCGTCACCGGGCATGCCGAAGCCCATGATCAGGAGCAGTGGGTCGCCCTCGCCGACTGCGCTGTAATGAATGCCTACGCCGCCAATCCGTGCTTCTGGCATGACGCCTTTCTTCGTTGCAGGATAACCCGAGCACCCCGCTGCAGTAATTAAAATTCCGTAGCAGGCCGTCCGATCCGTTCAAGGACGGTGTGCCGGTCCCGTAACGGTCTCGGCTATCGGTCAGGACCCAGCCGACGTGATCGCGCCCCGTGTGCGCTGCTGTTGCAGTGCCTGGTAGCGCGCCCTGCAATACGGCACGCATTCGGCGATCGCTTGTTCGTAGGTCTTGATCGGCGTGTAGCCCAGGTCGCGTCGCGCATCTTCGATGCTGCCGTAATGACTGATCGTGACCTTGTCGAGTTCGTGCGGACTGAGCAGCGGCGCGGGGATGCCGAGGCGGAAGTGGAGGTGTTCCCAGAGGGTGAGGAAAGGTGCGACGGCCGCGCGCGGAATGTAGTACTTCGGGCACGACAGGCCCAGCCCCTCGAGGATGGGCCGCACGAACTCGAACATGTTCTGCGGCGCGTAGTCATTGATGAAATACGCCTTGCCGGAGGCCGTGCCATTCGGTCCGAGATGCTCGGCGGCCAGCAGTTCGCCGTGAACGAGGTTCTCGACGTAAGAGTTGTCCTGCAAAACGTCGGCGCTGCCGATGCCGACCTTTAGGACACCGCGTACGGCCATCTCCAACACCGCATCGAAGATGAGATTCGGCTCGGGCCCGTAAATGCCGTCGGCGCGGATCGAGCAGGTGTACAGCCCGTCCTGGCTGTTGGCCGCCAGGACACGCTTCTCCGCGGCGATCTTGGTTTGGGCGTAGACGCTCTTTGGATTGAGCGCGTACGGCGTGCGTTGGTTCATTTCGATGTTGGGTTTCCCGTCCAGGCAGACATCAACGGAGCTCGTGTACACGAATCGCTCGACGCCCTGCCGGCGACTAGCGGCGAGCAGGTTTTCGGTCCCACCGACGTTGGATTCCCACGCCGGTGCGGCGTAGGCCTGCGTCACGCTGCGGCCCCCGAGCAGGGCGATCACGACGGCAGTGTGGAAGATGGTATCGACCCCCTCGCATGCGGCGAGCATCCGCGCCGGGTCCGTGAGGGTTCCCTGGAAGTGTTCGAGACGCTCGTGTGTCATGTCTAGCGGTGTGCTGCGCACGAGTGCGCGGACGCGCACCCCGCGCGCCAGCAGCGCTTTGACGAGATTTCTACCCAGAAGCCCTGCGGCTCCGGTGACCAGACAATGCTTCATGATTTCACTCCGAGAACGTAACTCTACCACACTGCCAGCGGCACAGGGAAATTGCCTTGCCAGGCAGTGGCGGTGCGCCCGGCCCGGTTGCGCCTATTGCATGCGCCGGTACAGGTGACGTACTGTACAACCCATGCCTGATGCCATTGTCGAACGCGAAGACCATCTGCTCACCATCACCTTGAACCGCCCGCAGCGCTTGAACGCGCTCTCCGGGGCGATGCTCGTGCGCATGTACGACGCCTTCGTCGAGGCGTCGACGAATGACGCCATCCGCTGCATCATCCTGACCGGCGCCGGAGGAAACTTCTGTGCCGGCGCAGACCTCCGCTCGATGGCGGGGGACGATGCCAACACGGATCCGGAGATCGATATTCTGGCGCGCATGTCCACTGATCCCGAGTTGCACTGGAAGGCGTTACTGCGGACGTACCGGCCGACCAAGCCGATCATCGCCGCGGTCGAAGGCGTCGCGATCGCCGGCGGCACCGAAATCCTGCAGGCAACGGAGATCCGCGTGGCGGGGGAAGGTGCCCGCTTTGGCGTGGCCGAGGCGCGCTGGTCGCTGTACCCGATGGGCGGTTCCGCCGTGCGGCTGCGGCGCCAAATCCCGTACACGCATGCGGCCGAAATTCTGCTTACGGGGAAACACCTCACCGCGCGCGAAGCTCTGGCGGTCGGGTTGATCGGTCACGTGGTCCCCGACGGGCAAGCGCTGGCGAAGGCGCGCGAAATCGCGCAGGTCATCTGCGGCAACGGCCCGCTGGCGGTGGAGGCGATCTTGCGCACCCTGCACGAGACCGACGGAATGACCGAGGCCGAGGCGCTGGCGCATGAATTCGAGTATGGCCAGCGCGTCTTCCAGTCGGAGGACGCCAAGGAAGGCCCCCGGGCCTTCAAGGAAAAACGCAAGCCGGTGTTTCAGCGCCGCTGACGGCGCAATGCCTTTCCGCACCCGAGCCGAGCGAACGGCGGAGAGCGCACGATGACCATCCCGCTGCTGTGGACATTCCTGATGCTGACCGCGGCCGGGCCAGCCGGGCAGCGCCCCGGCGTGTGGCCCGCATGCGGTCCGGCAGCCAAGGCCACGACAGCGCCGATGGCTGTGGCTACTCGCGAGGGCCACTTGCCCCCGAGCACCCAGCCCGCCGCCGGGCAGTTTCTCATCGCCAAACGCAGCGTCAGTGATCCCAACTTCGCCGAGAGCGTCATCCTCCTGCTGAGCTACAGCGAAGGTGGCGCCATGGGTATCATCATCAACCATCCGACGGAGATGCGGCTCAAGTCCGCCTTCCCGCAGGTGCAGGAATTGCAGAAGCGGGACGATCGGCTGTTCGTCGGCGGACCGGTGTCGCTCTCGTCGATCCTGCTGTTGGTGCGTGCCAAAGGCCGGCTGGAGCGGGCGCAGCCGATCTTTGGTGATGTCCACGTCAGCAGCAGCATGCAGGTGCTGCGGGAGGTTGCGAAAGGCGCTGGCAAGACGGTCCGGCTACGTGCCTATGCGGGCTACGCCGGCTGGGGGACGGGACAGCTGGACAACGAGATCGCGCGCGGTGACTGGCTCATCGCGCCCGCCGATGCCGCGAGCATCTTCGATACCAAATCGGCCGATGTGTGGTCCAAGCTCGTCGATCGCTTTTCCGTCGAATGGACGCGTGCCCCGTGCGACCGGAACGGGCCAGCGTGATTTTGGCAGGCTGCTGGAATACCCCCACCCCATGCTTCGACAGGCTCAGCATGAGCGGATCCCCTCCCCAGGTTCATTAGATTCTTCCGCGCACCCTTCTATGAGCTTGTCGAAGGGTGTTCAGATCTTTTGCCAGCTGTCTGTTACAGGTGCCGGGCGGTTCCCGAGTGCTTCGTGCCTGGTGTCAGTAGATCATTGCCTCGTTCGATGCACGGATGAGAATGTCGCTGATGGTGATGCCTTTGGGTTGATTGACGCAGTAGACGATGGCGTCGGCGATGGCCTCGGCGGACAGCACGAGCGCCTTGAGGTCCGTCATGTCCGGCGCGGCGGCGCTGTCCGGATTGTTGGCGAGTGCCCCCATGAACTCCGGCGTGTGCTTCCCCCAGAAGTCGCCCAGCACGGTGAAATCAAGGACGGTTGAGCCCAGGTTGGTGGCCGCGCCGCTGGGGTAGATGGTGGAGACCTTGATGACGCCCCGGGTCTCGGCGCGCAGCGCGTCGGAGATCATTTTCAGACCGGCCTTGGTGGCCGAGTAGATGCCGACGCCGGCGTGTGTGTGGGCGGCGTACAGGGAGGAGACGTTAACGACGTGACCTTCGCCCTGCGCGGTCATGCGGTCGATGACCGCGGCGATGCCGTACACGGGGCCTTTGAGGTTGATGTCGATGCACCGGTCCCAGGCGTCGGTGCGCTTCGATGCGAACAGCGACAGCGGCATGATCCCGGCGTTGTTGATCAGGATGTCGATCCGGCCAAAGGTCGACACGGCAAACGCCGCCATGCGCTCGACCTGCTCCTGGACCGCCACATCCGTTACGACGCACGCCGCGGCGCCGCCCGCGGCCGTAATCCCATCGGTCACCGCCTGAACCGTAGCCGGGTTGACATCGGCGAGGACAACCTTCGCTCCCAACCGCGCCAGTTTTTCCGACGTCAACTTCCCAAAGCCACTTCCGGCGCCCGTGACGACCACCACTTTGCCTTGAACGTTGTTCATCGACAGGTTCCTTTCTCTTTGCCACGATTGTCGCGGAGCGGCCCAATCGCCCTCCCACCCAGCCGCGCCGGTCCGCCCGGGGCCGGCTCCCCAGTGGAAGGGCTAGGGTCGGAATCGCGTGGTGGCAGCGCGATCCTTTTCAAGCGCCGCAACAGCTGTGCCAGGCGGACCAGCGCCGCTGCCACCGCGCCGCTCGGCGGGCCGAAGTTCCAGAGGACGAGATGACACAGTCCCGCATCGACGAGGGCGCGGACCGCGGCGGTCACCTCGTCGAGGTTGCCGGCCAGACATCCCTCTTCGAGAAGTTCGGGGGTGAGCTGGCGGTGCGCCGCATCAACTTGACCCAGGGTTACCTGCTCCGGCAGGAAATCGGCGAAGCCCTCGAACCGCTCGCCCATCGGGTGCCGCAGCCCGTGCGTCGCCCACACCGCTCCGGGAAGCTGCATTGCCAGCACGGCGGAGCTGGGCATCTTGACCAGGTTTGCGAGTGCCGTCCGTCGATCCCGATCGAGTGTGACCCCGATCATGAGCGCGGGCTCAAATGCGGCCATGCTTCGCCCCGCTGCGGCAGCGGCCATGGTAATCTGGTCGAGACTGCTCCGGTACTCTTGGGCCGAAAATCGCCGATTTGGCAGCCAGCCGTCGGCATAGCGTCCGGTCAACTGCAGCATGCGTGGGGCGTTGGCGGCGAGCCAGATCGGCGGCGCCTTGCCGTTGTACAGGGGGGTCGCAAAGAGCGCTTTGCGCAAAGACCAAAAGGTACCGTCGAAGTCGACCGGCTCGCCGCGGCTCTCCCACAGGAGGCGGATGATGGCCAGCGCCTCCTCGAGTCGGGCGACGCGCTTGGTGAACGGGACACCGTACGGTTCGGTGTTCTCCCGTTCGCCGTTGCCGATGCCGAGGATGAACCGGCCTTTCGAGATATGATCGATCGTCAGCGCCGCTTGCGCCAGCGAGACCGGATGCCGGCGCAGCGCTTCCGTGACCCCGGTCGCGATGCGCACGCGCCGGTACGTGGCCGCTATCATGCCCAGCATCACAAAGGGATCGAGAAAAGCGTGTGGGGATGGGATCTGCCGCGCTGCGGGGATCACCTCCGGCCGCCACAGCGCACGCGGCATGAAGCCGCAGTAGTGGTCGGGAATGAACAGCGAGTCGACGCCCAACACCTGCGACAGGCGCAACATCGCCCGCTCCAGCCGCAGCGGGGTGATGCACATGGCGGTGACGCCAACAGCCAACCGTTGCTTCACCCTCACCTCGTTCGTGCGGAACGGCCAGGTTTGCCCTGGTGGTGCTCAATCACGCATCCAGCTTGAAGGCGCGGACGGCATTCTCGCGCAGGAACTTCGGCCAGACTTCGTCCCGGAATGGAACCTCCGGCATGTCCTTGAAAATGCGATCGAGCGACAGTCCCATGGGGAAGTAGCCGGCATACATGATCTTATCCGCCCCGCGCGTGTTGGCGAACTGCACGATCTCCTGCGGGTAGAACTTCGGCGCGAAGGCGCTCGTCGAGTAGTAGAGGTTCGGGTACTTGAGCATCAGCTTCCACGCCAGGTCGGTCCACGGTTCCGCGCCGTGCCGCATCACCACCTTCAACTCCGGGAAGAACCAGCAGACTTCGTCGAGGTGCTCGACCTTCTGCGGTTCCAGCGGCAGCCGCGGGCCGGGCACGCCGACACACAGGCAGCAGGGGATGTCGAGGTCCACGCAGGTGGCATAGAGCGGATACCACTTCTTGTCGTTGATCGGTACTTGCGGCAGCAGGCCGGACGGGAACCCGGTCACCGCCTTGATGCCGTGCTCCTTGTGCAAACGGCGGATCTTGCGCACCTCCTCCATGCCGCGATTGGGGTTGGCCTCGTACGAGGCGAAGAAGCGTTGCGGGTAGCGCCGCAGGGCCTCCAGGTGGACGGCCATGTGATCATCGATGCCGATCATCGCGCGTTCGATGTGATGCTTGTCCATTTGCGCGATGGTGTACTGGATGTAGTCGTCCTGCTTGCCGGCCTTGGGGATATCTTTGAACATGTACTGTGCCGGCATGCTGAAGAGCTTGCGGCTCTCGTCATCCATCAGCAAGGGCTTGATGAAGTCGTACCAGCCGCTGTTGTCTTCGCCTGGGATGCCCATCATCAGATCGATGATCTTGACGTCGGTTGGCATTGGCATAGTACGTGGCCTCGTGTCGGTTCACTCCAGTGGGGAGGTGCTGATTGCGATCCGTCTAACAGGTCATGGGGGAATTACCCACCCCTGGATTTGTATCTGCCCTGGTCATCAATCCCACATCGCGGCGGTGCTGGCGCTGAGGGCGCGGATGAGTTGGGCGCGTGGCGTTGGCCAGAACCACTTGGCGATGCGCCGGTTATCCTCGCCGACGACCCACATCGGGCCGTCGGCAATATGGGCCAACGCTTCCGCGGCGACGTCGTCGGACTCCATGATCGAGAAAGCGCCGCCTTCAAAGCGGGCGCCGGTGTTGATGAGCGACGGCGTTCGGGTGGCGCCGGCGACACACGCCATGACATCCACGCCGCGAGGCTGCAACTCGGCCCACAGGCCCTCGGCGAAAATCAGCTCGAAGGCTTTGGCAGCGGAGTACACGGCGTTGCGGGCACAGCCGGCCACCGCGGACATCGACGTGACCAAGACAATGCCGCCGCGTCCCCGTTCCGCCATCCGCGTGCCAAAGTGATGGGTGAGGAGTAGCGGCCCGCGGCAGTTCAGGTGCATCAGCGAGAGTCCGTGTTCGACCGGCCGCCCCAGGAACACGTTCGCCCCGTGAGTGGCGCCAGCGTTATACACCAGCAGTCCGACCGCCAGGTCGTCCGTCACCTGCCGCACCTGGTCCACGAGATCGGCGCGCGTCAGATCGATCGCGGCCGTGCGAACCGGTACGTTCGCCGCCCGCAAGTGCTTCGCCAGCGCATCCAGCGGTCCCTGACGTCGCGCGAGCAGCACGAGTCCCAAGCCCTGGGCCGCGAGTTGCCGTGCAAAGGACTCGCCGATGCCTTCGGACGCCCCCGCCACCACTGCCCACGGCCCGTAGCGGTCCCGGAATGAGGTTTGGCCGACATCGCTCCTCTCCATCGCTGCTCCTTCCCGTGCCGTAGGCGCTTCCACCTCGCGGCGCTGCGCAACTCAGGTGTGGACTGAGGGTGGCGTATTGCTACTGGGCTTTCAAGCGCTTGTTCAGGTAGTGGCCAACCAGCCGTGCGACTTCCATGCCGGAGCACGCGGCCTGATGGGTGCCCATGCCCGCCCCGCCGGCGTCGGCGCCAGCGTAGTACAGGCCGCGGATCGGTGCCGACGGGTTGGGCTTCATCCTGCCGCACTGGCCGACAACCTGCCCCAATCCGACGCACTCGCCCCCGTATCCTGGTAGGACACTGTCTCGGGTCAGGTTGCTGATCTCGCGTGGGCCACTGTACTCCCGGCGTTCCGTCACTTCCCAGATCTCCGGGAAGAGTTGCACCATGTGCTCGTCCATCCGCTTCCAGAGGCCCTCGATTTCCTTGGCCTCGGGGTTCGGCGAACAGACGGTGCCCGACACCAGGATCTGCTTGCCCGGCGGCGCCGCCTCCGGATCGAAGAAGCAGTGATTGACCATGAAGAGGGTGACCTCGTCAGGGATGCGTCCCTCCTTGACCTTCAGGAACCGCTCCATGTTCCACCAGCTGTCGTCGGAGTACGCGACATAGTTGCCGGTGGTCATGACCGGCTTGTTCAGAAAATAGCGCACGCTGGTGAAGCCCCAGCCCGGCGCCAGTCCCTTGACGTAGTTCACATAGCTGCGATCGAAGTGCTCCTCGCCGACCAGCTTGAGCACCGTCGGCTGCAATCCCGCGCTGCTCACGACCACCGGGGCATTGAACGTACCCTTCGGTGTGATCACGCCGGTGACCGCGCCATCCTCGACACGGATCCGGTCAACTTTGGTGTTGCGAATGAGCGTGCCGCCGTTCTTCTCGAACTCGCGGATCAGGACGTTGGCGAGGGTGGCGAAGCCGCCTTTGTACTGGCCACCACCACCCTGGAGCATGATCTGCTTGAGAATCAGGATCTGCTCGGAGGCGGCAACGAGATCGATGGGTTCGGCCAGCGAGGCGTTGGAGTGCATCGCCATGTAACTGTAGAGCTCGTAGGGAATATCGTAGCGCGAGATGAACTCGTGCATGCTGACATTGTCGAGGTCGGCCAGCTTGTCGTCGGGCATCGTGACCACATCGGTCATGAAGGCGAGGGTCTTCTGCTGCGCCGCCTCGTCGATGTCCCACAGCCGGAAGAACGGGGTCGAATCCCCCATGGCCTGTGGCTGGGACACCCGCCGAAACTGCTTCCAGTCGCGGCGCCGATAACAAATCGTGATCATGTCACGGGGATCGTTCGGCAGTAAGGTGGGCTGAAATTCGTCGCCCACCCCCAGTTCTTGAAAAATGATTTCGAACACCGGCTGGCGCGTCGGCACCTGCCCGTGCGGAAAGAGGTCGTAGGCGTACCCATCCTTCTCGATGCTCACCATCTTGCCGCCGAGGAAGCTGTTCTTCTCGATGAGCAAGGTCTTGATGCCGCGCTTCTGGAGCAGGGTGGCGCAGGCGCCGCCGCCCGGTCCGCTGCCGATTACGATGACGTCGTACGTGTTCTTCTCCACGTTCACACCTCCAACCGCGGTTCGGGGGGCCGTGCAGTGCGGATCACGCCGCGAGCATCTTTTCGATCGCGGCGAGCAGACGCTGATGTTTCTCGCTGTCTAGCGTCACGACGTCCAGCAATGTTCCGATCAGGTCGCCCTCTTTCGGCGGCAGTTGTGCCTTCAACGCGCGGCAAGCGTCGATCGTTTCCGCCTCGTGCTCGCGCAGGGTGCGTGTCAGCTTCAGCAGTGCGGTGGCATTGACTCCCGCTGGTACCGCCGGCTCGTCCGCGGACGAGTGTTCGCGCAACCACGAACCGACCGTGGTCAACAGCAGATGGTGCATTTCTTCCTCGGTCAGAATGTGATTCACGAGGAACCCCGACGGACTGTCTCCCAGTTGTTCCGACAGTACCCGGTATTGCGCCAGGATTTTTCCCTCTTCCCCCGCGTGCCGTTCGAAGGTTGCTGCCAGCGATTTCCGATCGTTCTTGCTGCTCACGCCGTTGCTCCTTTCAGAGTCTTCGAGGTCATAGCCTGCCGATGGATCGGCCACCGGCCGGCACGGAACGCCGCTATGCTAACGCACTCGCGGCTCATTCCAAATACGTTTTGATGTAGCGCTCCATCTCAGGAGTGGGCTTCCACCACTTCGCCACGCCGAGATCCTCGGCCACCGTATTGGCGCCCAGATAGCCCGGGCCGCCGAGCACCAGGCCGCCCGGATACACCGACACGCCGCACACGTAGAGCCCTTCGATCGGTGTCCGGGTACTCGAGCATTCCTGGTTCGGCCGATAGTACCCCATCTGCAGCGGGCGGTAGTCGCCATGTTTGATCGAGCCCCGCCGCATGTGCGGGAAGCGGATTTCGATCTCTTCCGGGTCCTCCATCGCCATACTCACGATCTTCCCGCGCAGGTTCGGCGCCGCCTGCTGCCACTTCTCCAACATCGCCGCCTGCACCACGTCGCGCCGACTCAGCCAGCCGCCCGCAATGCCGTACGGGGCGTGGATCTGGAACATCGACACGTACTTGCCCGGGCGATCGCTCAAGGTCGGATCGAAGAGGCTCTCACAGGTTGAATGGCCCCCGAAGCCCTTGAGGTCGAGGGTCCCCTTGCTGACGTTGTCCCAGTGGGCGAGCAGCTGCTCCACATTCTCGATGCCGATCACCGTGGCAAATGCCTGGTTGATCCAGGGGTCGTCGGTACGGTACTGCGGCGGTTCGTCGGCGGCGATGTGCAGCGTGTTGAAACTCCACTTGTCCCAGGCCCATCCCTTGACCGCTTGTGTCAATGACCGCGGCAGATGCGACTCGCCGACGAGGTCGAGGAAGGTGGTGTGTGGGTCGAGTGTCGACATTACCGCCTTGGCCCGGAGCACGCGGTCCTCGTGGGTGATGTGCACACCCACCGCGCGTCCATTCTCCATCAGGATGCGGTCAACTCCGGCGGCTTCCAGGATCAAGCCGCCGTTCTTGACCACCTGCCGCGCCAGCGCGCTGCCGAACTTGTGCGAACCGCCGTAGCAGTAACACTTGTTCATGGCGCGATCGAGCATCAAGGGCACCATGAAACCCAGCC
This sequence comes from Deltaproteobacteria bacterium, assembly GCA_017860575.1. Taxonomy (GTDB): domain Bacteria; phylum Desulfobacterota; class Binatia; order HRBIN30; family HRBIN30; genus JAGDMS01. The sequence goes on along the minus strand of JAGDMS010000016.1, from coordinate 16,550 downwards.
CCGTTTCCCGCGGGTCGAGTCCCCACATGCAGGCGGCGTAGAGGAGCAGCGTCTGCACCTTCTCGTGCTCGAACGTGTCGGTGATCAACTGCAGCGGGCTCAGTTCGCCCAGTTCGAGCATCTGCTGGCCGACCTTCGTGCGCTGCATCGCCATGGTGATCTCGATCGGCGCCATCGGCGGAATGTAGGTGGCCGGCGCGACGATGTCCTCGACGATGCGGCGCCACTCCCGGATCACCTTGCCAAACGTGTTGGCGTCTTTGAACGAGTACTTGGTGATCGAGTCCTTGGTGTCCTGCACCATGCGGGTGAGCAGGATCGAGGCGCCATCGTCGAATACCATGCCGGTCTGGCAGTTCGGCTTGATCCAGGTCAGGGCCGGCTTGTCCAGATTGAAGTCGCGGATCGCCGGCATGAAGTCGACCATCATGTGGTAAAGCACGTGCGGGTTGGAGGAGTAACAGGGGTCGAGGTTCTCCTCCGTGGCCAGGCCGCCGCCGGCCTCGAAACGCCGTTCACACACCGCGACGCTCAGCCCGGCTTGCGCCAGGTAGGCGCCCGCGATCAGGCCGTTGGGTCCGGCGCCGATGATGACGACGTCGAATTCGCTCTGATTCGGGAACTCTTCCTGCATGTGCCCGAAGATGTTGGAGGGATCGTAATGGAAGTCCGACGTGTACTTGAAGTTCGTCATCGTCCCGTCCTCCCTGGGTGCCTTAGTCCCGTCGGGCCGAGATCTTGCCCGGCTGCGGGATGTACCACGGCGACGCGTACCACCACGCGCCCGGTTCCGCGATGCCGTCCTCGATCAGGATGTGCATCAGGTTGTAGGGGATGGCCATCAGGCACAGGGCCCCGGGATGGCCGGAGGTTTGGTGGGCGTGGTAGAGGCCTTCAATGGGGGTGCGGTAGCGGGCCAACTCCGGAATCGGGCGGTTGGTCCACAGCTGGTCTTCGTCGTGGCGGCTGCCCGCCCAGGTGCCGCCGATCAGGCCGGTGTTGCGGAACTCGATATCGCGGCCGGTGGCGCTCCAGTGGTGCAGAAGGTTCGCCTCGTCAAGGCCGTCGACCATCTGGCCGTAGGCGGCGCGCATATAGGCGTCCATCTCTCGCTTGTATCTGTCCGGGGCGTCCTCGCCCTCGGTGTGGTAGTCGGGCGAGGTAACCGCCATCTCGAAGGCCTGCGAGATGTAGCCGCGCGGATAGCTAGCCTGGCAGTCGGTGGGGTCGAAGTTTTGCGGCGGGCAGTGGAACCACATGGCGCGCTCGGGCGGTACCGTGGGCTGACCTTTGCGGCCATCCACGTCGCGCACGTTCTCGTAGTAGATCTCGCGCGAGTCGCACGGGTAGATGCCCAGCATGGGCTGGCGACTGTCGCCCACGTAACGGGCCGGGTCCTCGAATCGCGGCTTGAGTCGTATCTGCTCCCGGGTGTGAAAGACCGAGACGTAGAGCGTCTGGTTCTTGAGGCTGATGTCTTTCACTTTCTGTATGAGCGCGGGATCGAGATGGCGCCGGCCGATCATCTTGAGGAACAGCTGGTGCACGTCGCAGGCGGCGATCACGGCTTTGGTGGCGCGAATGGTGCGGCCACCCATGGCTGCCGTCTCGCGCAGGCGCACACCGACGGCGCGTCCATCCTCGATCAGGATCTCGTCGACCGGACAGCAGGTCCGCACCAGCGCGCCCTTGTGCACTGCGGCGCGGTGGATGGCGTGGAAGTAACCGTGCAGCCCGCCGCGCGGAATACTGCCCTGACCGGTGTTCGGCAGGGTCAGTAACTGGGCGCACAGGGCGGCCGGAATGGCCACGCCTTCCCAGTGTCCGGCGGCACCGGAGGCCCAAGCCGCGTATGCCATGGCAGCTTTGAAATGCTCGGTCTCACAGAGTTCGTCCATGAGGTCGAACATCGTCATCTCGCGCAGTTCGTGCGTGTACATGTCCGGCTGGTGTTGCTTGTAGACCTGCATGTACGGGACGTTGTCGTCGGTGACTTCGATTGCACTCGGATGCGGCGGACACCAGAACGTAGCGCGCATGACCTCCCGAGTGAATGGCGGCTGACCAAGCAGGCCGCCGATTTTCGCCCATCCCATCTGGTCTTTCGGGGTGATCGGCCGCCAACCGTCCGTACACGCCAGGCCGGCAGTCCCTTCCATGGCGCCCATCGAGGGACTCCATTCCATGCGGAAGCCGTACTTGTGCAGTTCGAGCTGCTCGAAGCCCGGCGCCGGCGAGGCGTACATGAGCATGGCGTGCGGGTACATGCGCACGCCCGGAAGCGGTTCCACCGTTTCGCACGCCCCGCCGCACTCGATGCGCTCCTCCAGCACGCAGACGCTGAGACCGCACTTGGCGAGGTAGGCCGCGGTTGTCATGCCGTTGGGACCGGCGCCGATAACGATGATGTCGAACCGTTCGTCCTTTGCCATGAAGTCCCCCTTCAGCCGGCTTCAGCGAGCCCGCCGCCTCGGCGTACGACTTGCTGGAACAATCCGCAGTTACCGAGTCGAAAAGTCGACAGTCGAAGAGTCGAGGAGCCCCTGTTCAATTCTTTGACTTTTCGACGCTTCGACTTCCTAAATGTACCCATTCTCCCGCGCGGTCGTGATGTACGTCGGCTCCGTCCACCACTTCTGGATGTTGCAATCCTCGGCAATGGCATTGGCGCAGTTGTAGCCGGGGCCGAACAGCACCATCCCGCCCGGCGCCACGCTGGCGCCGCCAAGATACAGATTTTTCACCGGAGTCCGGTACTGCGAGCAGTCCTGGTTCGGGCGCAGGTACCCCATCTGCAGCGGATGATATGCCCCCTGTTTGTAACTGCCTTTGACCATGTTCGCGAATTTGTTCTGGATGTCGGCCGGTGTGGTGATGTTGGTCCACAACACCTTGTCGGGCGTCAGATTCGGCGCGTAGCGCCGCAAGATCGCCAGTTGGCGCTGGGTGGTCTCCTCCCGGTACTTGTAGTTCAGCCACCGCTGTGAGCCGCCGTCCTTCAGGTCGAACGGGGCCATCTGCGAGATCAGGCCGGAGGCGCGTCCCGGCGGTGCCTGGTAGGGGTCGTGGACGCTGGGGAAGCAGCAGTTGAATCCCGCCGTGGCGGGAAATTCGCCGTTGCCGAGTGCGTCCCAGTGCCCCTTCAATTGGGCGAGGCTCTCGTAGCCGAGCACCTGGATGAATGCTTGATTCAGGTCCGGCTGCTTGGTCGCGGCGGCGAACTGCGGTGGCTCCGCGAGGGCCAGATGCGACACGCAGAGGCTCCACTTCTCCCACTGCCAGATCTTGATCATGTCGACGAATTCGGCGTCCAGCTTGTCCTCGCCGACGTACTGCAGGAACGTTTGGTGCGTGTCGATGGTGCTGACCACGGCCTTGTTGGCCAGGTACTGCGTGCCGTCCTCCAATTCGACGCCTTTGGCCGTCCCGTTCTCGACGATGATACGCTTGATCCGCACGCTGGTGCGGATCTGGCCGCCCTGCTCGAAGATCGACTTCAGCAGGGCATTGGACACCCGATGCGAGCCGCCCGCCGTCAGCCGCAGGTTGGAGGCGCGGTTGAGGTAGATCGGCACCATGTAGCTGACGCCCGACTGCGAGTAGTCGAGCCCCCAATGGCAGGCGAGGTACAGCATCAGGGTGCGCACCTGCTCGTTCTCGAACAGCTCGCAAACGATCTCCTCCGGGGTCTTTTCTGTGTACTCGGTGAGGGCGCGCCCGAGTTCGGTCATTTCGGCCTTGGCCGCCATCATCGGTGCGGCTTCGAAGGGGACATAGGTCTGTGGACCGAGGATGTGCCGCATCATCTCGTCGAAGCGGCGATGCATGTCGCGGTAGCTCTCGGCGTCCTTCTTCGAGAACTGCGCGAGCGAGGCGCACGTCTTCTCGACGTCACGGTAGATGCAGACAGCGCGGCCGTCGGGCAACGGCATGGCGACTTGCAGGTCGGGGAAGATGTGCTTGACGTTGTAGCGCTCCTCGAACTGGAAGTCGGCGTAGACCGGGGCGTAGTCGACCATGAGCATGTAGACGGCGTGCGTGTTGTGATAGAACTCCGGGATCGTCACCTGTTCGGTGCACAGACCCCCACCGGCCTCGAAGCGTTTTTCCAGGAGCAGGACCTTCTGCCCCGCTTTGCTCAAGTAGGCACCGGTGGTCAGTCCGTTGGGGCCGCTGCCGATAATGATCACATCGTACGTTTGTGCCATGTGCGTATCCTCGTGTCTGCGTGGTGTGCTGTGAGCCGACGGCCCGTTTACTGAACCTTGGTGCGCACGGAATCCTGCACCCGCTTCTGTACCAGCCGCATCTGCTCGACCAGGGAATCGGGGTCTTCCTTCCCGGCCCGTTCCCACGGTTTGTCGAGCCTGAGATCCTTGGCGATGATGCGGTAGCAGTTGTAGGCTTCGGTCGATCCTGCGTTGGAGCCGATGTGCCACGCGCCGCCCGTCGCGTAGAGGTTGGCAATCGGGGTGCGGTGATTGGCAAGCTCGGGGGTGGGCCGGTTCTCTTCGACCTGGAACGGGGGGCGGTCGATGCCGGCCATGGTGCCGTTCGGACCCAGGTTGCGCATGCGGCGGTGGTCGTAGGCGCTGTTGGTGTCGACGCCGATGACATTGTCCCAGGTCATGTTGGGCGCGTAGTCCTGCCACAGGGTGATCAGCTCATCGGCATAGCGCTTCTTGATCTCCAGCCATTGCTTTTCGGTGAAGGTCGTTGCGGCCGGGGCCAGTTGTTCGTTGTAGACGACGTGCTTGCCCGGCGGGGCGAAGCTCGGGTCCACCAGGCTGTGGCAGCCCACGGTGGGGGCGTAGTCCTCCATCGGCGGGAACTTCCGCAACTTCTGGTACAGGCACTCGCGCGCCTGGTGGATGGGGTCGGGATCCGGCTGCATGCCGAGCCACAACGTTTCGTGAATGTCAGGGTTGAAGGCTTCGGCCTTGTACTTCGGGGCTTCGTGAACCGCAAACTGATACCACATCAGACAGCCGAAGGTGTCCTGAATCAGCTTCACGCGCCGCTTCAAGATGTCGTCGACATGCTCCTCGCCGATGAGCTCAAAGATGAGCTGACTCGGGGAAAGGGTGCTGACGACGATCTTGCGGGCCGCCACCTCGCTGCCGTCGGCCAGGCGGATGCCGGTGGCTCGGCCATTTTCGATGATGGCCTTGTCCACGTGCTGATTGGTGAAGAACTGGCAGCCGCTTTGGGTCAGGATTTGATGGGCGGCGTGGGCGATCTGGTGTGTGCCGCCGCGATTGAAGCCAATCAATGGGAGCACGGTCGCCATCCCCAGCGCGCGCATGCCGTATCCCGGCTCGTTGATGTCCATCACGCTGGAGATCGCCTGGCGCAGGATGCAGGACTGCAACTCCTGACTTTCGAATCGCTCCTGCACCGCCCGCAGTGCGGTGGCGTTCATCGTTAGCGTGTCCGGAAACCAGCCCAGTTCCATCATCTTCGGCAGGACCATGGCCTGCCGCTCCATCACCTCGCCGGTCATGCGCTCCTCGGCCGGTTTGAACAGCATGTCGACCATCATGCGCTGATAGTCATCGCTGTTGTAGATGTTCCAGAGCTTCACCCAGAGGTCGGCGTCAGTCTGGGAGAACCGCGCAATCTCTCTGGCCGTGCGCTCTTGTGTCGGGTCGTGCTTGACGCTGTAAATGGCCAGGCAGTTTTCCTTGTCCTTGAACACAAAGCCGTCGCTGCAGAGGTGCTGCTCCCAGCGGGCCCCGTAATCCCAGAACTCGGGAAAGTCGCGATAGACGGGGGCGTAGTAGAAGGGGAAAATCTGGTTGGCGTGAGTGTTGCCGCGGAATCCCGGAGCCGAAAGTTCCTCGGTGGCCAGGCAGCCGCCGATCTCGTGGCGCCGCTCGAAGATGCCGACGCTCATGCCGCCGTACTTGATCAAATACATCGCCAACAGCAGCGCCTTGTTGCCGCCGCCCACGATCACCGCATCGAACGTTTTGTCAGCCATTAGGATCTCCTTGTTTGCTCACGAAAGACGGCTTGGGGGCTTGTGGGCCTGGGGGCTTGTGGTCGGTCTCCCCTCAGGCCCACAAGCCCTCAAGCCCCCAGGCCCCTCCCTCAGTAATCCCCCGGATGGAGCGGCTCTCGGAACCATGCGCGTACATTGACCAGGAAAGAGAGAATAGAGAGCTTGAGCATCGCTTTGAGGACCATCTTCATGTCTTTGCGGCTCAGGGCGCCCCGAATCTTCCAGCGCACCGGTTGTGAGGTCTGCATCTCCATGATGAGGTAGTCCCCCTGGCGCTTGAGTTCGGTCAGCTCCGCCACCAGCTCGGCCTTTCCCAACCCTGTCGATCTCATTAACATTGCGTGCCTGCCCCTTCGTCGAAATCAGAATTCGCTTGTGTCCGGTGGTGCGTGTCCCCGCCTGGCGCGACCAGGCGGTCAGCGTCGCACTGCCAACAGCTTTTCCAGAACTCGGTTGATGATTTCGGCGCCGAGCGTCCGCAACTTCCGGATCGCCGCATTGTTGTGCAACACGATCAGCTCGTTCAGTTCTTCATCAGTAAAGGTATCCGCGTAGACTTCCTCGGTGATTTCAATCGCCTGGCGAAACTCGTCGTGGTAGGTGTCCTTGGCTTTCCTGAGATCAGCCGCGAACCGCGTGTCGCCTTCCTTTTCCGCCTTGGCGATGAAATACGTCAGCGCGTATTCAATCGTTTGCGAGTAGTGTTTGTTGGTCTCGGATTCGTTCAAGAATCGCCGCACCATTTCTTTGCTTGCCATTGCACTCCCTCTCTAGCTCCTCTGGAACTGTTAATCTCGGAATACACTCCGCTCATGTATCACGAGTATCGCGTCCGGGGGCTTCGAACGCGTCTATGGAAATGTCTTTCTCGCGGCGGTGGCAAGAGGCCAAACAAACGTTTGTTTGGCTTACTTCCGTTGATCGATGTTGTCAAGGGACCTCTTGGGACTGGTACCGCCAGAAAAAGCGCCGCGCGGTGGGCCGCTTAGATCTGCCGGGCGAGCTTATTTGCGTCCAGCAGTGCTCCCTCGATGTATCCCACACCTTTGCAATCGCCGAGGAGATGAATCTCCGCTCCCGTTCCGCCGAGAGCATCCGCCAGGCCGCGGTTCTCTTGCACGCCGGAGGCGAGGATCACGGAATCGACCGCAACCGTCTGCTGCGTTCCGTCCTTGACATACACGACGCCCAGGTCCGTGATGGCCTCGACGCGCGCTTCCGTGAGCAGGTTGACCCCGTGCGTGCGCAGGATGTGCAAGACGCGCCAGCGGCGCGGGATACTCATCTCCGCCCCCGGAGTCGGCTCCTCCTCGATCACGCTCACCTCGCGGTCACGCTCGACGAGGAACTCGGCGAGTTCGAGACCGACCAGCCCGCCGCCGATGACGGCGACGCGCTTGCCCAACGGCATCCAGTGCTTGGAGAGTTCCCGGCTGAGGGCGACGCGGTCGGCAACGCCGATCAGGCTCCCCATCTTGAGCACGGCGCGCTGCGCCAACGAGAGCTTTTCCGCGGCGACGCGTTTATCGCCGCCGGTCATCAGGGCGCGCAGGTCGTCACCACTGAAGACGTTTGCCCGGTCGACGCCGGGGATCGGGGGCCGCTCCCGGCGCGCGCCCACCGCGACCAAGATGACGTCGGGCCGCAGCTGTTGGACGACGGACGGGGTGACCTCCTGCCCCAGCCGCAGGTCGATCGGCAGCTTGCGCACCTGGGCCTCCAGATAATCGAGCAACTGGCCGTTGGGTTCGTACACGAGGGAGGCAAACCAGAGCGTCCCGCCCAGGCGTTCGCTCTTCTCACACAGCGTCACCTGGTGACCACGCAGGGCGGCGATGCGTGCGGCCTCCATACCGGATGTCCCGCCGCCGACGACCAACACCCGCTTCGGCTTCGCCGCGGGCGTGATCTCGAATTCGGCCTCACGCGCGCACGCGGGGTTGGCGGCGCACTTGACGACCTCGTTGATGAAGATCTGCCCGACGCAGGTGTAGCAGTGGATGCAGGGGCGGATATCCTCGCGCCGTCCTTGCGCGAGTTTGTTCGGCAGATCGGGATCCGCCAACAACTGCCGGGCCATGGCGACGAAGTCGGCCTTGCCGTCAGCGATCGCGCTCTCGGCAAGTTCCGGGAGGAGGCGACCGACGGCGATCACCGGCACGTTCACCGCCTTCCTCACCGCTTCGGCGTAGGGTAGGAGTTCGCCCGGTTCGTGTACGATCATGGCGGCAAAGCCGATTCCAGAGGGACCGCCGTAGCGCGTCACATGGATCGCGTCGGCCCCTGCCCCGACCGCCATGCGGGCGGTCTCGATGGCGTCCGCCCGCTTGATCCCGTCCGGCACGTCTTTTTCCTCGCCGTCCAGACGGCACCACACCGCCATGTCGTTGCCGACCTTGCGGCGTGTTTCCCGCAGGATTTCACACAGGAAGCGGGCGCGGTTCTCGAGGGCGCCGCCCCAGCGATCGGTGCGGAAGTTGCAATGCGGGGAGAGGAATTCGTGGACCAAGTAGCCGTGGCCGGCATGGATCTCGACCGCGTCGAAGCCGGCGCGCTTGGCGCGTTCGGCGGCATCGGCGAAGCACCGGATAAGCCGCTGGATTTCCTCGTCGTCGATTTCCCAGAACATGTTCGACGGGTCGGCCTTGGCGAACGTCTGCATGATCTTCATGGTTTCGTCGGCGGTCAGGTCGTTCAACACGCCTTCCATCGCCCTGACGTTGGCCGAGGGCACCGACATCGGGCGGCCTTCCGCCAGATCCTTGGTCGCTACCTTCCCTGCCTGCTGTAGCTGCACGGAGATCTTCGCGCCGAGGGCATGAACGCGGTCGGTGAGGTCACGCAACCCCGGAATGAACGCGTCGTCCGAGAGGCCGAGCTGATTGACCATGGCCGCCCCGCGCGGCCAGTCCACCGCCACGACCTCGGTGGTAATCAGTCCGACGCCACCACGGGCGCGGTCCTCATAGAAGCGCTTGTGCCGTTCAGTGATGTGCCCGTCCAAGCCACCCATGTACGAGCCCATCGGGGCCATGACGATACGGTTGCGCAGTTCCACCGGGCCAATGCGACCGGGGGACAACAGGTGGGAGAATTTCGACGTGCTCATAGTCAGTACTCCTCTTGTTGCGGGCCGGAGCCCGTGGCGTTTGCGGCTGCCAGTGCCGGTCCGTGTGGACCACAGGTGCTTTGCCGCTGTCAAGTTCCGCAAGTGCGCCGCCGCAGGCAGCAGGCACGGAGGTCTGCAGCCTGCGGGGAATTCTTCTGGTGTTCATCAGGACCAGTGGCGGCAGCCCTTTGTGGCTGCCGGAGTTTCGAAACACGCCCTGAAGTCCTGCGCCTGCATTCCCCCTTGCGGTCCCAACATCCCGCCGGTTTGCAAGAAGAGGGCGGGCGGGCTACAGGCGCACCGACTGTGGGTGTCGGCCCTCACCCTGCACGGCCAGAGGGCGCGGATGTGCGTGTTCCAGAGCATAGGAGATACATGATGAGAGTGCCGGAGAAGCTGTTCAGCCCGATCCACATCGGGCGCCTGCTGGTGAAAAACCGGATCGCCATGTCGCCGATGACCACAAACTGGGCCACCGGGGATGGGACGCTGTCCGAGCAGATGGTCGATTACTTCGAGGCCCGGGCGCAGGGTGGCGCCGGCTTGCTCTTTGTCGAGACCATGGTCGTGGACCAGCGCTTTCCCTATTACCCCGGCAGTGCGGGTTTGTGGGACGATGCGCTCATTCCCGGCATGAGGCACTTCGTGGACAAGATGCACCAGTACGGGGCCAAGGTGGTGCCACAGATCAGTCACCCGGGGCCGGAATCGCATTCGTTCTTGCATCGGATTCAGCCGGTGGGACCCTCTCCGACGTTCTGCAAGAGCACGCGGCAGGCCTGCCGTGAGCTAGCGGTCGAGGAGATTCAGGAGATCGTCGAGCAGTTCGGTGATGCCGCCCGGCGCGCTCGCGAGGCCGGGTTCGATGCAGTCGAATTGCATGCGGCGCATCGGTACATGCTCATCGGCTCCTTCTTGTCCCCGCTGCGCAACCGGCGCACGGACGCCTACGGCGGCAGTGCCGACGGGCGCCTGCGCTTTGCCCTCGAGATAATCGCGAACATCAAAGCCAAGGCGGGCGCCGACTTCCCGGTCATCATGCGCATTTCGGGTGACGAGTATCTGTTCGGCGGGCGGACGCTGCGCGACACGTTGTACAGCGCGCCCAAGCTCGTGGCCGCCGGGTTGGACGCCTTCGAGGTCTCGGGCGGGGTGATGCCGGAGCTCGAAACGCATGTCCTTGCGCCGATGGGCACGCCGCACGGCCTGAACGTCGGGGCGGCCGCGGCCCTCAAGCAGGTTGTCAACGTGCCGGTGCTCGTGGTCGGCCGAATCAACACGCCGCAGCTGGCGGAGGACATCTTGCAGCACGGTCACGCGGACATGATCGTGCTCGGCCGGGCGCTGCTGGCCGACCCGGATTTCCCCAACAAGGCCGCGGCGGGCCGGTTCGACGATATTGCGCCTTGTCCCGCATGCAACATTGGCTGCCTGAGCGGGGACGGGAGGCCCTCCTGCGTCATCAACCCCGCCCTCGGCCGCGAGAAACAGATGGCGATCGTCCCGGCCGCCACCGCCAAACGGGTGCTGGTGGCAGGCGGCGGGCCCGCCGGGCTCGAAGCGGCCCGCGTCGCCGCGTTGCGCGGGCATACGGTAACCCTGTGTGAGAAGAGCTACAGGTTGGGCGGCCATCTCAACCTCCTGGTGTTGGCCCCGGGCAAGCAGGAGATCGCCGGGTGGGTGCAGTATCTCTCCGGCCAGGTGCGGAAGGAGGGCGTCCGTGTCCAACTGGAGACCGAGGTCACGCCGGATTTGGTGGCGCAGATGAAACCGGACGTAATCATCGTCGCGACCGGGGCCGAAGCGGTACTGCCTCCGATCCCCGGTGCGGACAAACCCAAGGTGCTCGCCAGCGCCGATATCCTCGAGGCGAAGGTGACCCCCGTGCCGGCCCGCGTGCTGATTGTCGGTGGCGGTCGGGTGGGATGTGAGATCGCCGATGCGCTGGCGGGTCCCAACGACAGCCCCCTCTGTCCGGAGAGCACGGTGACCATCGTTGAGGCGAAACCGGTGATTGCCATTGACGAGAATACCGCTGCCAAGATGCTGTTGATGCGACGCTTGCGCGAGAAGGGCGTGACCGTGATCACCTCGGCGACGGTAAAGCAGATCACGGACGACGGCGCGATCATCGAGAGGAAAGGACGCGAGGAGACCATCGCCGGCATGAAATACGTCGTCTTGGCGTGCGGCACGCGCAAACCGGTCGATTCATTGCGCGACGCGCTTGCGGACCGCGTGCCCGAGGTCCATGTGATAGGCGATGCGAAAGAGCCGCGGCGTGCCCTGGAGGCCATCGCGGATGGAGCCAAGGTGGCCCGCGCCATCTAGCTGCCGCAACAGGAACAGCGCAAGAGTCTGAGCGACGAAGTCCGTGGATGAAGGCGCACCCCGACGATTCTGACCACCCACTTTGGACTTTAGACGTTGGACTTTGGACTGCGGGCGAAGCCCGCGCTGAGAAAGGAGCCCTGCCATGAAGTTCTCGTTGATCGCGACATTTTCCCCGCTGGAACACTACATCCCGCTGGCCCAGGCTGCCGAGGCGTGCGGTTGGGACGATGTAAACGTCGGTGATGGGCTGTTCTTTTTCGAGAAAACCTCCGTCGACTATCCGTATACCGAAACCGGTGAGCGGTATTGGTCGGGCAATACCGACTTCCCCGATCCCTTCTCCATTTGCTCGGCGCTCGCGGTTGCGACCAAGAAGGTGACCCTGTTCATCAATGTGCTGAAGCTGCCGGTCCGCGACCCAATGTTGGTTGCCAAGGCCGCGGCGACCGCCGCCGCCTTGTCCAACGATCGGCTGGTGCTCGGGGTGGGAACCAGTCCGTGGCCGGAGGACTACACCATCTGCGGCCAGAAATGGGCCGAGCGCGGGCCCCGCTGCGCCGAGATGATCCACATCCTGCGCAAGGCCTTCACCGGCGAGATGTTCGAACACCACGGCAAGTTCTATGACATCCCTCGCCTGCAGATCAGTCCGGTGGGTCGCAAGCCGGTGCCGATCCTCATCGGTGGGACTGCAAGTCCGGTGCTCCGGCGCGCCGCTCGCATCGCGGACGGGTTCGTGACGCCCTCCGCCAAGCTCAGCGAAAACACCGCGCTGATTACCGAGGTCAACCGCTGGCGCAAGGAACTGGGCACCGACCAGCGGCCGTTCGAGATGATCTGCGGCGTCGACACGACCAAACTCGACACCTACCACACGCTGGCGGAGATGGGCGTCACGCAGGTGAACGTCGCGCCCTGGTTCTACGTGGGCGGGAACTGGAACTCCCCCATCGAGTTCAAGATCGACGCCATCAAGCGGTACACTGACAAGGTCGTGACCAAGATGCGGTAGTTCGGCGACCGCTCCCTGCGCCAGGTGCGTTGGGAACGGACGTCGTCTCCCGTCAAGCGCGCGAGCGCCTATCGTGCCCTGGCGTGTGGGGCCGTGCGACGAGGGCGTTGCGCGCAGCAACGTGTGACGTGCGTTGACAGGATCGTATCGGCAATGACAAGATTATGTCGATAATGATCCACAGCCACCTGCAGGCATATCGGACGAGCCGCGGCTGGTCCCAAGACGAACTCGGGCGGCGGACGGGCCTGTCCCGTGCAGCAGTCAGCGCCATCGAGACGGGGCGGGTGGTACCCTCAACCGCTGCCGCCCTGGCATTGGCGGCGGCGTTCGAGTGTCGGGTCGAGGACCTCTTCAGCCTGCGGAACACGCCGCGTCGCGGCGAACCGCAGTGGGCATGGCCGGCGTCCGGCGAGCCCCGTCCGTTCTGGCGGGCCAGTGTCGGAGACCAGCTGCGATTGTACCCCGTCGAGCGCACGGCCATCGGCAGCGTGCCACCCGACGGCGTGTGGCGCGCCGGCGTTTTCGAGTGGCGTGCGCAGGTGGATGCGGAGCGCACCCTGGTGTTGGCGGGGTGTGATCCGGCTGTGGGCCTGCTGGTTGCCGAGTTGGCGCGGACGGCGGGGATCCGGGTGCTGCCGTTCGTTCGCTCGAGCCGCCAGGCGTTGGAACTACTGCGCGCTGGGGTCGTCCACGTCGCCGGCCTCCATCTGCAAGATCACGAAGCCCCCGGCGGCAACGAACGCGCGGTGCGCGAACTGCTGGGCGCCGGGTACGTCCTGATACGCCTCAGCCGCTGGCAGGAAGGGCTTGCCCTGGCCCCAGGGGTTGGTGCTCAGTCGGTCCGTGCGGTGCTTGCGGCAAACCTGCGCTGGGTGGGGCGCGAACCCGGGTCCGGTGCGCGTCGCTGCCTCGACTGGATCTTGCGCGACCACCGCAAGGTTCCGAAGGGCTATCACCATATCGCGAGCGATCACACCGGTGTGGTGGAAACCATCCGCACAGGCTGGGCGCAGGCGGGAGTATGCGTGCGGTTGGCTGCGGCCGAGGCCGGGTTGCGGTTCCTTTCCGTGCGGGAGGAGGACTACGACCTCTGTTACCGCGAGGACAGGGCACACGATCCGCGTCTGCAAGCGCTGGTGCGGGCGGTGCGCTCGCAGGCCCTGCGCCGCACGCTCGGCGAACTGCCGGGCTACGACACCAGCGCAATGGGGACCGTAATGACGGTGGGAGCGTGAGCGCGTGTCACGCGTGGAGCGGATCGATTGAGGAGGACGCTGTGCAGCACAATCGTGTGAGCGGCGCCGCGCATCGCGTGCGGAACGCCATCGTGTTCTTGATCGCGTGGTGGAGTTGCATACCCCTGAGTGTGGCCGGCCCCAAGGAAGCGCACGCCAAGGACCTCGGTGACATTCTCGTCGAGAAGGGCATCATTACTCCCGCGGAGCTCCAGGAGGCCCGCGAAGAGGAGCAGAAACAAGAGGCTGAGGCGGAGGCGGCGCAGCGCGCGGCGGCGGAGTCGAAGCTGCCCAAGTGGGTCAGCGTCGTCACCCCGTTCGGCGACGTTCGCCTGCGCGATGAGGGCTTCTACCAGCAAGATCGCTCAGCGCGAAACCGCTTTCGCTTCCGCGCCCGTCTTGGCGTGACCGCCAACCTCAGCGATGAAATCAGTGCGACGGTCCGGCTCGCAACCGGTGACCCTGATGATCCCATTTCCACCAACCAGTCCGCCGGCGATACGTTCAGCCGCAAGTCGATCAACCTCGACTGGGCCTACCTCACTCTGAAGCCGGGCCGCACGTTCCACCTCGACCCCGGTTGGATCACGCTGACCGCCGGAAAATTTGGGGTCAACAGTTACCGCCTGTCCGAATTGGTGTGGGATGATGACGTTTCCCCGGAGGGGGCGACAGAAACCCTCAACCTGGTTGAGCAACGGGAAGGATTCCTGCGCGGGTTGCGAGTGACCGCGTTCCAGTGGGTGATCGACGAGGTCTCCGACGGTGGTGACCCGTGGATGCCCGGCGGACAGGTCGTCGCCGAAACAGCCCTCGACACGACCGCGACCTGGTCCGTGGCGCTGGCGGACTACTACTTCGATCATATCAACACCGTCGCCCGGCGCTCGCTCAATCAGTATAACGACCCGCCCACGAATTCGAAGCCGAATTCGAATTACAACAGCTCGCTGGCAAACAGTAACTCCGTCGTGAAGGACAAGAACGGGAAGATCCTCGGCTACAAATCCGGCTTCAACGTGCTCACCGTCGCGACTGAGCTGAATGCGGTGGACCCGCTGGGTGTGGGAATTCCCGCCGGGCTGTTCGGCGAGGTGGCCTACAATACACAGGCAGACGGGAACAACCTCGGCGTGTACGTCGGGGCCGGGATCGGCAACGCCGGCAGGGACTGGTACCACAACACGCTCAAGAGCGCGGGTGACTGGGGGCTTGCCTACACTTACGCCTGGGTCGAGAAAGACTCCGTGCTCTCGATCTTCAGCTTCAGCGACATCAATGAGTTCTCGACCCGTCCGGCCAACGCGACTGAGGCGCGTCCGACCCAGAAGGGCGGCACGAACCTCGGCGCCCACATCGTGCGACTAGACTACGTCCTGTTGCCGAGCTTGCAGCTCACGGCCAGGGCGTACATCGAGAACGTGTTGAACCGCCGCATCTCGAATGCGCCCCTCACCGGCAACCCGACGCTCCTGCGGACGCAGCTCGATGCGATGCTGCGGTTCTGACCGCAGACGGAAGGGACGTTCGTGGGAATACGCGCACTTGCTGTGCTGAGTCTGGTGCTCGCTGGGCTGTGGGGCATTCGGTCGCGGGCAGCCGACGTTCAGCGTGCCAACGCAACCCCGGCGACGACACTGGCCGTTGCGGCCGCGGCCGACCTGAAGTTTGCCATGGATGACATCGTGGCGCAGTTCGCCACGGCACATCCCACTCTCGCGGTCACCGTCACCTACGGCTCCTCAGGCAACTTCTTCGCGCAGCTGTCCAACGGCGCGCCGTTCGACCTGTTCTTCTCCGCTGACGTCGAGTTCGCGCGCCGGCTGGTGGCTGCGGGACTGACACTGGCCGATAGCGAGTTCCTCTATGCCGTGGGCCGCCTCGTGCTCTGGGCGCCGCGGTCCTCATCCCTGGATCTGCAACGGCTCGGCATGGCGGCCCTTACTGATGCGTCCGTGCGGCACATTGCCATTGCCAATCCCCTGCACGCGCCGTACGGCCGCGCGGCGGAGGCGGCGATGAAGTCATTGGGCGTGTACGACCTGGTACAAACCAAGCTCGTTTTCGGCGAGAACGTGGCGCAAGCGGCGCAGTTCGCACAAAGTGGTTCCGCTGAGGTTGGTATCATCGCGCTTTCACTGGCCATGGCGCCGGCGCTGCAGCGGGAAGGCACCTATTGGGAAGTGCCGCTGCCGGCGTATCCGCGCCTGGATCAAGGAGGCGTCATCATGCGGACGGCGCGCGACCCTCAGGCTGCCCGTGCCCTGCGCGACTATATCTTGAGCGGGCGTGGGCGCGCCACGCTCAAACGCTACGGATTTTCTCTCCCTGGAGAATGACGGGTGGATTGGTCGGCCATCGCCCTGAGCGTCCGCTTGTCCACCTGGACCACCCTGGTGCTGTTCGTCATCGGTCTGCCGGCTGCCTACTGGCTCGCGTTTTCGCCTCGGCGGTGGAAATTCCTGGTCGAGGCCGTGGTGGCGCTGCCGCTGGTCCTGCCGCCGACGGTTCTCGGTTTCTACCTGCTCCTGGCGCTGGGCCCGCGCAGTCCGCTCGGCCACCTGTACGCTCAGCTGACCGGGAGTACGCTGCCGTTTACCTTTGAGGGATTGCTGCTGGCGTCCGTCCTGTACAGTCTGCCGTTCACGGTGCAGCCGTTCGTGGCGGCCTTTGTTGGCATCGACCGCCGGCTGATCGAGGCGTCGTGGTCGCTCGGCGTGTCGCGTTGGGCGACATTCTGGCGGATCATTGTGCCGCTGGCACGGCAGGGTTTACTCACCGGTGTGGTGTTGAGTTTCGCGCACACCATGGGTGAGTTCGGCGTCGTGTTGATGGTCGGAGGCAATCTGGCGG
>JAGDMS010000323.1 GCA_017860575.1 Deltaproteobacteria bacterium | reverse complement strand
GATCGACAACGTTGAGGAGGCCGTTCATCTCGCCGTGGTTGCCACACTGATAGAAAAGTGTGGTTGCCGTCTCGTTGATCGGTACCGTGAGGGTCACCGTCCCGCTGGTGCCGCCGTTATTCTGAACGTTCGGATACGCAGTGCCTCCGATTCCCGAAGTGCTCTGAATATGGAATGGGTGAATGGCGCAGTTGACCAACGTGAAGCTGTACGTCTGCCCCCGAACCACCGTCAGCGTCGGATCCTGCTGCCCATCGATGGTGTAAGAGCTACAGCACACGCCGGTCACGGTGAAGGTAGTCTGCGCGGCCGCTTGTGCGGTCAGCGTGAGCCCCAGCGCAATCACCAGCACGTCGCCGAAATATCTCATCGCATGGTCAGGCGTCGTATCCGTTCCGTCATGCAACGTGTACGCCCGGTGTAGTCGCCGCACAAGATAGGCGCCCCGTATGCCCCAGGTGGGCGCGTCGCGTCGATGACGGCGGCGATGGGATACCGGCCAGTCCCGATCCCGAAGCAATACGTTCATCTTGGCTCGCCCTTGGCGGCGCAATTCCATCCCGCCCTGCCATTCTCGCGGGCAGCAGTTATCCGGGGTTTCTTTACTATGCTCCGGTATCGACTATGCTGACACGAAGGACGTGAGATTCAGAGAACGCGCAGGAGAGACACGATGGCATTGCAGGTCGACACGATGCTGGCTGAAGCCAGTCGTCTGGCAGGGGGTTTGACCGATTTCGGTCCGCCCGCATTCCGTCCGGGCCTGGAAGCCCTGGTCCACGCGCTGAATACCGAGGGCAGGTTGTCGGAAGTCGGCGAGCAGATCCTCGGCGCCCGCATCGTCGGGATACTCAGTAACCGGCTGGTCATCGAGGACTACTTCAGGCGCATCCCCGAGATTGACGCGGAGGAAATCAAGGGGCCGATCGTGATCATCGGCCTGCCCCGCACGGGTACGACTCTGCTGCAGCGCACCCTGAGTGTCGATACCCGCTTTTACCCGATCCTGTGGTGGGAAACCCGATACCCGGCTCCGGTGGTGGCCCCGGCCAGCGGTGAGCCCGATCCCCGCATCGAGATGGCCAAGGCCGAAGTGCAGGCGATGATCGATGGCAACCCCACCCTGCTGTCGATTCATCCCTTCGATGCGCTGGGGGCGGACGAGGAATGCATCCTGCTCGAGCACTCCTTTAGTAGTTTCTTCGACGCCTACGC
Source organism: Deltaproteobacteria bacterium (assembly GCA_017860575.1). Taxonomy (GTDB): domain Bacteria; phylum Desulfobacterota; class Binatia; order HRBIN30; family HRBIN30; genus JAGDMS01. Next base: position 4,446 of record JAGDMS010000323.1, on the reverse strand, counting down.
GGACATCCCCAGCTACACCCGGTGGATGTGGGAGACCGACCAGGTGCCGGCCTACGAGTATCTCAAGCGCCTGCTCAAGTTCGTGCAATGGCAAAAGCACCAGCGGGGATATTTCGCCAACCAGTGGGTGCTCAAAGCCCCGCATCACCTGCGCCAGATCGACGTGCTGTTCAAGGTGTTCCCCGGCACGCGGGTGATCCAGACCCACCGCGATCCACTGCAGACCATTCCGTCCATCGCCAGCATGCATTTCAACCTGTGGAAACTCTACATGCGCGACCCGGATCCGGCGCGCGTCGGACCGCAATGGTCGCAGATCTGGAAGCGCGGCATGGAGTCCACCATGGCGTATCGTGATACCCACGCCCCGGATCGCTTTCTCGACATCTGGTTCGCCGACACCCTGACCAAGCCCCTGGAGGTGGTCAAGACCATCTACGATTTCATCGGGGTCAGCTTTCCCGAGGACACCAAGGAAAAGATGCAGGCCTTCCTGGATGCCAACCGCCGCGAGAAACGGCCGGTGCACGACTATAGCCCAGAACACTACGGTCTCTCCGAAGAGCAGATCAAGCGCGATTTCGCCGCCTACCGGGAACGCTACATCCTGTCCCGCGAGCCATCCGCGGCGAAATCTACGTAGCGTCCCTGACAACGATCCCGTGAGCCAAAGCGCGGATGGCCCGCGCGTGACCCACCTCGCGCGTCCAGGGCGCAATCGAGCATTCGAGGCAGCAGCCGGGACGGGCTGCTGGTCATGGTGGAAAAGGGGATGGTGGTAAGGGGAGAAGTCCAATTTCACCCCTTCGGGAGCCCGTTGCGCACACGGCTCACCGCCCTGGTAGAGAGGCGCACTCCTAACGGGCGGGCCCCCCCACGCAGCAGCAAAGTTGGTTCACGCTACGGACTACAACGGAGCTACGTCACTGGACTACTCCCCTGTCGACACCTGGAAGCACTGCCGGGTGTCAGCGCGCGCTACATGCGCTGACCGGCCCCGAGTTCGGTGAACTGCTCGACCTTCACGTTCACCTCAAAGCGCCCGTCGGTGCGTTGCGGGAGTGGCTGCCTGGGGTAGGTGAACGTTCGGCTGCCGCCCGGGGGGATCTCACCCGACAGGGTATAGAACTCGGCCCGGCTGGGGTTGGAAATGCCTGGGTGCCGCTCGTTCTTCCAGAACCATGCCTCATCGATGAGCAGCTTGACGTCCCGAATGGGCACGGCGGATGAGTTCACCACCATTCCGGAGACGATGCCGTCATGCGACTGAACGTCCTTGACCATCACCTCACGCCTGGCTTCGGCTTCGGGGACGATGGTCTCCTGTTGCGCTGCCAAGGCCTGTTGAACGCCCAACAGTAACACCGCAGCGCAGAATATCGATACGTGCCTCATATGGGCCTCCTTTGAGTCCTCGATTCGGTCGATCCCAATCGAGGACTGGTAGTCATTTGCCTTCAGGCTAAGCCGCCGGAACGCACGCGCAAAGATAGGAGTTTCCCTTAGCGTACGAATCGTCGTCACGGCTGGAAGGCTTACGTTGCCAGGGGGCGGGAAGGCCGCTGGCCCGCTCTCCTTGCGGCGCCTACCGCTGGCCGATCGGCTGGCACCTGAGAGACGGACAACGCGCCATTGTCTTCCTATGTCTGCGACGCGGCCGAAACTTTTCTTGGCGAAAGTGATTTACCTCGTGCACAACAATTGGGGAGCGCGGCTTTTCAGGCACGGCCCGCATATTGCTCATAGGTTGCGGTCCGGCGGGGGGCTGGCCGGCCCCGTGTCCGGACAAGGAGGCCCGGATGGCGGTGAGGCAGGCCGCCGAGAGCCAGGGTCGGCCAGGCTCGGCGGCGATGGCCGTGCGTCAGCGCCGGCGGTGGCCCTTCGGGAGGGCAGCCGGGCTGTGCTTTAGGTACGCTGAGAGTGAGGAGAGCGTACCACGAAGAGGGAGCCGGGCTGCTCCAGCAATCGCTTGGAGGGCTTGCTCGGTGTGGTGATGAAGCTCCGCAAGTTGGTTTGCGTAGTCGTCGCGCTGCTGTTCCCCGCGGTGACACTACCAAGTGAACTGTTCGCCCAACGGCGGGGGTATCCGTGGGTGAACCTCGCGGACGCAGTGCCCTTGCCGCAGCCCAACGGTGCCGGGGCGGGGTCCGATGTGGCCGACCCGCGGGCACTGGCCGCAGGCGATCTCGACGGAGACGGCATCGATGACCTCATCGCCGGCTTCGCGACGGATACCGGCGGTCTCCTCCGCGTGTACAAAGGCAACGTGGACGCCATCTTCCCGGACACGCCCGAGGCCGAGGCCCGCAGACGGAAGGGGACGTTCAGCCAGCACCCATTCCCGTACCAGCCGCAGCAACATGTCCTTCCAGCAGCCCCCGACTTCGTCACCACGGGAGACTTCGACAACGACGGCAAACGCGATGTGTTGACCGCAATGCGCGGAGATACCAGTCTGTATCTGTTGTCGGGCGACGGCAACGGTAGGATGGGCTCCCCCCGCCAGATCCCAATCCCGGGAGCGATCACTGCCTTGATTGCCGGTGAGGTCAACCGTGCCGATGGATCACCCGATCTTGTGGTGGGCCTCGCCGACCGGTTGGGTGGGACTGTGCTCATCTTTCAGTCGGCGGCGGGAACATTCGCCGACCCGCCCGCCACCATCCGGCTTTCGGCCCCACCAGCCGCGCTGGCTTTGGGTCAACTGGACGACGACTATCCGTTCGACCTGGCGATCGCGGCGGGGATCGAAGTGCTCATTGTGCACGGCATCGACTCGGTGGAACAAGCACATTCCACGGCGGCAACGATGTCGCTGGCGCTGCAAATCGATTCGCTGAGAGTCCAGGCGCCAATCGAGGCCCTTGTCCTCGACGATTTTGCGGGTGACAGTCGCAATGAACTCGCGGTCCTCGACACGGACGGAGTTCTCCGCCTTCTGGGCCCACCACAGAGCATGCAGAGTCCGGCGTCGCGCGGTGGCGGAGAGGGCACCGCAAGGCCTTCGACCGCGAGGGTGGAGCCGTGGTGGCAAAGCGCGTTGCCCGTCTTACCGCTCGCCAGCGGACCTGGGACACGAGGTGTTGCAGAGGAGGTCCGTTTCCGCACGCTCGCCCCGGCGCGCCTGTCAAGCTTTTCCAAGAAGGACATCCTCGTTATCGACCCCTCTCTGGGAGACATTCAGATCGTTCATCAACTTCAGAGGCTTTCCGCGCTGCCCGAGCCCGTCGCTAGCCTTGACCGGGAGGGGCTTGCGCCCGAGGCCCTCGCCGCAGCCGGTGGCGCGCCGCTTTTCGTGGAAACCGACGGCCGCCCCGTGGCTGCCCTGCCGATGCGGCTCAACATAGACGGCGCCAGCGATCTTGTGCTCGTGCAGCGTGGCGGTACGTCACTGAGCGTGAGTACGACGCAATCCGCGGCGACCTTCTTGGTGGACTCCGAGGCCGACTCGCACGACAAAGCCCCCGGCGATGGCAAGTGCGAAGACTCGAACTTTGAATGCACCTTGCGCGCCGCGATCGAAGAGGCGAACAAGCGTGCCGGCGACGACACCATCACTTTCGCGCCCAACGTCCAGAACATCGTGCTCAGCCCCCTGCTCTGGTGGCTGCCCCACTACGACTCGCGTTATGGCGCGTTCACCATCGACGGTGGCGCCACCCGCCCGCTGATCGATGGAAGCGCATTGGTGCTCGACCCGGGCGAGTCGTGCCCGCAATACAGCTGTTCGGGCCTCGAAATCGGGGCCGGTGGAGTGGTGCGCAACGTCGTCGTCAGCGGTTTTCGCGAGTACGGCATCTTCATTTATGGAAACGACGTCCGTGTTGAAGGCTGCTACGCAGGGACGGACCGAGACGGCACCCGCGAGATCCCAAACCGGTTCGGCGGCGTCATGCTGATAGGCGGAACCAACACCATCATTGGAGGGACGGCCGAGCCTGCCCGCAACGTCCTCTCCGGCAACGGGTCAGGTGTCGAGATCGCCAGCAGCGGCAACCAGGTTGTGGGTAATTTCATCGGCATCGACGCCGCGGGTTTCTCGTCGTTGGGAAACAGTGTCGGTGTTGAGTTCAGCATCCTCAACGCTCGCCTGAACAATATTATCCGCGGCAACGTCATCTCCGGGAACTCGAACGCAGGCATCCTCCTGAGCGACAAGGACACCGCCGGCACGCTGGTCCAGGATAACCGCATCGGCACCAACGACCTGGGCAACCGCGCGATGCCAAATGGCGTGTCGCTCTGGCGCCAAGCGGGTGTGGTCATATCCGATGAGGCACACGGTAACACGATCGGTGGTACCGCAGCCGGAACGGGCAACGTCATCAGCGGCAACGGCTTTCACGGCGTGCTGATCGCGGACGAGGGCACGACTGGCAATTTGATCCAGGGCAACTGGATCGGCACGAATATCGAGGAAATCGACCTCGGCAACGACAACGACGG
>JAGDMS010000122.1 GCA_017860575.1 Deltaproteobacteria bacterium | reverse complement strand
TCCCCCACCGTATCCACCACTGGTTATCCCGAACCCCCTCTTCCCCGGTGGTGCCGTGCCCTACGTCCAAAAGAATCGCTCCGATTCGGTCCCCAGCAACGCCCTGCTGATGAGCGACGTACAATCGCTGCATCAGAACCGCGATGACGGTTACCATGGCATGCACACACTGACCGGCGCCTGGGATCTGGGCGAGGTCGGGCCCCTGGGCAGCGTCACGTTGAAGTCGATCTCGACGTATCGCAGCTTCGTGAACACTACCGACACCGATGTCGACGGCACGCCGCTGCACATCACCGACTTCGCCAACACGATGGACACGCAGACCTGGAGTGAGGAGTTGCAGTGGATTGGGACGGCTCCCCGCTTCCGCTACGTGTTAGGGGCGTATTACTTCGGTGAGTACGATAGCTATCTGCAGCAGCAGGTGATCTTTGGAACGCAGCCGTCGGCGATTAACAATTTGCCCTACAGGAACTTCCGGAGGGACAAGGCGTACGCGGGCTATGGGCAGGCCACCTGGACGCCGCCGATCCTCAATGACAAGCTCAGCGTGACGGCCGGTCTACGCCTTACCCAAGAGCAGATCCATTTGGACCACTTCTTTGGCAAAGCCGTCTTTCCGACGTCGACGGCGCCCGGCTTCAAGAACGTGGGGGGCAAGGCCTTTGGGGGCATACACGGCAGCGGTGCCCCTGGGATCTCTCCTATGGGCGATATTTCCTACCAGTGGACGGATGATTTGATGAGCTATTTCCGCGTCAGTCGCGGATACACGAGCGGAGGGTTTAACCCGACAGGCGCCATCCCGGAGTTATTCCGTAGCTTCAATCCGGAAACACTCTGGGCGTTCGAAGGCGGTGTCAAATCACAGTGGCTCGACAACCGGTTGCGGCTGAACGCCGCAGGGTTCTTCAGCTACTATCAGGACTTGCAGGTCTCGGTGTTTCATTCCAGTCCGACCTTGGGCGTGCTCAGTATCCCAGCGAACGCCGATCGGGCCGAAATCTGGGGAACGGAGTTCGAAGGGATCGCGATCCCCTTCCGCGGTCTGGAAGCGACCGTTACCTACAGCTTCCTCGCGCCGAAATATACCAAATGGCTTGACCAGAAATTCGACGCGGACGGCAACCCGGTGTTTGATCCGGGCGGAAACCCCGTCCTGGAAAATGTCGCGAGCCAGCGCTCCTTCCCGTTCAGCCCCCAACATCAAATCATGGGCGGGCTCACCTATACGGCACCACCGACGACCACCGGGGTATTTTCAGCGCATCTCGACGCAACTTGGCAAGACAAGGTGACGTTCATTGTCAACAATCAGACCCCTGGGGGGCAGGCCGACGAGGGGTGGGCCTATGCGCTGGTAAACGGCCGCTTGGCCTACACCGGCATCCCGCTGCAGAAGGGCAGTCTCGACATCGCCGTGTTTGCCCACAATCTGTTCGACCGGAAATACCGGGTGTTCGGCATCGATTTCGGCTCACAGCTGGGCTTTGCGGGGAATGAGTACGGCACCCCGCGCACCTTTGGCCTCGGGCTGACATACAACTTTACGGCAGGACAGGAAGCTCCGCCGCCACCGCCAGCCCCGGTTACACAGGCGCCGCCACCACCCCCGCCGGCTAAGAAGAAGATCGTGCTGCGTAGTGTGCATTTCGATTTCGACAAGGCGACGTTGAAGGCGGACGCGAAGCCGATCCTCGATGAGGCAGTACAGGTGCTGAAGCAGGAAGGCAGCGTCGACATCGTTGTCGAAGGCCACACCGACAGTGTCGGGACCGATGCGTACAACCTGGGGCTGTCGCGGCGGCGTGCGGAGTCGGTGCGCACGTATCTGGTGGACCGTGGCATCGCGCGGTCCCGGATCACGGCGGACGGCATGGGTGAATCGAAGCCGGTAGCTTCCAACGACACTGCCGATGGTCGGGCGCAGAACCGCCGCGTCGAGCTGCATGTAAAGTAGCCGACGCGTTTCCGGAAGGGACGGGCGAGAGTCAGGAAGACGCCGTTGGTGAAGAGTCTTTTTCGATGTTTGCACCGTCCCGCCAGCGCATGACTGTGGATGTGAAAACGGGGGTCTTCAGAGGAGCGCATGAAGTCCCAATATGACGTCATCGTCGTGGGGGCCGGTATCGGCGGGGTGATTTGCGGCGCATATACCGCGGCAGGTGGCCTCTCGACCGCCTTGTTCGAGAAAGCCGCGGTGGTCGGTGGCCGGATTCAAGTCGACAAGACGTCGCCCGGCTTCACCGGCCATGAGCACTGGGTGGCCTTCGGCCAGGGGTGGGGCGGCGGCGCCTGGTACCGGGCGGCCAGAGAGGTCGACGCCGACGTGCGTTTTTACGAGGTGCCGGAGCCCTGCCTGTATTACCGTGGTACCGGGATGAAGCGGCAGATCGCGCCACGATGCGCCTCGGCGTCCGCACTGACCAGCTACTACGAAAGCCTGTTTCCCACGCCCCTGTCGCCCTCAACGCGGAAGGCGTTCATCAAAGCGTTCAATTACGCCGCCTTGATCCCGCACGAAGAACTGTGGCGCGAACCGCTGTCCTGCACGCCCTTCTTCGATTGGAAGGAGAAATTGAGCGATGACCCAACGGTGATCGGATTCCTCGCCACCATCGCCGCGAACTCCACCCAGTGCAACACTGACGAAGCCATGCAGCACCTGTCGGTCGGTGGTCTGTTGGGCGCGCTGCGGTTCTGGTGGATGAGTGAGGCCCACTGCGTGGCGTTCAAGCCCAACCTCGTCGACGGGCTGGTACGGCCGTTCACCGATGCCATGGCCCGCGACGGCGGTGAGTTGTTCCTCGGCACGGAGGTCTTGGAGGTGATCGTCGAAAACGACCGTGCCAAAGGGGTGGTCGTGAAGACAGCCGCGGGCGACAGACGCGAGATTCGGGCGGGCAAGGTCGTGGTGAACGCCAACTTCACCCAGATTCCGTCCCTGTTCCGCACGGTGCCGCCCGAAGTGCAGCCCGCAATCGACGCGTACACCGCGCTGCCCCTGCACGACCTCACCGTGTACGCCGAACTTGACCGGCCGGTCACGGCCGAGCCGCATCCGGTCTCGGTGGCCGACCCCAAGACGGGCGGCAATCTGCTGATGATATGGAGCCTGTCCAATGCCTTTTCGTGGAATGCGCCCGAGGGGAAACAACTGATCTTCGCCACCCGCGTGCTGCCTTTCGACAAGGCGGAACGGGAGCGGGTCAGTGGGACACTGAAGGAGGAAATCGACGACATCATCGACGAGGTCTTTCCCGGCTACCGGGGAGCGGTGGTTACCAAGAACTACGCCTCGCACTTCCCGCTCTGGCAATACCAGCACACGTGGTACAAAAAGATTCCGTATCGCTCGACCTCGGTGAAGGACCTGTTCTTTGTCGGGGACTGCGTCGAGCCGCAGCAGAGCATGACCGTCGATGCGGCTGCGAGCACGGGCGTTTTTACCGGCAAAGCCATCCGGCGGCTGGAAGGGCGCTAGCGAGCGGCGCTGAGGTCTCTATACTGATTCCGGAGGAGGTACGCATGAGTTTTCCGAAGACGAAGCCCATACCAAAGTCCCACCATGACATCCTGACGAACCGGCCGACCGGGCATATCTGCACCATGCGGCCGGATGGCAGAATGTCCGCGAACCCGGTTGCTCTCATGTTCGATGGTGAGTACGTCCGCGTCAGCACCGTCAAGACGCGCCAGAAGTACAAGAACCTGTTGCGTGATCCGCGCGTCACGATTTCAGTTCCACATCGGAATAATCCAAACCGCTACATTGAAATCCGCGGGATTGCCGAGCTGACGGATGATCCCGATCGCGCCTTCGTCAATTCAGTGGCAAAGGCGTATATGGGCGTCGATGTGTACCCCTTCGACAAGCCGGGGGACCAGCGGGCGATCATTACCATCCACGCGGAGCAGGTGTCCGCGCCGGACGTTCCGTTGGAGGATGCGCCGCCCACTGCTGCTGACGGCGAAATCAACAGGCGCAAGTGCGACGTCAACAAGGGCATCGCGAAGGCGTTCGTCGCGGCGATCAACCGTGGAGACGTCGAGACCGTCGTCAATACGTACGCGGAAGACGGCGTCTGTTGGACGCCCGGTTCCATGCCCATCTCGGGCACCTATAACCGAGAACAGATCCGCGCCTTTGCGAAGCAGATCCTGGATGCGTTTCCGGGCGGACTGAACATGACGATCAAGCGAATGACCGCCGAGGAAGATCGTGTCGCAATCGAAGCCGAGTCGCATGCCCGCCACGTGAGTGGGAAGGACTACAACAACCAGTACCACATCCTGATGCGGCTACAGGCGGGCAAGATTGTGGAGTGGCGCGAGTACATGGACACCATGCAGGCCAACGCCGTGATCTGCGGCCGGGGTTGACCCTGGATTGAGGCGATCGTGCCCACCGCGGGGCGGCAAACGGAGCCGCCCCGCGGTGGTCAACAGGCGAGGGACGCCAGCGGGTGTGCTTTCAGGTACGCCAGCAGGAAGTCGCTGAATGCCTTGACCCGGCGGGGCACCTCACGCGTGGCGGGTCGTACGATATACACATAGCCGGGCATGCGATAGCGCGGGAGCACCCGGACCAGTTGGCCGGCAGCGACATCACGTTCAGCGAGAAAGGTCGGCAGCACGCCGATTCCGGCGCCGGCGCGGATCGCCTGACGGACGAAAAAGATGTCGTCGGAGCAAATGCGGCCGCGGAACTCGAAGTTGGCCGGCCCGCTCGCGCTGTCGAACCGCAGCGATGGGAGTCCGCGGAAGACGACGCACTCGTGGGCGCCAAGGTCCGCGGGTGTGCGCGGAGTGCCGTGACGTGCCAGGTAGCTGGGGGCGGCGAACAGCTGCGCTGTAATCAGGCTCGCTGCACGCACCACCAACGTCGAATCCTTCATGCGCGCCGGTCCGGTGCGCAAGGCGATATCGAAGCCCTCGACGGCGAGGTCGAACACGCGGCTGGTCAGGTAGATGTCGACGCGTACCGCGGGGTACCGTGCCGTGAACTGCGTGACCGCGTCGGCCAAGAGCGTGGCGCCCAGGTCGATGGGCGCCGTAACACGCAACAGCCCGGCGGGCTCTCCCAAGCGCTCCGGCAATTCGTCGACCGCCCGTTCCAACGAGGAGACTAAGGGGGCCGCCCGCTCGCACAGCGCCGCGCCGGCAGGGCTCAGGGTGACGTGCCGTGTGGTGCGGTGCAGGAGCGGTACACCCATTGCGGCCTCGAGGCTCGCCACCCGGCGGCTGACCGACCACTTCGGCAACCCCAGACGCTTCGCCGCCCCGGAAAAGCTCGCGGCTTCGGCCACCGCGATGAAAATCCGTAGGGCATTGAGATCCATAGTCGTGGCTGAGATGGAGTCGAGATCCATTGTTGCACGGGTGCAACGGCATTCTGCAATGGATGTTCTTTCCCAGTCAAATGCTGAGGTCCATGGTCAGTCGAGAGCGGATTTAGGATGCGAGAGGACCGAGCGGCACACTGCAGCAGCTACCGCAAAGCGCGGCCTCTTGGCGCTATTGTTGCGGCAGTGTGACGGTATTTTGCAGGTTGGTTTCTTTCCGACCCGACCCGAACAGGGTAAATAGCAATACGTCGAAGAGTAGCTGCGGTGCTGCTGAGAGGCACTGATAATCGTGCGGTGGTCGACCGCCAAGCGTCCAGTTGAAAGGAGATTGCTCATGGAAGCGCTCATGTCCGGGCCAGGTACGAAACTGGCCCTCGGGAGCCGCGCAGCGACAATGAAGCCGGCGGTACGTGGGCGGATCCCGCTCGACGAGATCAACGAACTCAATGGGTTCACGCCGCGGGTCCAGCGACTCAAGCAGCGCTACCTGGAGGCTCGCTCCGCCATCGACGGTGAACGGGCGCGGTGGCTGCTCGAATCCATGCGGCAGACCGAGGGAGAGCATCCCGCCAAGCGCCGCGCCAAAGCGTTCGCCCATGTGCTCGCCCGGATGACCATCGGTATCCGGGACGACGAGCTCCTGGTTGGGGCAATGACCCGGTTCTTGCGCGGGGCGTTGCCGTCCGTGGAGACCAACCCCAAGGCGCTGAAAGCGATCATGGAGCAGGTCGGACCGCAGACGGCAGCATCGCCGGTGACCGAGGCGATGCTGGAAGAGGCCGATCGCCTCAATATCATCGCTGCCTGCGATTACTTGATGGACACATACGCCGGCAAGCGCGGCGACGAGGCCAACGACAAGGCCGGGGGCGGATTGTGGCCGGCCATGTGCGAGGCCCGTATGGCGATGCGCGCACCGGGGTCGCCGCAGATCCTGCCTGCCGGGGCTGACTACGACAAGATCTTGGAGGTCGGGTACAACGGGATCATCCAGGAGGCCCGGGAGCGCATCGAGCAGATCCGGGCGCAGGTCAACGGCCACGGACTGGGTGCCGAGGATGCGGACAGCATTGATTGGCTGGAGGCGGTGATCATCGCTGTCGAGGGCATGATCCACCACGCGCAACGTTACGCGAACCTGGCCCGCGAAATGGCTGAGCGGGAGCAGGATCCTCAACGCAAGCGGGAGCTTCTGGCGATTGCCGAGGTGTGCGAGTGGGTGCCAGCGAACTCCCCGCGGACCTTCCATGAGGCGGTGCAGGCGTACTGGTTCACCGCGGTTGGCCATGACGTCGAGAAGGCCCAGTCCAACACCTTCGTCGGCCGCTTCGACCAATACATGTGGCCGTACTACGCGCGCGACATCAACGCCGGCCGCATCACGCGCCAGGAGGCGGCGGAATTGGTGGGCTGCCTCTTCATCAAGTGGACCGGGCAGGAAGCATTCTTTTTCATCGGCGGGAACCGCTCGCATCAGGAGATCGCGCAGGCGAATTACTTCGCAAACGTCACCCTGGGTGGCGTCACCCGCGACGGCAGGGATGCGGCGAACGAGTTGTCGTGCCTTGTCCTGCAGGTGGCGAAGCAGGTGAAAACGCATCAGCCACACATCTCCCTCCGCTATCATCGCGCCCTGGCGCCGGAGTTTCTCGAGAAGGCCATTGAATGCAATCGGGACCACGGGGCCGGGATACCCGCCTGGTTTAATGACCGCATCGGCATGGAATACCTGATGGATCGGGGCGTGCGCTGGGACGATGCGCGTGACTGGGCCATGGCCGGCTGCGTCAATACGTTGTATCCGAAGAGCGCCGGCTGGATCCGCAGCGGAGTGGGAGGCAGTTTCATCCACCACGCGAAGATCCTCGAACTGGCCCTCAACAACGGCATCGAACCGTACACGGGTGTCCGGCTCGGCGTCGAAACGGGGGACGCCGCGCAGTTCAGTACGTTTGAAGAGGTGCTTGCCGCGTATCGTACGCAGCTCAATCACTACTACGAGTGGTCGCTCGGCTGCTATCGGGCGCTGGAAGGGCCGTATTACGAGGACTCGGATTACTTTCCTTTCATCTCCGCCTTCCTGCAGGACTGCATCCAGAAGGGGAAGGATGTGTCGCGTTTCGGCGGCCGCTACCAGGAACTGGAGGCGTTCTCGTTCGTCGATCGGGCCATCCCGGACACCGCCGATTCGTTGATGGCGATCAAGAAGGTCATCTTCGAGGACAAGAAGGCGACGATGGCCGAACTGCTCGACGCCCTGAAAAAGGACTGGGAAGGGTACGAGGAACTCCGGCGTGCCTGCCTGGGGGCGCCCAAGTTTGGCAACGACGCGGACGAACCGGATGCGATGGCAGTCGCTCTATGGAATTACACGGTCGACAAGGAGCAGTCGTATCGCGACGGCTTCGGACGTCGATTCACGATGTTCCGGCAGGGGGCGGCGTGGTCGACGTGGGCCGGACGCCGCACCGGCGCGTTGCCGAACGGGCGCAAGGCTTGGACCTCCCTGGCGGACGCTTCGGCCTCGCCGATGCAGGGCTGCGATGTGAAAGGTCCGACAGCGACGATGAACTCGGTGGCGAAGCTCGATCCGATGTTCATGGAGGGCCCCTTGCTGAACATGAAGTTCGCGCCGGGAATCTTGCGAAAGAAGGAGGGGCAGCAGAAGTTTGCCGACTTGCTGGCCACCTACTTCGACAACGGTGGCTTCCATGTCCAGTTCAACATTCTGGATCGGGAGACACTCCTGGATGCCAAGGCGCATCCGGAGAACTACAGGAGCCTGGTCGTTCGCGTGGCAGGGTACAGTGCGCTGTGGGTGGAGCTGTCACCGGCCGTGCAGGACGAGATCATCAGTCGCACCGAGCAACAAATGTGCTGACGCAAGCGAGGGGGTGGCCCGGAGCGCTAACAGGGCTTCGGGCGCACTCGGCTCGGTGCCCTGAGCCGATATGACCTTGTCCGAGGGGGACAGGCCCCTTGACCTGCCGGAGTGCCAAGGGGCCTGTCCCCTTTTGCTACGCGATCCTGAGCGGGTCTACAGGATCGCCCCCGCTTCCTTGAGGGCGGCGATCTCTTCCCATGACAACCCACGCTCCAGGAGGACCTCCTCCGTGTGCTGTCCCATCTCGGGGCTCGGGCGGAGAGTGAAGGTCTGCTCGTCGAACTGTACGGGGCTGCCGACCAGCCGGAACCGTCCCTTGTCGCCGCCGTCCACCTCGGGGAGATAGCCGTTCGACAGCGCCTGTGGGTCGTCGCGGATTTCCGCCGGCGTTTGCATTGTGGCCCACGGGCCCTCCATGGTGGCCAACTTGGCGCGCCACTCGTCGAGGGTGCGCAGCGCGAACGCCTTGTCGAGCTCCGCGATGCAGGCTTCGCGGTTCGCAAAACGCGCCTCGTCGGTGGCAAAGCGCGGGTCGTCGATCAACTCAGGACGGTCGATATGGCGGCAGAAATCGGGCCAGTGACGGGACGCCTGCAGCATCACCAACATGATCCAGCGCTGATCCTGCGTCCGGTACGCGTTGGTGACCGGATTGAAATGCGTGGCGCGGTGGTAGGGCGGCATCCAGCGATCGGGGTCGACCAGACCGCAGGCGACGATGTCGGGCGCGAGGACCCACATGGCCGTATTGAGCAGCGAGACGTCGACCACGCCAGCAACACCCGAACGCTCGCGGCGGAGGAGGGCAGCGGCAACACCACCGGCCAGCGTGAGCGCCGCGATCGAATCCCCGAATGCCGGACGTTGCATGACCGGATCGGTGGCTGCCGTCGGGGTGAGGGCGGCCCCGATGCCACCACGCGACCAGAACGCGGTGGCATCGTAGCCGCCTTTTTCGTTGTCGGGACCGTGTGGCCCCTGGCCGGAGCCGCGGACGTAGACGATCTTCGGATTGACCGCGCGGATGTGCTCGACGTCGATCTCCAGCCGGCGCCGCGCATCGGGAAGGAAACTGGTGACGAAGACGTCGCTGTCCTTGGCCAAACGGTACAGCAGTTCACGGCCTCCGGGCGTGGCGATGTCGAGGCCGACGCTGCGTTTGCCGCGGTTCGACTGTTGCATCATGAAGTCGACGTTGCCTTCTTTCGACTTCCACCCCATGGCGGCAAGGCCGCGCTGTGGATCGCCGGTCACCGGATGCTCGATCTTGAGTACATCGGCGCCCCAATCCGCAAGCACCGCTCCGGCGGCCGGAACGAACCACCACTGGGCGACCTCGAGGACTTTGAATCCGCTCAACGGTCCATTCATTGCCGGCCGCTCACTGCAGATCGAGCTTGAACAACCGGATCGCGTTGTCCCGGAAGATCTTGTGCGCCTCGTCCGCCGGGACATCCTTGAATCGTTCCGTTGCGATCTGGCGCGAGTTGGGGAAGGTCGTGTCGCTGTGCGGGTAGTCCACTTCGAACATCAGGTTGTCGATCCCGATGTGGTAGCGAGCGGTGACGCCCACGGCATCGTCGAGGAAGTTGGCGAAGATCTGCCGGTGGAAGTAGAAACTCGGCTTCTCCGTGATGGGCGGCTTCGCCCAGTGGCGGTGCTTGTGGTAGACCTCGTCGGCGCGTTGGAGCAGGTACCCGATCCAGCCGATGCCACTTTCGGCCGAGACAAATTTCAGCTTCGGGTGGCGGTGCAGTAAGCCGCTGAAGATCAGGTCGGCGATCACGGTGAAGTTTGCGGTGGGTCCGACCGTGATGAACACCGTCGCCGGCGAACCCTCGCCCGGCGTGAGCGGTAGCGAATTCTTTTGCGACCCGGAAGCGATGTGCATCGAGACGGGCACGTCCGCCTCCTCAACCGCATTCCAGAGCGGTTCCCAGTAGGCGTCGGCCAGCCGCGGCAGGCCCATGCCCACCGGATCGTTCGGCATCGACAGGGCCTTATGCCCGAGTTTCAGGCCGCGATGGAACTCCGCCACCGCCAGCTTCATGTCCCACAGTGGAACGATCGTCTGCCCGATGAGGCGCTTCGGATTCGCCGCACACCAGGTATCCGCAAGCCAATCATTGTAGGTCTGCAGGCAGCGCAGCGCCAACTCCTTGTCGGTGGCTTCGGCAAACGTCTGCCCCGCCATGCCGGGCGTGCTGGGGAACAGCACCTGCGCCTCGATGCCGTCCATGTCCATGTCTTTCAGGCGCTCTTTGGGATCGTAACACCCCGGCCGCATGTCGCTGATACGCGCAGCTTTGGGGTTGTAGTCCTCGTACTTCTTTCCCGCCATCGAGGAGAGACCGGTGTTGATCAACTTCTGATCCTCGAACACCCAGCGCTCCTCGCCGTCGATCTCGACCAACTTCGGCGCGCGCGCTTGATATTTTGCCTCCAATCTTCCGTTCCACACATCCGGCGGTTCGATGATGTGGTCGTCCGTCGAGATCAACATGTAATCCATGATCGTACCCATCCTTTTGCCTGAGGAATCTCCACCCTGCCGGCAGGGCGGGTTGGGCTTACTTGAAGCAGAGCACCCTGACTAATGTCCAAGACTTTGTTTGCATTGGGTTGATAGAATCCTGTCATAGGTCATGCCTCAGTCAAGACGGGCTCGCGCTGGACGCTGGCCGTCGAGATTTCAGGGTTGGCGCATGTCGCGGAGACTCTCGTGTTCAGCGAGGCGGCGCGCGTAATCGATTGAACCAGGTTGTTGGCTGCTACGTTCTCAGGTTGTTCCGTTTGTGAAACATAGCAACCGAACAACGAACAACCTGACAACTGCCTGTCACCTGCACGCGCACGAATTGGACTGCGCGCAAAGCCCGCCACGAGGGGCCGCCTACAACTTCGCGATGTTCACCCGCGTGTCACGGTCGACGGCGTTCGGCTCCCAGTAGGCGAAGCCCCATTTCAAGTGGCCGTAGTCGCCGACCAGATGCGTCGGCTTAATGGGACTCGGCACGATGGATTGGTGACTCCGCCCCTCGTGGAACTGGAAGGGCTCCCAGGCGTGGTAGAGGTGCACTTGCTTCGGATGGATGGTACCCGTCGGCATGGCGCGCGCGACGAAGCTCCCCAGGTCATTTGAAACCCGCACCAGGTCATGATCCGCAATGCCGCGCTCGCGGGCATCCTCGGTGTTGATGAAGATCACCGGCTCGCCGCGCTGCAGGCGGAGCATCAACGTGTGATCGCGCCATATGGAGTGGATGCTCCAGCGGGTGTGGCCGTTGGTCAGCGTGAAGGGGTGGTTGCCACCGGCGGTGGGCGGGTCCTTGTGGATCGGCAGTTGCTCACCCACCTCGATGAACCACGGGTGGTCCACGTAGAACTGCTGGCGCCCGCTGAGGGTTTTGTAGGGGCGATCCTTTTCGACAAAGTCGCGGAGAGTAGCGACGGGCTCGTCCTGGCGGTAAGCGGAATAAAAGTTGCTCGTCGTCGACTGGTCGGGACCCAGGCTGTGGACGCGGACGGCGCCGCCTTGGCGACGCAGGTCCTCGAGGGTCATCCCGCCTCCGGCGCTCGAGGTGCTAAGGATAAAACGCAGCACCTCTTCCTCGGCTGTTGGCCCGAAACGGCCGTTGTCACTGAAACGGGCATCGAGGGTGGCGATGTCGCAAGGCTTACCGCGGAAGCCCTTCACCTCGGTGATCCCGCGCTTCTTGGCTTCGGCCGCAACGCGTTGCGCGATCAACGAATAGATCTCCCATTCGGGCTTGGCCTCGCCGAGGGGCGGCGTGGCGCGATCACCCAGCGTGATATAGGGTACCAATCCGATCAGGTACTTGAACCCAACCTTCTCATACCAACCGGCGGCCGGGAGCACGATGTCCGCATAGCGCGCCGTCTCGCTCAGGCGGAAGCCGATGTCCACGATGAGGCGCGCTTTGGTGAACAGGGTCTCGCGGACGCGCTGGCCCATGCGGGTGTGGCGCAGAATGTTTCCCAGAACCGAAATGACGACCTCAGGCGGTTCGCTTCCCTGCGGAACGCCGATCGGGAAGTGTCCCTTCTTCAGTGCCTCGTCCAGGTAGGCCTTCGGCGAGCGCGGGAGCGCCGGGTCACCGTATTCTGGCTTGAGCCGCGCTTCGGCGAGTCCGGCATGGACAGTATGAAAGAGCGTGCTCGAGATGTACCCCGAGGTGAACTCTGCCTCCGCGGCCTCCGGATTGGCGGCGACGGCGGCGGCGAGGGATCCCAGCGCGGCCTCGTCCAGATGGTCCAACAGCCCGACCAACGCGATACCCTCGAGATCGATCCATCCGCTTGTATGCCAGCCGCCGCCGGCGCGGCCCAGGTTCCCGGTGAGCGATGCCAGCAAAAGCTGCGAGCGCTGGATGAGGTCTGCATGGTAGTTCTTGCAGCCGCCGAGGCCGGAGAGGATGAGGGCCGCCGGCGCGCGCGCGAAGCCGCGGGCAAAGCGACGGATCACTTCCGCACTGACCCCGGTGATCCGCGCGGCGTCTTCCGGCCGGAGTTTCTGCAGGCGCTCGCGCAGGATGGAGAAGACCGTTCGTACGGGCACGCTCTTGCCCGAGGCGAGGCGCACCTCATTGCGGACGTCCAGGGCCGGGCGTACGCCGTCCGGCAACTTGAGCGTCCGCTCCGCGCTGCCTTTCGTACCCGGCGCCCACGCCAATGCGTTCTTCGCCTCGTCCCAGAACGCGAAGCGGTCATCGCGCCCGCCCTTGACGACATCCGATTCGCGCAGGAGCCGCTGGCTGTCGCTGCGCACGAGAAACGGCAGGTCCGTTTGCTTGCGCATATAATCCGCCTGGAACAGGTTCTCCTCGACAATCACCTGGCAAGCGGCGAGGGCGAGCGCGGCGTCGGTGCCTGGTTTCGGAGAGATCCACAGGTCCGAATGGATCGCGCTCTGATTGAAATCGGGCGCGATCGTGACCACCTGTGTGCCGCGGTAGCGTGCCTCGGTGAGAAAGTGCGCGTCGGGAATACGCGTGACGACGGGGTTGATCGCCCACAAGACGACGTAGCTCGATCGGAACCAGTCGTCGGAGCTACCACCGGTCCACCCGGCCCCCAGCGTGATGACCCCGCCGAGGGCAAGGTCGCCGGCGTGGGCCGACGGGTCGGCGACGGGCGCGCCAATTTGTCGGAAGAATCGCAACGTGCCAGCGAGCGTCACGCTGTAGTCGAAGTTGACGCCAAGATCGCACAACACACCGCCGCCACCGCGGCGCGCCAAGGTGTCGACGAGGCCGCCGGCGATTTCGCCGAGGGCTTCATCCCAGCTGATGCGCTTCCACTTGCCCTCTCCCCGCGCCCCCACCCGCCGTAACGGGTATTGCACGCGCGTCGGCCCCAGCATGAGGTTGGCACAGGTCGCGCCCTTCTGGCAGCCGCGGGGGTTGAAGTCGGGAACGGTCGCGTTCGACGCGGTGTAGGGTGCGGACTGCTCCTCGCGCCAGACGATGCCGTCGCGCACGTAGAGATTCCAGGCGCAGGCGGCAACGCAGTTCGCGTTGGTGTGCGTGCCACGGGCCACCTTGTCCCATTGCCAGCGCTGACGGTAGACGTCCTCCCAGCCACGATAGTCCGGAAGTGAGGCCGGCGTGCCCTCCTGGCCCTCCGCCCAG
>JAGDMS010000322.1 GCA_017860575.1 Deltaproteobacteria bacterium | reverse complement strand
GGAGCGGATCGGTCAACCGGCGCCACCCACAGGTCCTGGCCGTTGTTGAACGTGGTCTTGAAACTCACGTGTTCGGTGTTGGTGCGACTGAAGACCACGAAGGCATTGTCGGGCGAAATCTCCGGATCGAAATCGCCAATCGGGAATCCCCCCTGGCTCCCAAGCTCTGGGCCCCCATCATCGACCATGCGTTGCTCGCCACCGTTGATCTGCGCCACCCAGATCTGGGTCTTGAGAACCATCCGAGTCGCGGATCTCGCCGCGACGGCGCGCACATACGCCAACAGCGAGCCGTCCTCCGACACGGATACGTCGCCGACGAAGCCCGCATCGAGGGGATCAAGGGCAACCACCGGTGTGAGCTGACTGCCATCAGGTCGAATGCGGAACACGCCCGCCTTCTGGCGGACCGCCCGCTGACCGGCAAAGTAGATGCTGCCGTCGGCAGACCAGTCGACGCCGCCATTACCGGCACTGAAGAAATCCGGGACCAGGTGCCGTTCCGTTTTGCGCTCCAGATCGATCACCCACAGACCCGTGGGGCCACTACCCGACTTCAGGTAGCGGTCGGCCGCGATCATCCTGTGGTCGGGAGAGACGGCCACATGCTCATACGGCTGATCGAACGGCCGGGGGGAGATGAAGGTGATCTGCGTCACTTCGCCCCCGTCGGTGTTCATCGTGTAGATTTCCGAGCCGAGACCGGAGCGGGCCGAGAAGAAGACGATTGCCGCACCCGCCGGAATCGGCCGCACGTTGATAGGAACCGGCGCAGTGTCCGCCGGCGCGGTCGGCCGCCTTGCGGGTGACGGCGGCGTGGCAACGACCGCACGGATCCGATCGATCTGGGCATCGATCTCGGCCGGCGTGCCCTGGTCGAAGAGCTCATCCAACTTCTGGCCCAACGGCAACACTGCGTTGGGATCGCCCCCGGCGGCCAACCACTCCTCGATTCGCTCCTGCAGCCCTATCAGCTTATCCTCGCGTGAGGCCGGCGTCGGTGTGCTCTGCACCTGGTCGCTCGATTCCGGATCGGCGCTGGCAGCAGATGCACACAGAGCCACGGCGAGCCCGACGAGAGCCAGAAATGCCAGTGCTCCGACTGCTGTCCCATCCCCTGCTGCGCGCATCGCCGCTATACCTCTTGGAGGGCTTCGATATCTGGAACGGTCGCCAGGACGGGGAGGCCGAGGGCAACCTGTACCGTGTCGATGCTGCGCAGCGTGGTGTCGGAAAGCTCAAGAACCAAGGCCAACGCCACTCCCACCATCAGCGCCATGAGCAGGGCGACAGCAGCGTAATAAATCTTTATCGGCCTCACGGGTCGCACCGGAACCAGCGCCGGCGCCACCACCCTGATGTCGCTCGTCTTTTGTGCTTCGCGGATGCGCGCATCTTCGTACTGCCGCGCGATGAACTTGTACACCTCCTCGGCGGTCGTCACGTGCAGCGTCAGCGTTGCCAGCTGCGCTTCCGCCGCCGGCAGTCTCAGGATCTCGGACTGGCGCCGCGCGATACTCTCCGCCAGTCGGTCTTTCTGCGCTTGGACGTTGCGCACCTTCGGGTTCTCGGCCGTAAACTGATTGAGCAGCCCCGACAGTTCGCTCCGCACCTTTTCCAGCGCCCCCTCGAGTTTGCCAATGAGCCTGATCTCTTCCGCGGTCTCCTCCGCAAATGCCACGCTATGGTTTTGTTCCTTGAACTGCCGCAACGCCAGCCGCGCTTCGGCCAGGTCGGCCTCGCTCTCATGGAGCCGGCGTTCGATGAACTGCAGTGCTCCCTGCGCTTCGCCGCGGGAAATCTCGGCGAGCAGATCAACAAACGCTTGCGCCGTCTCGTTGGCGATGCCAGCGGCGAGCTTTGGATCGTTCCAGACACAGTCGATGGCGAACACGTAGCTGTTCCGCGTCGGGGCAACCGCAATGCGTTCCGACAGCTCACTCGCGGCCCGGTCAAAAGGGGTGCCCGTGATCACACGTCCATACTTCAGAATCTGCCCGGTGCCTGCTGCCACCGCCTTCAGGCCATTCCTCAGGGTTCGGTAGGCTGCCGCGAGCCGTGACCTGTTCGTGATGCCTTCCGGTTTGTCCAAGCCGAGCGCACGCACGACGCGTTCGACGACTGGCCGACTCTTGATCAGCTCGCTGTAGGTCTTGGTCGACGTCTCCGTCTGGGTACTCACCCCGACCGGCGACACCGGAAAGTTCAGCAGCTCTTTCTCACCCGTCGGACGCGCGGCGGCGACCTCGGTTTGCGGCGTGATCAGGATCAACGTCGAGGCCTTGTATCTCTCGGCAACCAGATACGTAATGAGGATGCTGTTGACGACCGCGGAAGCGCAGAGGAGCCCGATCATCTGCCGGTGTTTCAAAAGCACGCGGACGAGATCAGGGGTCTGCATGATCACTCGACCACCGGCGAGTCCAGATGCTGATCCTCACGCTGTACGGGCGCTCCACCGTTTCCACGGGCGCCGCCGCTCGTGGCGATGCGCCTGATCGCGCGGCTGGTCAACACCAGCAGGCCACGGGCCGCCAGCCCGCCCATAACGAGCAGATGAATCGGATCATACCGACGCGGATTGATGTGCCGACGGTAGTACCGGTATGCGCCAGCGTGAAAGCCGACGGTGGACAGCCACAGTGCGGACCAATCCCGGGTCCTACTGCCGCCCTCACAATGCACGACGTTCGCCTCGTGGTAGCAGTATACTTTCCAGCCCGCTTGCTGCATACGGTAGCACCAATCAGCATCCTCCCACATGAAGAAGTAGCCCGGGTCGAGCGTGCCCACCTGCTCGACCGCCTCCCGTCTGACCATCATGCACGCGCCGGACACCCAATCGACTGCATAGGGTTCGTGCCGATCGGGGTCCCGCGGTGCCGCAAAGCGCGCTGACCACCGGTTCCCCGGAAAGAGCCTGGTGAGCAGTGTCGTGCGACCGAACAGGAATATCAGCGGCGCCGGAAAGCCGCGTCCGGCAACCCCCTGATCCCGACCGTCAGCATGTACCAGCGGACTGCCCAGCACGCCGATCTCCGGGTGGGTGTCGAGGAATTGCACCATGCGGTCGAGTGCGTACGGACGCACGGCGGTGTCTGGATTCAGCAGGAGGATGTATCGCCCGCTGGCGCGTTCGACGGCCACATTGCAGCCCGCGGCGAAACCGAGATTCCTGTCGTTCTCCAGCACGCGAATGTTGGGGAACTCAAGGCGCACGCGGTCGAGGGTGCCATCCCGCCGCGAGGCGTTATCCACAACGAAGTACTCGAACCGGACCGCACGCGTGTTCTCACAGACGGCCCGCAGACAGCCGAGCAGAAACTCCCCCGTGTTGAAATTGACCGTGATGATCGACAGATCGGGCATCGGGGTACGGTCTGGCATCATCAGCGGGTCGCCCCCCGGCCGTAATATCCGTGATACGGGTGAAAGCTCGGACCGTGCAGTTGCTCGTCAAAGCGGTTCATGACGACGCCCACAACACGACCGCCGGCCTGATCCACCCGCTCCTTCGCGTGCCGCGCGTCCGCTTCGGTGACCACCCCGGTATTGACGACCAGCACCACGCCATCCACCCACGGTGCCAGCAACAGCGGATCGCTCACCGCCAGCAGCGGTGGAGAATCGATCAGGACGACGTCGTACCCGGCGGCGACCTCGCGAATCACATCCGTCAGCAACGGCGACTGCAGCGTATCGAGCGCACTGGCCGCGACGCGCCCGGCCGTGACGACACGCAACACCCCGGTCGTGCTGCCGGTTGCCTCGGAGATTTTCACTGTGTGTGCAGCATCAGCACCGCGCACGTGTCCGCCAATGATGTCAACCAGTCCCTGTGTATTGTCCAACCCGAGCAAGCGATGCATTGTCGGCCGGCGCAGGTCGGCATCAACGAGCAGCACGCGCCTCTCCGCTCGGGCCATCGCCAGCGCCAACCCCGTCACCACCGTCGTCTTACCCTCTCCCGGACGCGCGCTGGTAAACAACAGCACCTTGAGCGCTCGCGTGTCATTGAGCAAGCGCAGGCTGGTCATCAAGGTCTCATACGACTGCTGCAGCGCTTCGTTGGCGTCGAGCAGCTGCAGGAAGCTTCGATAGGCCACGGGTCCCGCGCGGAAAGATCCGCCACCGTTCCCATTCATTGCGGGTTGACCGATACGGCTGTATTGGTTGTTGTCTCTCCAGTGGTCAAAACCGAATAGACATCCGGCCCCAGGAAGATGCCGGTCTCGGCCAACACGATCGGCTGCAGCCAAGTGGAAATGTGCTGAAAGAACCGATCCACGTCCGCCACCAGCGTACGCGGAGCATAGACGATGTCCCCAGGCTGCAACGGGAGGTTCTGGTCGAGCTCCCCTTCGTTCGTGATCGCGTCGACATTGATCTTCACGATTTTGGGAGTGCCCAGTCCGCCACGCACGACGAGGACATTCTTCTTCTCCGCGTCGCGCGTGAAACCACCGGCCATGGCAATCACCTCGACGAGGCTGGTTCGGTACTTGAGTGCAGCAACCAGCGGCCGCTGCACCTCCCCCAGCACGAACACCTTCTTGGCCGCAACGTTGGGGATGAGGATGACGTCGGCTGGGTCGAGGGGCAGGTTGTTCTGCGCAACTTCGCCGCCGCGCAGCAGCTTCTCGAAATCCACCGGCATGACGTGGCCTTGTCGGACCAGCATCGCACCTTCCAGATCGGCGTTCTCGGTAACGCCTCCCGCCTTGGAAATCCCCTCCAGCAGACTCGTCTTCGCAGTGAGCGGAACGATACCGGGATGTTTGACCTCCCCGAGGACGCTCACCCGCTTACTCTTGTATGACTCGACTATGACGGTGACGCGGGGGTTCCGTACAAACCGGGCAAGTTTCTGCGTGAGTTGTCCGCGCAACTCGTCCGGCGTCAGCCCGCTGGCCTCGATGTCGCCGACCAGAGGGAACGCGATCTTGCCGTCGGGACGCACACTTTGCGTTTTGGAAAGATCCGATTCGCCGTACACGGAAATGCTCAGCTCATCGTCCTCACCGATGCGATAGGAGCGGGGGCGGGCACCCTCCGACCGTGGGCTGGGGCTCGGCAGCGGCGCGTCCTCCGTGATCATCGGTGCCGGTCGCGCCTCAACATCGGCAGCGGCCATTTGGCCGCCGGCCAACGTCGCCGCGCCGAGGCTCTCCGTCGCCGCCCGCTGCGTTCGGCCTGCGCAGCCCGCACCACCGAGCCACAGACTGGCGACGATCGAAACGACCCACCGAGCATTTCTGCTTTCAATCATTTTCGGATCTGAAAGTCTTATAGACGAGGTTTCAGCGCCACACCAGCGGGCGCAGCCTGACGGTTCACGCCGCCCCGTACCACGGGTGACACGCCTGGCCAGGTCCGCACTCTCTCCTTCAACCGAAACAGGGCCACGATGCTCAAGGAATCCGTAATCCGCCCGTCGACGGCCATTTGGTACGCCTCCACGAACGGAAGACGTCGCGTGACAAACTCCTCCGTCCCATCCGGTCTCGGCGTCCCGGCCGTCAAATTCCACGCATAGAACAGGTAGGCCGTCTCATCCGTGAAGCAGTTGCTCGTGTGGAAGATGCCCAGCGATCGGACCATGGCGGCCCGATGCCCAGTCTCCTCAAGCAATTCTCTGCGCGCGGTCTGGATGGGCCGTTCACCTGGCTTTCCACCGCCCTCAGGGATCTCCCAACTGTATCGTGAAATG
>JAGDMS010000321.1 GCA_017860575.1 Deltaproteobacteria bacterium | reverse complement strand
CGAATCTCCATGTTCTCGAGTAACCTCCTAGAGGGCAGATGTGCCCGTGAGCTCTTTGGCGAGCCGCTGTAACTGGGTCCGCACGCTGCCGTCGTAAACCTTGCCTTCGATCTCCACGAGGACGCCGCCCAGCAGCTCCGGCTCCAGCGCCACCGTCGGCAGCACCTGTTTGCCGGTCAGGCGGGCGAACGCTCCCACAATTTGTTCCTGCTGGGCGGCCTCGAGGGGACGCGCCGTGCGGACGGTGATGCGGACACGGCCCAACGCCTCATCGTACAGGTGCTGGAAGTGGTCCGCGACGGCAGCTAACTCACCCAGACGTTGCTGATCACTGAGCACGCCGAGAAAGCGGCTGAGGAGATCGGAGAGCGCGAGTTCTTTCGCAAGCAGCTGCGTCAGCGCGCGGCGCCGCGACGGTGCCAGGAGCGGGCTGCGTAGCACCGGGCCGATGGTGGGATCCTGGACAAGCGCGGCCAGCTGTTCGAGTTGGCGGGCCGTTTCTTCCAGCGTGCGCTCGTCGCTTGCCAGGGCGAACACCGCTTTGGCGTAGCGCCGCGCCACCATGCTCATAGCGTCACCTGTTTGAGAAACTCCGCGACGAACCGTTGCTGGTCACCGGCGGTGAGTCGGCTGCGCGCCGCTTCCTCCGCCAGCTGGACGGCTTGGCGGACCAGTTCGGCGCGGAGCAGCTCCTGGGTCCGGCGAAGCTCGTAGTCAGCCGCCATCTCGGCATCGCGCCGGATGGCAGCGGCGGCCTTGTGCGCGGCTGCCAAGATACGGTCGCGTTCGCGCTCGGCATCGCGGCGGGCCTGCTGCCGCAGGTCCTCGACCGATTGATTGAACTGCGCCAGGCGTGTTTCCCACTCCGTCTTCAGCTTGAGAGCTTCGGCTTTTGCGGCGGAGGCAGCGTCAATCGCGCGGACCACATTATCGCGGCGCTCGCGCACGAGGGTGCGGACGGCCGGCCACGCGAAACGCGCGAGCAGCCAGACGAAGATGGCGAGGTTGATGACGCCATACACCAGAGGCCATACGGGGCTCGCGTGTTCGTGCCCGTGTGCGCCCTCCTCCGCTAGGCTCGAGGCCGCCTGGTTCAAGGCCATCGCAGTGGCCAGAGCGGCGATGGTGATGCGGCGTCTCATAACGGTCTCCCGGTGACGCGCTCGATCATGCGGGCGGACAGATCCTGCGCCTCGGTGGCCAACAGCGCCCTCGCCGCCGCGGCTTGGCGGCCCAGACTCTCGCGTGCCTGCTGGAGCTGGGTGCTGGCTTGTTCGCGCACGCTGCCGATGAGCTGACGCTCTTCGGTTTCGGCCGCGCCGCGGGCTCGCTCGGCATCGGCGGCGAGTTGGCGATAGACGTCGCGCATGCGGCGGTCATATTCCGCGGCAGAATGTTCGGCTCCGGCCTTCAGCTCGGTCGCGTCCCGGAGCATGCCCGTGGTGCGAGCCTCGCGGGCCTCGAGGACCCGCATGACCGGATCAAACAGCAAGCGTTTGAGCCCCAGCCAAAGCAGGTAGAACAAAGCGATCTGTATGAGAAATGAACTATCGGGTGGAAACGTCAACATGGTGTATTTGCGATCCGAACTCGACTGCGACAGACGGCTACCGCCACCGTGCTACGCGGCGCACGGCGTGTGTACCTGCCGGAAACAATCGGGGTGAAACGTCCTTACTCAGTAACTGAAAACGGCCGCTACTTGATCGCCTCTGACGGTATCCGGGCGGGTGCGGCCGAGCCTCTTTCCTCTTTTGGAAAGAGTGCAACCTTGCGGTCCGGTTTGTCCAGCTTTGCCTCGGTCCCCCCTCCCATCGAACAATGGCCTTCAAAAACCACGCCTTCGTGTATTACCAGGCTCGGGGTGAGGATGTTCCCCGTCAGCCGTGCCGGCGCGCGCAGCTCAACGCGCTTACGCGCCACGATGTCTCCGGTGACTTTCCCTTTGATGATGATCGTCTCGGCTTGAATCTGCGCGTTGATCACCGCGCCATCGCCGATGATGACGGCATCCTGGGCGCCGATTTCACCTTCGACAGTACCGTCGATTTTTACGCTCCCATCAAATGTGAGCTTGCCTTCCACGCGGCTGCCTTTGCCGAGATGGGCTTGTACGGCCTCTTCATGTTGCGGGGCTTCCAGCGGCCGGGCCGGTGCGCTCACCGGTGGCCTCGCGGCTTCAGGGCGCTGTGTTTTGTCGTCCTTCGCGAATAAGGCCATGCTCCTCTCCCCGTAGTGGTGGACTTAAGGCGTTGGGCTTATAGCACGCCCGCTTTCTGGTTGTCAAAAGTCATACGTACGTTACATGCCAAGGACATCCGCTGTCTGGGTCAGCCTGTCGATCAACCCGTTCAGCTCATCGAGCGAGTAGTAGTGGATTTCGATCCGTCCGGAGCCGCTCCGACCAGGAAGCAGCCGCACCCGTGTGCCGAGGGCCTCCGTCAGGCGTTGCTCCGCGGCGCGGAGGTCATCGGTGGCGGGCTGCGCGCGCCGCTGCTGTGCCAGGTGCTCGGCCTGGCGTACCGTCAACTTCCGATCAATGACTTCCTGCGCCAACTGCGTCTTCACCGCGTCGGAAGCGACTGCCGCCAGGGCTCGGGCGTGTCCAGCAGACAGCAGGCCCTGTTCAATCTGTGCCTTCACCGCATCGGGAAGCAGGAGAAGCCGCAGCGTGTTGGCAACGGTGGAGCGTTCCTTGCCGACGCGAGCGGCCACCTCCTCCTGGGTGAGGTCGAACTCTTCGATCAAGCGGCGATACGCACGGGCTTCCTCGATCGGGTTCAGATTTTCGCGCTGAATGTTCTCGATCAGGGCAAGTTCGAGCATCTCCGCATCGCCCACGTCGCGGACAACGACCGGCACGTGCTCCATGCCCAAACGTTGCGCCGCTCGCAGGCGGCGCTCGCCCGCAATCAGGTCGAACCCTCCGCTGGTGCGTCGCACCAGCAAGGGCTGCAGGATTCCCTTCTGCCGAATTGATTCGGCAAGTTCGTCGATGGCCTCGTCAGCGAAGCGCTGCCGGGGCTGCACGGGGTTCGGCCGGATCGTCGCCACGGGCACGAGGGTGTCCGGTCGCGCCTCTCCGGCGCCATGGCTGCTCGGGATCAACGCCCCAAGCCCACGGCCCAGCGCTCTGCGTTTATTGGTTAACTCCATTTACTCTCCTCCCGATTCCGGCTCCGCTATGGTTGATTGGTACCGGCCCCGGTGTCGCTGCAAGAGTTCTTGCGCCAGCGCCTGGTAGGCCTCGGCGCCGCGTGACGTCGGTTCATACAC
Source organism: Deltaproteobacteria bacterium (assembly GCA_017860575.1). Classification (GTDB taxonomy): domain Bacteria; phylum Desulfobacterota; class Binatia; order HRBIN30; family HRBIN30; genus JAGDMS01. Next base: position 2,436 of record JAGDMS010000321.1, on the reverse strand, counting down.
CACCGCCGGTAATCCATGGCTGGGTGACTCGCTCAGTCTGACGTTACGCGGGATGACGGTCTGGAAGACGTCGTCCGGGAAGTGCTGGCGCACCTCGTCTGCGACCTGGTGGCAGAGACTGTTGCGGGTGTCGAACATCGTCAACAGGAGGCCTTCAATCGCCAAAGTCGGGTTGAGGCGCTGCCGGATCAGGTCGACGGTTTCCAGAAGCGCGCTCAGGCCCTCAAGCGCGTAATACTCGCATTGCAGGGGAACAAGCAGCGAATCCGCCGCAGTCAGGCCATTGATCGTTAAGAGTCCTAGAGATGGCGGGCAGTCCAAAATTAGAAATTCGTATAGATGCCCGATTTGACGTAAGGCATCTCTCAAACGATGTTCGCGTGCGATCATGGGAACCAGCTCGATCTCTGCCCCAATCAAATCACGCGACGAAGGCAATACGCTGAGCAATTCGATTGCACAGCCGCGAGTGGCGGCGCTGGCAGGTTGCTCGCCGAGAATCACTTCGTAGATGGTGGGCGTGGAATCCGCTCGCGCAAGTCCGACGCCGCTGCTGGCGCTGGCCTGCGGGTCGATATCAACGAGCAGGGTGGAATGACCTGCGAGCGCCAAGGATGCGGACAAATTCACCGCGGTCGTCGTCTTGCCGACGCCACCCTTTTGGTTCGCGATGCAGATTGTTCGCCCCACGGGAAGATCTCGATTCGGTCGCAGGAAATGCGACGCTGGTTTAACACAGGGCCAAGCCGATGAAAAGTGTTCCACGTGAAACAACGACGGGGAACGCGTCAGGTTGGTCGGTATCCAGCATGATGGGCGCGTGGATTGAGTTCGCCGTCAAGGCTCCCCGTTGACCCAAAATGCGCACCGGAGGCCTTCGGAGTGCTTGCGGGACGCGTCTCTGGGGAGCTGATCCTCCAGAGCGCTGCCGCGCTAGTGCTTTCGATAGACCACGAGCATCCGTGGGATACCGCCTTCCAAGTTGTAGGTGATCGTTTCCGGTGCCCAAAAACCGGGCGCCGAGATGGCTTCGTCCAGGCCTCTGGGGCCCTTCATGGCTATAAGGAGGCCGCCTGACCGCAAGAATCTCGACGCAATCCGCAGGAAGTCCGGGACGGACCAGAGGGCTCTCGAAACAACAAGATCGAACGCGCCCGCAACCTGAGGCGGAAGATCTTCGACGCGCCCCTCTGTGACCGAGGCGTTGGCTAGCCCGCAGCGCCGTACCACTTCGCGCAGGAAGTTTGCGCGCTTCCGCCTTGACTCAACAAGCGTGATCGACGCGTGGGGGCACACGATCGCCAGCGGCACGCCGGGAAACCCTGCGCCGCTACCCAGGTCCATCAGTTTCGAGCCGATAGCGATGTGCTGGACGACGGCGAGTGAGTCCAAAATGTGACTGCGGACGACGTCGGCAGCGGTTGAAGCCCCTGTGAGCGACAACCTCGCACGCCAGAACAGCAGGGTGGTGACGTAGGTCTCAAATGCGCTCAGTTGTTCGGGCGTCAGCTGGATGTGGAGGCGGAGCGCTCCGTTGCCCAGCGCCCGCGCGACGGCGTGCCTGGCTGAACTGCTAAGGTCGGAATTCATCGCGGCACCCAGGGCTTTGGTCAAGCACTCTGGACTTCGGGCAGCAGACTTTGGGCGACGGGCGGACCCTGCGCCGCGCGGTTACCGGGCTCCATGCCGCTTGAGGTGCACCGAGAGCAGCGACACTGCGGCGGGAGTGACGCCGGGAACGCGCGCCGCCTGACCGAGGGAGAGGGGGCGGACACGGCTCAGTCGCTCGCGCGCTTCGCGGGACAGACCAACGACCGTCTCGTAGTCGATTTCCTCTGGTATGGCCGTTTGCTCAATGCGTTTGAAGCGTTCCACAGCGTCCTGCTGTCGCTTGACGTAGCCCGAGTACTTCACCGAGACCTCGACCTGAGCGATGATGTCCGGGGAGGCGCACGCCACCTCCGCAGTGTTCCCGGTGAGGCTGCACACGGCTTGATAGGACAATTCCGGCCGCCGCAGGAGCTGGGCCAGGCTCGTCACGTTCGATATCTCAGCCGTTTCGAGGGCGCGCAGTCGGTGATTGATTTCCGGTGACGGGACGAGCGTCGTCCGCTCCAAGCGCGCGATCTCTTGGGAGGCGCTGTCGGCTTTGTGCCGGGTTCTTTCCCACTGCCCGTGACCGATTGCGCCGATGTGTCGGCCGAGATCGGCGAGGCGGACGTCGGCGTTGTCCTCTCGGAGCAGGAGACGGTACTCCGCCCGCGAGGTGAACATTCGGTAGGGCTCGCCGCCGATGCCTATTGTAACTAAATCATCAATCATTACAGCAATGTACGCTTGGTCACGTGCCAGAATGAGGGGATCCTGCCCGCGTACTCGGAGCGCGGCGTTGATTCCGGCCATGAGACCCTGCGCGGCGGCTTCTTCGTATCCGGT
>JAGDMS010000015.1 GCA_017860575.1 Deltaproteobacteria bacterium | reverse complement strand
ACTCGACATGGCATTTGGCGCAGTCTGCCCCGTCCGGAACCTGATCCCCGGTCGGCACGTCGCTGCTATGGCAAGTCACGCAGAACGCATGGCCAAGCTTGGGGAGGGCGGTAGCGGAGCGCGCGAAGGCCCGGTGTGGCGCCTGGTCGACCCCAACATGGCACAGAGAACACTCGACACCCGACTCGATGTGCTTGTCATGTGGAAACCGGACCTTGTCGGACACCTTCCCAATGTCGGCCGTATGGCAGGCAAGGCAGTCCTCCGCCGCCACTCCCGCCATGGGCTTGGTGATCCGGGTGTGGCACTGCTCACAGTCTTGGACACTACGGACCTTCATCACCCCATGCTTGTCCCGCCCCTCGTGGCACACGGTACAGCGCAAGCGTGCGTTGACGACATGCTTGCCGTGCGAAAACTCGCGGCCAAACTCCTGGCGCGAGAGGTATTCGATGCCGAAGTGGCACTGCAGACAATCGGCGGCATAGGGCGCTTGCAGCCACGCGGCTACCGCACGCTTCCCGTCGCCGGCCGCTTCGAGCCCGCTCCGGCTGACGCGATAGGCGCTGTCGAGCAGATCGAGCGCGTAGCCGGGATTGTGCACCCCCTTCGCATGCTCGACCAATGCGATGTTGTCCTCCGCATCTTTCAGCTGTGTGCGTTGGGCCGTGTCGCCTTTGGCGTCCGCCCGTTTCTTGCTTTCCTGCAACGCGGCTTTCACGGCTTCGAGCCGTTTCGTCAAGCTCGCCTGCCACCCCTGGTAGATGGCAAGGGCTTTGGGGCCGTGACAGGACATGCAACTGACTTCGCTCGCACGGCCGAATTCCGAGCCGGCGACATTGTGACAGGCCTCACAGCGGACGCCGGCAAGATACATCGCGGCCGGTTTGGGCTGCACGCCCTTTCCGCTGATGCCGCGATAGAAGTCACGCACGGAGGAATGGCCCGCCACAGCGGTGTGGCAACTCTTACACTCGGTCGCCAGGGCCTCCTCGCGCGCGGGGATCTTGTGCACGATCTCGGCATGGCAGTTGAGACATTCGATCTTGTGCTCGGTGACGTGCGTGCGATGCAGGAACTCAGTTTGCCCGAACTGTTCCAACCGTTCCGCATCATTATGGCAGGTGTAACAGCGCTCGCGCACCACTTCGCCGTCTCCACGCACGACGCCCTCGTGGCAGAGCGTGCAGTTCATGTCGAAGCGCTTCACGTCGCCATGATCAAAGGCGAGTCCGGCCGTCGTGATCATCTTCTCCGGAACCTCGTGGCAAAGCGTACAGCGCCCAGTCCCTTGGTTCAGCGACGTGCTCTTGAAGTGGCACAGAAAACACGTGCTGCTCGTGACCGCAATATGGCTGCCCTGCACAATTTGGGAGTGACAACTGGTGCACCGGAGCACCTTTTCGCGCCGCATCTCGGTCAGGTGCGGTTGGTGGTCGAAAAGCACGCCTTGATAGAGTTCTTTGCCCAACAACACGCGCTTGACATGGCAGCCACTGCGCAAGCAACTCAGATCGTCGACCTCTGCCCAGGGATTGGTCGAGTAGGTGCCGGTGACGTAGCGTGCCACCATTGCCAGGGCTTCGTATTTCTTTCGGACTTCCGACTGAATGCCCGGGGGAATGTGGCACTCCACGCACATGACTTCCCGATGGCTCGAGGTGAGCCAGGACTGGTAGTAGGGCTGCATGTAGTGGCAGCTCCCACAGAATCGTGGCCGCGACGTGACCTGAATCGAAAGGAAGATGAACGCAGCCGCACACGGGACGAGAATCGCCAACCCGAGGACGATCCGCTTCCCCCACTTGCTTACGTTGGCTCGCATGGTTCAGGAGGACTTTCCATCGCCTGGCGCCTAATCGGAAGTTCCCGCCTCTTCCAACGTCTGCCGGGCGGCAGCTTCCGCTTTGGCGTGCAACTGGCGCCGTTCTTGCCGGTAGAAGTACGCGATGCCGATGGCGAAAAGGAGCAGCACCCACACCACTGCCAACGCGACGTAGCGCAGTCGGAGCTCTTCCTGAGCGCCATGCACCGCAGCCCGTACTTCCTCGCCAACCGAGCGGGCATTGCGGGTGATATCCTCTAGCCGCTCCATGTTGAGCGAGTGCTGCACCGGGAGCGCTTCCATGTAATGCGAACGCGCCTGCTGCAGCCGCGGAAGATAGCGGCTGATCGTCGGCGACGTCTCTTCGAACGCGCGCAGCTCTCCCAGTGCCGTTTCCAGCGATTCGTTGGTCTGGATGAGTAACGTCTTGAACTTCTGCCCGGTCATGAACGGTGCACTGGTTTGATCGTGGCAGGGGAGGCAGGCCGTGTCGAAAAGGGACGAATCCGGCGCCGAAATGTCATGATAGCCGTGACAGCTGACGCACTCGGAAATTTTCTGCTCGTCGGCGGCCTTCCTGTGGGGACTCTCGTTGAAGTACTCCCGCGTCCGCGTGTGGCAATGACCACAGACCTTGCCCGCTTCCCCACCCATCGGCGCCGCCCCGTGCTCGCCATGACAGGTCGTACACGTCGGCGCGGACGGGTGCTGGTCAACAAAGAGGGCAACGCCATGGACACTCTGGCGGAACTTGTCCACCTGGTCCGCCGGGAGCTTATACTGCGCCATGAGCTCCTGATCGGCATGGCAGCGACCACAGGTCGCGGGAATGTTCTGGACAGCGACCGGACTGTTGGGCTCCCCGCGCGGCAGAATGCCGTGCACCCCGTGGCAGTCGGTACACACCGCCACATGGGTGTCGCCCTTTGCCAGCAGGAGCCCGTGCTCTGACGTCAGGTACTGCGCATACTGATCGGTGGACAGGCCATACGGCTTCATGCGGTTCGGATTCGCATGGCAGGTGGCGCACAACGCCGGAACGTCCCGGCGCGTGGGCTTCCCAATGTAATTCTTCTGACGCGAGTGGGCCTCAACGGTCACCACCCCAGGATCGCCTCCATGGCACTCGGTACAACTGAACTCCCGACCGTGAACGCTCGTCTCATACTCGATTCGGATGTTCGGATGGCAGGTGCGGCACGACTCCTCAGCCCGAACCGTTGCGGACAGCAACAGCACCAATGTCGTTAGGGAAACTGGAACCCAGGCAGGCATAGCTAGAAGCGATACCCCCATACGCCCAACAGGACACACGCGGCGACGACAAGCACCCCAATCGCTACGCGTACGTTCCTTCCCCGCACGGACTCAGTGGTTCCGGCATCAAGTGCGGGGAGAAAAAACACGACGAGCAAGGCCAGACCACCCACCACGGCAGCGACCGAGCTGGACACTAACTCGAGCAGCTGATGCAGCGGCATCAGGTACCAACGCGGCAAGACGGCAAGCAGCGGCGAGAGGGGATCGGCGGCGGGACCCAAGCGAACAGGAAATACGATGGCAGCGGACATCAGCAGCCCAAGAATCACCAGAAACGCGAGGAAGAAGTCGGTGAGAAAATCGGGATAGAACAACCTCGGCGAGCCCGTTCCGTCCCCTTGTGCCGGCCGTTTGAGGCCGAAACGCCATACCGTCATGACGTGAACCGACAGAATGAAGAGCGCCACCCACGGCAACACGGCGATGTGGAAGGCATAGAACCGCAACAATCCAGCCTCGGCCAGGTCCGATCCTCCCCATAGGATGGTAACGACCATGTGCCCCACGATGGGAATGGCCGCGAGCGCTTGCCGGAGGAAATCCGTTGCCCAGTACGCGTACTGATCCCATGGGAGCAGCACGCCCGTCAGATCGAAGGCCACGAACACCAGGGCCAGGAAGATTCCCGTGGCCCAGGTCAATTGCCGCGGATTTTCGTAGGCGCGGGAAAGATACACGCGGAACAGATGGACGGCAGCGAGCAGCAGGAGGAAATCGGCGCCGCGACGATGCAGCGAGCGGACCAACCACCCGAGATTCACTTCGTCGATGATCACCGCCGTACTCAGGTGCGCTGCCCCAATGGACGGACGGTAGTAGATCATCAACAGAATGCCGGTCAGGACCTCGAGGCAAAAGAATGCGATGGCCAGACCACCGAGGTAGCGGGTCACGCCAACGTACGACGGAACGGTACGGTCCCGTTCCGCAGCCAACACATCTCTCAGAGGCGCAAGCAAGGTTCGCTATACCTTTCCTGCCTCGCCACGGGAAACGTGCAGTTCCCCGTGCACAACACCCACCCGAAACGGCACGAGCGGCCGCCGCGGCAATCCGGCAATCACGTTGCCACGCTCGTCAAAGAGGCCTTCGTGACATGGGCAGTTGAACACGCGCCGCTTTTCGTCCCATTTCACGACACAGCCCTTGTGCGTGCAAAGGGCGGACAGCGCGACGAACCCACTGGGCGAGTTGAGCACCCACACGGGCTCGCCGTCGACCGCGGCAAGTTTGCCCCTGCCCGGAGGGATGTCCTCCGCCTGCCCAGCCTTGACGGCTTGCCGTGTCAACCCGGAATTGGCCTCGCTCGGCGGGAAGAGATACGCCACAACGGCACTGATCACGCCGGCGCCACCCACCACAAACGTCCCGGCCATCATCCTGCTCAAGAACGACCGTCGCGTCGGTTCTACTTCACCCATGCGTCTCTTCGCCTATTCAACGTGTGGTGCCCCGCTTCCCGCCACTGTGCCCTAGGGACTCTCGGACCCGTCCACCGCCCGTACCTCAACACCAATCCTTCTGACCGCCGGACAGGCCAGAATGCCGTTTCCGAAAAACCACTGAATGTGTACTCCAACCCCTCGGCGGACCCGTATATGCACTCAGGATGCCGAACTGGCGTGGCAAGACCTGATAACGCTAAATCAAATGGAATACTCAGAACTGGTATAGGAGACCAGAGCGCATTCCCATTTTTGATAAAATCCGGTTTCTCAATCCCGCTGGCCGGTCCTGGCGGCTACATTTCACCCACCGGCTCGGACGGCTGGGATGGGATTTCCAATGATCACCGCAGTCATCTGTCGGTTCACGGCTGCAGCCTTCGGAATAACCGCGAGACGAGAAAGCCGCCCGCTATTCTCTGGAGAGCGTGCCGGACACTGCCAGCACTGCGCCGGTGATGAAGCTGCCCAAAAGGACTTGTCCCCAATCATCAAGGTGCAAAGGTTGCACGTGCAGTCGCGTCGCGATGGTCGGGATCTGAATCAGCGCGACGGACATCAGAATCGTCGCCGCAGTCAGCACCCGGGACGCCCAGGTCCGGAGTCGGCTCAACACCACGGTCACCACGGCACTGACCAGCGTGAGAACCGCTAGCGCCATGGCGCGGCCGTGCTCGACGTTACGGCCGGCGTCAACGCTTCGGACGTACCCACCCACCACCATGGCCGTAATCAAGGTCCCGACGACCGCAATCATCAGCCAGTCGCGGTTCGAGAAGAACCGCGCGTTGCGGTGCCTGCGGATGCGGCCCAGCCGCCCCGCCGCTGGCATGTCCTGGAAGACGAGGAGCGCCGTGGGGTGGATGAGCATCTCGAGCCACACGATGTGGACCGGGAGGTAGAGGACCGGGTACCCCGCCAACGGGATGACGGCGGCGGTGATAACCAAAGGGATATGGATCAGCATCAGGTACTGGAAGCTCAACTGCAGGTTGCGGAACAGCTGACGACCCTCGCCAATGGCGCGGACAATCGTGCGAAAATTGTCGTCGAGCAGCACGATGGCGGCGACCTCGCGGGCACTGCGCGTACCCCGCTCGCCCATCGCGATACCGATATCCGCGGCCTGCAGCGCGGGCACATCATTCACCCCGTCACCGGTCACCGCGACGATCTCATGACGCGCCTGCAGCGCGCGAACCAAGGCCAACTTCTGCGACGGCACCGCGCGGGCAATGACATCGACCCGGGGCAACGCCTGCCCCGTACCGTTCGCGATACAGTCCTCCAGTTCCTCGCCCGAGATGACGGTGGGCGTGCCGCCGCCAAGCCCGACCTCACGCGCAACCGCCTGCGCGGTCAGCGGGTGGTCTCCGGTCACCATAATGGTATGGATTCCCGCATCGCGACAGGCGTGAACGGCGTCTGCTACACCCGGCCGGACCGGATCCTCAAGCGCCAAGAGGCCGGCGAACCGGTAGCCGCGCCGCGGTTCGTCTCCCGCCCAGGTCTCCCCATCCAGCAGGCGCCAGGCGCACCCGATCACGCGGTGCCCCTCCGCCGCCAACCCCGCCACACGATCCTCCCACGCTTGGCGGTCCGCGTCACCCAGGGTTGCCATGGCGATGATGACCTCCGGCGAGCCCTTGGTGGCGGCGAGCACGCGCCCATCCGACCGGACGATCGCGGTCTCACGGCGAGAATCTTCTGTAAAGGGGAAGATCTCGAGCACCTCGAATCCACCGGCACGCGCGCCGCGGGTGTCGGCCTCTCGCAGAATGGCGGCGTCCAGTGGATCGTTGCTTTCCTGGCGCGCCGCGATGGCCGCTAGCGTCAGCAAGCGCTCGTCCGCCAGATCGTCCGCAGGAACGAGGTGCGTGAGGTGAAGACGCCCCTCGGTCAGGGTGCCGGTCTTGTCCGAACATATGCAAGTGACGCGACCGATGTTTTCGACCGAGACCGCACGACGCACCAGCGCCTGCCGCTTGGCAAGGCGGTACACCCCCACACCGAGGAAGAACGTAAACACAACCGGAAATTCCTCCGGTAACGCAGCGACCGCCAGTGTCAGCGCACTGACCAGCGCATCCACCCACCCGTACCCCTGTCGGACGCGAACGAACGCCAGGACCAGACACATGACCGCCGCGGCCGCAACCAGAACCGAGACCAGGCTCGCGATGGCTGCTTGCAACGGAGTCGGGGTTCTTGTGCCACTGCTCGCCGAACGGACAATTTCCCCGTACACCGTTTCCTGGCCGGTGTAGGCTACTCGCACCGTGGCGCGCCCTGTAAGCAGTCGGGTGCCGGCAAACGCCCAGTGCTCGGTCTCGACCGCCGGTTCGCCACCGTCATGCGGCACTTCCGCAAGCGGCCCCTTGCGGATCGGGTAGGCCTCGCCAGTCAGCACCGACTCATCGACCTGCAATTCGGAGCCGGCCACGATGACACCGTCCGCCGGGAACGGTTCTGCCACCGACACGACGACGAGGTCGCCCGGAACGATCTCGACCGCGGCAATCTCCACCGCACGCCCGTCCCGCATGACCGTCGCCCGTGTGGCCAGGCGGCTCGACAAGCCCTCAGTCGACGCCCGCGTGCGTCGGTGCAGGAACGCATCAATTCCGACAAGCGGAACGACGGCGGCGAAGAGCGTCAGGGCTTCCATGACGTCCCCGAGAATGCCGTAAAGCACGCTCATGCCGACGAGGAACCAGATCATGGGATCCCGCGCCGTCTCGCGAGCCAACTCCGCCCAGGGGTTGCCCGCAACCTCGACGATGTCGTTCGAACCATAGCGCTGTCGCCGCACCTGCACCTCATCGGCACTGAGACCACGCTCGCTGGGCAACAAGCCGTGCAGCCGATCCACCGGCAGCGGCCGCCGTGTCATGCTCGCCTCCCGGTGCCGCTCCGCACACGCAGAAAACGTGAAAACCTCGTTCGCATCGGCTCGCTCCTCTCCACCACGCGCACCCGCACGCACTCTCTTCTGGCGCGTCGTTGACTGAGGCGCAAGCTTTTGTCATGAGCCGTGCTGCATGGCGAGCCCTGCTGCCCCGCCCGTCTCCGTCTTGAGGTCGGTGTCGTCATGAGCCAGCGCCGCCCCGAGGATATCGCGCCAACCGCGCGCATTCTCATCGCGGGAGCGGGGGCTCTTGGATCGGTGTGCGGCTGTCTCCTGCGACGCGCAGGGCACGCCGTCACCTTACTCGGCCGAGCCAGCCACCTCGATGCGATCGCCGCCAACGGTTTGCACCTCGAAGGAATCTGGGGTGCACACCACGCCACCGGCTTCCACCTCATCACCGACGTGGCGCGGGCAGGCGCGCCGTTCGACCTGATTCTGTTGTGCGTCAAGTCCTTTCACACCGCCAGCGTGGCCCACGCCATCACATCGCTGCTGGCGCCGGATGGCGTCGTCGTATCCCTGCAGAACGGCCTGGGAAACGTCGAGCAGATTGCCGCGCACGTGGGGTGGCAGCGCGTGCTCGCTGGCCGTGTCATTTTCGGCGCCGAGGTGGTGGCGCCTGGCCGGGTGCGCGTGTCCGTCTACGCGGATCCGGTACTGATCGGCATTTGGCAGGGGGAGGGCGATCCCCACCTCGAGGCGTGGTGCCGCCAGTTGGCCGAGTGGCTGACAGCCGCGGGCGTTCCGACCAACCCGTGCGCCGACATCAAGGCAGCGCTGTGGGGCAAGGTGCTATACAACGGCGCGCTCAACCCGCTCAGCGCGCTGCTGCGCGTGCATTACGGCGCACTCGCAGACGACCCGAATACGCGCGCAATCATGAACGCGGTGTTTGACGAAATCTACGCGGTGGCCGCCGCGGAAGGAGTCGCACTGCCGTTCGCCTCCGCCGCGGACTACCGCGCCGAGTTCTACGGGCGACTGGTTCCGTCTACCTTCGACCATCGGTCGTCAATGCTGCAGGATCTGGAACGCGCACGGCCCACCGAGATCGAGGCCATCAATGGCGCCGTCTGGCAGCGAGGCATGGCGAACGGCACGGCCACCCCCGTCAACGAAGTGTTGACACGGCTCGTGCAAGCACGTTCGAATATCGGCACGGGGTAACGCCATGACTCTCGTCATCACAAAGGCTACGTGGGCGGCGCTTCAAGCGCACGCGGTGGCCACGTACCCGGACGAATGCTGCGGAATGGTCGTCGACCGCAACGGCAGCGAGGAAACCGCACCGGTGACGAACATTCAGAACGATCTGCACGCGCAGGATCCTGGGCAGTTCCCGCGCACGGCGCGGACCGCCTACACCATGGGACCTGAAGCCGCCCCGATTCTCATCGCGGCAGAACGCGGGGTACTGTGCCTGCGCGCCATCTACCATTCCCACCCGGACCACGACGCCTATTTCTCGGCTGAAGATCGCATGCAAGCGTTGGGTGGGTGGGACGAGCCCAACTACCCCGACGCGGCGCAGATCGTCATCTCCGTTCGCAACCGCGAGGTGCTGGCGGCAAAAGCGTTCGCGTGGGATGCAGCGCAGCGCGACTTCGCGGAGATCGCCCTCACCATACGCTGACGTATTTCCACCGATGCGCCCCGCGGTTCGCCCACAGCGATTTTGACAACGGCGGGCCCCGTTGCTAGTGCCGCCACGTGGACGATCTGGCCCCACGGCTGCACACTCTCGTTCGGGATGGCTTCGGACCGGCGGTACGGATCCGGCGCCTCCTGCCGCTGGCCGGCGACGCCTCGACCCGGCGTTACGTTCGCCTCTGGTTGGACGGGGCCGGTGCGCCCCCGACCGCCGTAGCCATGATCCTTGCGGATCGTGGCATCGCGTTGTCTTCCGAAGAGTTGGCCGTGTTCGACGAGGCGCCGCGCGAGTTGCCGTATCTCAACGTGCATCGTTTTCTCACGCGGATCGGCGTCGCCATCCCCGCACTCTACGCCGATGCGTCCGGCGACGGCCTGCTGTTGCTGGAAGACATCGGCGAGACCCCGCTCTGGGATGCCGTGGAGGGCCAAGCCCCCGAACGCGTCGAACACTGGTACGCCGCGGCGATCGACCAACTGCTCCTCATTCAGATTGAGGGCACACGCCAGCGCGACGCCACCTGCATCGCCTTCCAGCAGAGCTTCGACGAGCGCTTGTTCATGTGGGAATTTGAGCACTTCATCGAGTACGGCATCGAGCGGCGACTCGGCAAACCGCTGCCGGACCCGGATGGCGCGGTCCTGCATGCGCATTTCGCCGCCATCGCCCGCCGACTCGACCAACAGCCGCGCTACCTTAACCATCGCGACTTCCACAGCTGGAATCTGTTCGTGCAAGACGGCAAGGTGCGGGTCATCGACTTCCAGGACGCGCTATTGGCACCGGCCCCGTACGATCTCGCCACCCTGCTGGGGGACCGCGACACTCCGCTGGTGGTCCGACCGGACATCGAAGCGGCGCTGCTCGAGTACTATCAGCGGCGCTGGCACCAACTGGGCGGTGCGCCAGTCGACGGCACGGAATTCCGTGACATCTATTTCCTGTGTGCGCTGCAAAAGGCACTCAAAGTGGTGGGCCGCTTCTATTTCATTGAACTGGTGAAAAAGAAGCCCGGATACCTGCGCTACATCCCCTCGACGGTGAGACAGATCCAGCGGATTCTGCCGCGGTTCCCCGAACTGGCCGAGATGTCCGCCACCCTGCAGCGTTATCTGCCCGAGGTGGACTGATGCGCGCCATGATTTTGGCAGCGGGCAAGGGAACCCGGCTGCGCCCTCTGACAGAGTCCGTGCCCAAACCGCTGGTGGACGTTGCCGGGCGGCCAATGATCGCCTTCGCACTACAATTACTGCGGCAGGCGGGCATTCAGGACATCATCATCAACCTGCATCATCTCGGCCACCAGATCCGCGCAGCGCTGGGGGACGGCACGCGATATGGCGTGCAGATCTCGTACTCCGAGGAGAATCCGATCCTTGACACGGGTGGGGCGATCGAAGCGGCACGGGCGTTCCTACAGGAGGACACTTTCGTGGTCGCCAACGCCGATCTGGTCACCGACCTGCAGCTACGCGACGTTATCGCGTTCCACCGCAGTCGCGGCGCGTTGGCCACGCTGGTGTTGCGCCCGGACCCACAGGCTGAGCGCAGGGACGACATCGGCATCGACGACACGCAGCGCATCCGGCGTTTTCTCAGCCGTGCGTACGGCGGCCCTCTGCCCGGAACCTCGGAGCGCTACATGTTTGCCAGCGTGCACGTCTTCGAGCCGCGCGTGTTCGATTACATGCGGCCCGGCGTCTACAGCATCACCCGGGACGTCTATCCGCGCTTGCTCGCCGCCGGCGAGCCCATCCTCGGCTACGTGCATCATGGCTATTGGCGCGTGCTCGACACTCCGCACGATCTGCGCGCGGGCCGAGAAGAGCTCGCGAACTGGCGCGACGGCTCACCAGAACAATTGTATTGACAGAGTGCGTCATGACCCTCTATCTATTACTTCGGTAATACCTCGCGAGGTGGCGATGGGGATCACGCTGGTTCAGAAGAGTGACCTTTCGGTTCGCAAGAAGAATCCGAAGGTGGCCCTTGTGCTTGCGGGTGGCGCTGTCTCGGGAGGCGCTTTCAAGCTCGGGGGTCTCAAAGCCCTGGATGACCTGCTGGTCAATCGGAAGACCACGGAATTCGACACGTTTGTCGGCCTGAGCGCGGGTGCCATGTTGGCCGCGCCGCTCGCCGCGGGCATCTCCCCTGCCGAGATGCTGAAGAGCTTCGAAGGCAAGTCGAGCGAGTTCAGCCGCCTGCGCCTATCGGACTTCTACAACCCCAACCTCTATGATTTGATTGCGCGTCCCGCACAGTTCGCGATGGAAGCGCTGGCCTTCTTGCCGGGAACGGTCAACGATGTGCTGTCGCAGGCACCCCACATTGCCAGCCTGATACAGAAGACCCTCTCGAAGCCGGGGCGCAAAGGCGGCATCAGTCTGTTGCAAGAGATCCTCGCCCCGATCGGGGAGGCCTTGGCGAAACGCCGCGCCTTTCCATCGGTGGCGAATTACCTGCCATCCGGCTTTTTCGACAACACCAGCATCGAGCGGTACCTGCGCCAGAACTTCGAAAACGCCGGCATCCCGAATCAATTCCGTGAGTTGTACCGGCTGACCAAGCACGAGCTCTACATCGGCTCCATGAATCTCGATACCGCCGAGCGGGTGATTTTTGGTCACGACGAGAATGCTTCGGTGACCGTGTCGCAAGCAGTCCAAGCGTCCACGGCCCTGCCCGGATTCTATAAGCCGGCGCGGATCAACGGGATCGATTACGTCGATGGCGGTGTCCGGCGGACGGCCAACATTGACGTCGCGATCGAGCACGGCGCCGATCTGGTCATCTGTTACAATCCGTTCCGTCCCTTCTCCAATCGCGTGCGCCGAACCGAAAAAGACGGCCGGGTCGTCATCGAAGGCCGGCCGCTTGCCGAGGACGGGCTGCTGTCGGTGGTCAATCAGGTCTTCCGCACGATGCTCCATTCGCGACTGCAGTACGGGCTGCGGCAGTACCAGGACGATCCCAACTTTCGCGGCGACATCCTCGTCATCGAACCGAAGGAGACCGACATTCGTTTCTTCGAGTTGAACGCGCTGTCGCACTGGCAGCGGCTGCGTGCCGCCAAATACGGGTACATCTCGGTCACCGAGTCGGTCACGCAGAACTACGACCTGATCAAGCAGATTCTGGAAAACTACGGCATTCTGATGACGCGCCGGCAGGTGCGCGAAGGGCTCGAGCGCTTCCGCGAAGAGGACACCGGCGAGGCCGCCCGCGTGCTCACCGAGGACGTGCCGCGTCGCAACCTCAGCGTCGCCTAACCATCACCAGCGCGGCAGCGGACGCGCCACCGGTCAGCGTAAGCGGCCGTGTTTGAGGTACGTGGACAGCTCGCTGATCCGTCCTTGGAGCACCTGTGCGCGCTCGCTCCCCGCCGGGAAGAGCGGCTCGGCCTTCTTGAATTGGCTCAGCGCCTTGTCAAAGTCGCCCCGGAGTTCCAACGCCACGCCGAGGTGGTAAAAGCCTTCCCCGAGCCGGCCGGAGCGACCGGCCAACATGCCCAGGTTGTAGTGGGCCTCCTCGAGACCGGGTGCCAGTTGCACGGCGCGCTCATATTCGCGTATCGCGTCGTCGCTGGCGTTGAGCGCATCCAGCGCCTTGGCGAGTTCGTGGTGCGCCAACGGATCGTCCGGCTGGCGCTCGGTCGCCCGCCGGAGCAAGTCCCGCGCCTTCTCAGGCTGGCGCAAGCGCAGCCAGGTTCGGCCGAGCTCCCGCGTCCCATCGACCTCGCCCGGTTGCGGTATGGTCTCGAAGGTCTCTCGCGCGGGTTCGAGCGCCCCGGTTGCGAAATACGCCAGCCCCAGCAGATAGCGCGCCCGGCCATCCTCTGGCCGGGACGCCGCTTGCTTCCAGTAGGCCGCCAGCACCGCGTCTGCCGCCTCCGTCTGCACACGGAGCAGCAGTTGTGCACGTGCCAGATCAAGACTGACCGGCTGTCGCGATCGTCGATCCCACTGGTGCCGGTGCAACACGGCTTCCAGATTCGTAATCCGGGCATCGGTCAGCGGATGCGACAGCAGATACGGCGGCATCGCCGTGGGCCCGAACCGTTGCTGGTCGAGCATCTTCTTGAAGAAGTCGACCATGCCGCCCGGCTCGTACCCCGCCTGATGCACATAGCGCGCCCCGACGTAGTCGGCCTCCTGCTCGAATTCGCGCCGGTACTGCAGCTGCACCGCGGAATTCGCCGCCGCCGCCCCGGCACCGATGGCCGGGTGCACCACGGACAACAGGAGGCCGAGCAACGTGGCATAGTTGAGCACCTGCGTCGCTTCCTGCTGACGCACCAAATGGTGCCCATTGACGTGCGCAATCTCATGCGCCAGCACGCCGGCCACCTCGTCGTCGTTGCCCGCGGCCGTCAGCAGCCCAGCATTGACGTAGACGGATCCGCCCGGCACGGCGAACGCATTGATTCGCCCGTCGCGAACGACGGCGAACCGGTAGTTGAAGGGCTGGTCGCCCAGCGCCGCAACGATCTTTTGACCAACACGCGCGACGTAGCGGTTGACGTCGACATCGTCGCTCAGCGGCAATTCCTTGCGCGCCTCCATGTCGAACGTCGTGCCCAGGTCCTGCTCGGCGGCGACGGAGCCGCCCGCCGGCGTCGCCCGCATGCCCAGGCAAAGCCAGGCAAGGAGCACAACGCCGCCCACCCGACGCCAGCAGCGCCCCAGGAGCCCGCAGACACGTCTCATGACAATCTGGTCATGCGCGCCGCCTTCCCTCCGGCTGCCCTGCCGCGTCCATGACCGCAGCGTGTTCCCCCTGGCCGGCAACCGGGGCGGTGATGGCCGCAAAACCGGAATCCAGCCGCTCCAGCCTCCTGTCCGCACCGGCAAAGCTCGACGCCGCATTGGTTACGTGGCGGCCCACCACGCGAAAGTCCTCGCGGAAACGATCGAAATCGCCCCGCAGGCGCGCCAACTGCTGCAGAATCTCGTGCGCCCGCTCTTCGATCCGCAACCCGCGCAGGCCCAGAACGATGGCCTGCAGGTAAGCGTAGAAGCAGCCGGGCGACACGGGGATGACTTTGCGCGCCAGGGCGTATGCACCGACGGGCTCGTCCCCGGTCGGCTCGTCTTTCACCGCAATCTCGTAATAGACATTCTCCGCGGGCACGTACATCATCGCGAAGTCGAACGTGCCTTCATCGGGGAGAATGTATTTGGCCGCCACCGTGTCGATGTGGCGTTTGACGTCGCTGACAAACGCACGGCGCGCGCGTAACCGGTCCTCCTCCGTGTTCACTTCCAGTAGGCGGCGGAAGTTCTCCAGCGGAAACTTGGAGTCGACGGGCACCAGGCCGTTGACCAGCTTGATGACCGCATCCACCTTCTGCCCGGTGCGGAAGCTGTACTGCGTCTCGAAGTGGTCGGCCGGGAGGATCTGTGCGAGCAGATCCTCGAGCAATAGCTCCCCCAGCCCGCCGCGCAGCTTCGGGGCGCGCAGAATCTGTTGTAATGAGGCGATGTCCTTGCCGATCTCGTATATCTTGCGGTTCGCCTCCTCGAGTCCGCCAAGACTGCGGTGCACGGCGCTGACAACCTCGGTCGTGGTGTCCAATCGCTCACCCAGCACCCGATGCGTTTGCTGCATCAGCGCGGCGTTTTCGTGCAGTCGCTGACCGACCGAGCCGGCGAGGTGGGCCAGTTGCTGGTTGACGTTCTGCGTGTTCGCGTCGAGCGCGCGCGCCACCTCGGCCCGCAGGCCATCGATCTGTTGCTGCAACATGAGCGGCGAGCGGTCCGCTTCCCGCGCCGCACTGAGCGCCGCCACCCCGGCAGCCGTACGCCGCTGCTGCAGCAGCATGACCAGCAGCAACAGCACGACCGCTGCAAGCAGCCCACCGAGCACCGCGGTGGTCGTCACAGCGTCTGTCCCGCGTACTCGAGCAGTTCGCTCAACTGCCGGACGCGCTTGGCGTACAGGGGACGGTCCTCGGGCGGGGCTGTATCCAGCCGGAACAGCGCCAGGCACAAGCTCGACTCCAGGATCTCGACGCAACGCGCGGCGCAGGCCCGTTCCTCCTGCCGCCGGCGTGCGCGTGCGAACTCTTGAAAGGAAATGACGACCGCCATCAGTCCCGGTCCCGAACCACCGCCGCCGGCCGCACGACCGCGGCCACGTGCTCGCCAGCGCTGCCGGACTCCGCGCTGGGCGCAGGCTTGCAACGCGCGGCCATGCTCCGCCAGCCGCCCCGCCCAAACCACTCGATCTGCCGCGCCAACCCCAGCCCTATCTTGACATCGGATTCTTCCAGTTGCGCCCGTCCAAGCACGCGCCGGAAGGCAAACATGATGTGGTCGGGATTGTCCCGATGCAGAAAGCCAATCGACAGGAAGGCGGCTTGCAGCCGCTGGAACATGAACTCGACCTTCTCCGCCCGAGCCAGCGCCGGCGTCGTGGTCGCTTCCACGCCCGCGGCCACCAGACACTCGTACGCACAGACCAACACCGCCTGTGCCAGGTTGAGGGAGACATAGCCGGGGCTGGTCGGAATCGTGATCAACTGCTGGCAGAGCTTGAGATCCTCGTTGCTGAGACCGTGGTCTTCCGGTCCGAACACCAGCGCGACCCGATTCGACCGGGCGGCGGCAAGGATCCGGGGCGCCGCGACGCGCGGCGGGTCAGCCGACCGACGATACAACCCGCCGCGGCATGTCGTACCGACCACCAGCCCGCAATCCGCCACGGCGTCGGCCAGCCCGGCGTAGCGGCGCGCCCGACTGAGCACATCGTCCGCATGAACCGCCATCGCCTTCGACCAGAACTGCTTCACGATCGCGGGGTGGACGAGCGCCAAATCCTCCAAGCCCATGTTCTTCATCGCCCGCGCCACGGCCCCGACGTTGGCACCCCCGCGCGGCCGCACCAGCACGATGCGGATATTCGTAAGCGGCATCGTTGGCATCGTAGCATTCCGCCGGGAGGGAGAAAACGCAGAGCGCATATCGCCTCGCGCATATCGGCAGGCCGGGGTCACTCAGCCTCCGTTGTCGTTCGCGCCGGCGATATGCGCTCTGCGATAGGCGCGGGGCCATGCGAAAGACATTGACCCACCGGGACACGGCTGTGTATGAAATTCCGTATGCGCATTGTCTCGTTCGGCGACGTGCACCTGTCACTGCGGACCATCGAACGGCTGGCGCCGGAACTCGCACGCGCGGACCTCGTCATCCTCTCGGGAGATCTGACGAACCTCGGCGGTCCCGACGAGGCGGAAACGGTGCTTGCTGCAACCGAGCGGTACGCGCGCGCGGTGCTGGCGGTCTCCGGCAATCTGGACCAGCCGTCGGTGATCGATTTTTTGCAGGCACGAGGGGTGAGCTTGCACGGCCAGGCTCGGCGCTTCGGCGATCTTGGCATCTTCGGCTGTGGCGGTTCGAACCGGACGCCGTTTCGCACGCCGACCGAATTCAGTGACGAGGAACTCGGCGCGGTGCTGGAACATGGCTTTGCGCAGGTGACAGGAGCGCCCCACGTCTTGATGGTGTGCCACACTCCGCCCGCAGACACGGTCACCGACCGCATCGCCAGCGGCCAGCACGTCGGTAGCCCGCGCGTGCGCCGCTTCATCGAGACCCATCAACCGGACGCCTGCATCACCGGCCACATCCACGAGGCCGCGGGCTTGGACCACATCGGCCGGACCGCCGTCGTGAATGCCGGGGCCTGCCGCGACGGCGGCTACATCGTGGCCTCGCTCTCCGCCGCCGGCCTGCAGGTCGAGTTGAGGCACCTGTGAACATGCACCTTGCCGTGTCGCTTCAGATGGCGGGCCTGTGACGCACGCACCGATCGACCTCCGGTTTGAGCACCTCGGGATCGCCGTCAGGAACATCGACACCGCCCTTGCGTTCTTTGCCGGCGTACTGCCGATCGAACTCGCGACGGCGAAGCGTCGTGGCTTCTCCGAGGACGTGAACTGGTGCAGCTTCCATCTCGGTCCGTTCAAGATTGTCTTACTCGAGGCCGCTCGCGCAAACAGCGGAGTCGGCCGGTTCCTCGCGCAGCGCGGCGAGGGAATGCACCACGTCTGCCTCCACACGGCACATCTGGAGCCGCTCGTCGCCGGCCTGGAAGCCAGCGGGCTGCGCATCGTCGACCGGCGCACCATCCCTGACGGTCGCCGCACCGCGTCCATCGCGCCGCGGCACGCGCACGGGGTCTTGTTCCAAATCTGGCAAGCTGCGCCGACGGCAGCACCCGAGCGCTCAACCCCGATTCCATATCGGTTGCGCTCCGGCGAGACGATCCAGCTGTACGTGGACCACATCTCCGTAGCGGTGCGCGACCTCGAGACGACCCTCGCCTTTTTCCATCGCCATTTCCCCATCCGCACGGTGGCGGAGACGCACCTGGGTTACGACGGCACGTTCCGCTTCACCAGTTTCTTCCTCGACACTTGCCGCATCGAGGTGATCGCGCAGGATGCGGAGCAGCCATCCGGATTCGTCTCGCGTTTTCTGGAGCGGCGTGGCGAGGGCCTGCATCACCTGTCCATCGACGTCGACCGCCTCGATCCGCTGCTGGCACAACTGGAAGCCGACGGCGTGCGCATCGTCGACCGTGCAAGCATCAGCGACCACTGGAAAACTGCCTTCATCTCGCCGCGCAGCGCGCACGGCGTCCTGATTCAGTTTTGGCAGACCCCCTACTTTGGCGGCCGCGAGCCGTAGGGAGCGTTTGCGTCGGAAGGCAGCCACCTGCTACTCAGCGACAAAACGGGTGGTCAATCCGATCATCTGTTCGCAGTGCTCGCGTTGGTCCCGGGGGGAGGGCGCGGGATGAATTAGTGGGAGAGCGGCGGTAGACTAGCAAATTTAATAGGCCACTTATTTACTCGTACGAAATGGCCTGCTAGCTAGCTGTCCGCTGGCAGAGGGAACCGATGGCAGCACAAAGGGAATCGACCCAGCCGACTTCACATGCGGGATTTCTGACGCGTTTGCGCGCCGCAACGGGTCAGCCGCTGGCGCCGGCCGATGCGTTCGGCGAGAGTTTCCTGCTCACCCGGTTGAGCGACGCCGTGCAATGGGCCCGGAAGTACTCTTTCTTCCCGTACCCGTTCGTCACTGCGTGTTGCGGCATGGAATACTTTTCCGCCGCCGGCCCACGTTTCGACATCGACCGGTTCGGCGCCGCCTTGCCGCGCTTCACGCCGCGGCAGGCGGACCTCCTGATGGTGGTGGGCACCATCACCCACCGAGCCGCTCCGATCCTGCGGCGGGTGTGGGAGCAGATGGCAGAGCCGAAATGGGTGGTGTCGTTCGGCGCCTGCACTTCGTCGGGCGGACCGTACAACAACTACGCCGTCGTCCAAGGCATCGACACGATCATCCCGGTGCATATCTACATCCCGGGCTGCCCGCCCCGCCCCGAAGCGGTGCTGGACGGCCTCATCAAGCTGCAGAACCGCGTCCAGCAGGAGCGCGGAGGCCGGCCCATGCCGAACATGCACGGCAATGGGCGGCTCATCGAGGACTGACACGCCATGCCGACCATCACGATTGACGGCCGCACCATCGAGGCGCCAGCGAATGCCATGCTGCTCCCGGTGGCGCTGGAAAACGGCATCCACATCCCGCACTACTGCTGGCATCCCAAACTATCGATCGACGGCAATTGTCGCATGTGCCAGGTGGAGGTCGAAGGCAGCCCCAAGCTGGTGATCTCCTGCAACACCCCGATTCGCGACGGCATGGTGGTGCGCACGCAGACGCCGGTGGTGCAGAAGGCGCGGCGGGCGGTCATGGAACTGCTGCTGCTGAATCACCCCCTCGACTGCCCGATCTGCGACAAAGCCGGCGAGTGCCTGCTGCAAGACTATTCCTTCAACTTCGGCAGCCGTGAAGGTCGCAGCCGCGAGCCGCGACGTAAGCTGCAGAAGCGTAAGGACATCGGGCCACGGGTGGTTCTGGATCAGGAACGCTGCATTCTCTGTCGCCGCTGTGTGCGGTTCTGCCGCGAGATCACCGGTACCAACGAACTCGGCGTCTTCAACATGGGCGACCGCTCCGTCCTCGACGTATTAGAGGGGACGCCGTTGGCCAATGACTACTCGATCTGCACCGCGGACATCTGTCCCGTCGGTGCCTTGGGCAACAAGGACTTTCATCATCAGTTGCGCGTCTGGTTCTTGAAGAAGACGCCCAGCGTGTGCCCGAACTGCGCTAACGGCTGCAACATCACCGTCAATCATTATCGCGACCGCATCTGGCGGTTGATGCCGCGACGCAACGACGATGTCAATCAGACTTGGATGTGCGACGAGGGCCGTCTCAATTATCGCTACGTCAACAGTCCGGCACGGCTACGCCAACCGCTGCTGCGGCGCGACGGCCAACTGGAACCGTGCGCGTGGGAGGACGCCATTGCCGCGGCGGCATCGCACCTGCGGCGCGCGGCGCATGCCACGCAGGGACACGGCATCGGCGCGGTGGCCTCGCCGCATCTCACCAATGAGGAGCACTTCCGTTTCCGGCAGGTATTACAGGTCCTCGGGGTACCCAACATCGACGTCGCTGTCCGCACCGGCCCGAGCGATCATCTGCTCATCAAGGCGGAGAAGGCCGCCAATGCCCGTGGCGCGCGCGATCTCGGTTTGCAGCCGACGGCGGATGGTGTCGGCCTGCCGGGAATGCTGGAGGCCGCCGTCAGCGGCCGCATCACCGTCTTGTACGTGTGCGGCGCCGATTTGTGGGAGACGGCAGACCGTGAACTACTCACGAAAGCATTGGAACGGGTCGAGTACCTGATCGTCCAGGACATCTTCCAGTCACCGCTTGCCGAGCGGGCACATCTCGTGCTGCCCGCCGCCACCTTCGCCGAAAAGGTGGGCACGTTCACCAATCACGCCGGGCGGGTGCAGCGCCTGCAACGCGCCTTTCCCCTGCAAGATGGGCAATTGGACGACGGCGAAATCTTCACGCGGTTGCTGCGGCAGTTCAGCGAGGGTCCGTGGACCTTCCAGCCGGATGCGGTTTTGACGGAGATCGCCGCCTCGGTGCCGGCCTACAGTGGACTCACTTCCGCGCGCATCGGTCCGCTCGGGTATGCCCTGGCGGACAGCGGTGCGGGAGCGGGGGGCTGATGGCCACGCGAGTCGTTTCGCTGTCGCGGCCGCAACCAATGCAGCAAAGCCTGGGCCGCAGCGCCCTGGCCATTCTGACCGGTCTGTGGGTCACCAACCGCCACTTCATGCGCAACCTCTGGGGCTACCTGCGCGGCAAGCCCACAGTCTTTACTGTCCAGTATCCGGAGGAGCGGCTGGAGTTGCCCAACGCCTTCCGCGGCATGCCGGTGCTCGTCCAGATGGACAACGGCAAGGAGCGGTGCGTTGCCTGCGGCCTGTGCGAATGGGCCTGCCCCACGGATTGCATCACGATCTTCCCGGCGGAGACCGCCGACGAAGTCGAGCGCTACCCCGCTGTCTTCGACATCAACCTGTCGCGGTGCATGTTCTGCGGGCTCTGCGAGGAAGCCTGCCCCGAGGAAGCAATCGTCATGAGCCAGCAAGTGGAGGTCTGCGGCTACACGCGGCGCGCCACGCTCTGGCACAAGGAAGACCTGCTCGTTCCCGTGTCACAGCTCGGTAAGCGCTTGCAGCATCTGCGCCGTGGCTATGACCGCTAGCTGAAAGCTCGACGCCGATGGCTGAACCTGTCGTTGAAAGCGCGCCTCCCCCGACCCATCCGATTCTGGATCGCTTGCAGGCACAATTCCCCCACGACGTCACCGCAGTGAGTCTCTACCGCGGCGATGTCAGCGCCAGCATTGCTCCCGAACGTATCCTCGATGTCGCCCGCTTCACCCGTGAGGATCCGGCGCTACGGTTCGATATGCCGCTCGACGTGACCGCGGTGGACTATCTGGGCCAGGAGCCGCGCTTCGAGGTCGTCTACCATCTCTATTCGACCAAACATCATCACCGGCTGCGCCTGAAGGCGCGCGTGCCGGAGGGGCAAGCCACCCTGCCCAGCGTCACCCCGGTCTGGGTCGGCGCCAACTGGCTGGAACGGGAAACGTACGACATGTACGGCATCCGCTTCACGGGGCATCCCGACCTGCGCCGCATTTATCTGTATGACGAGTTCGAGGGGTATCCGCTACGGAAGGATTACCCGAAGGAAAAACGCCAGCCACTCATCGGGCCGGGATCATCCCGTGGGGAATCCGTTGGCAACGAGCATCCGTACGCCACCGATCTCCCACCGCCCGCGCATGGCAAAGGCATGCTCGGCACGGACTTGATGCGCGTCCAGCTCGGCCCCTCGCATCCGGCCACCCACGGCACCGTGCGCATCATTCTGGATCTGGACGGGGAGACCATCGTCAACGCCGACGTGCAGGTCGGCTTCCTGCATCGGGGATTCGAGAAGGAGTGCGAGAGCGGCTTCTACTACCAGGCGATTCCGTATACCGACCGTCTCAACTACAGTTCCGCCCTCCTGTGCAACATCGGCTACTGCCTGGCGGTGGAGAAACTGCTGGGCGTCGAGACCACGCCCCGTTGCCAATTCGTACGTGTGCTGGTCGGCGAGCTGTCGCGGATGGCGGACCATTTCCTGTGTGTGGGTGCCACGGCACTGGAGCTCAACGCCTTCACTCCGTTCCTGTACTGCCTGCAATCGCGTGAACTCGTCTGGGACCTCGTCGATGCGATCTGCGGCGGCCGTGTCACCAGCAATTACGTCCGCATCGGCGGCCTGAGCGCGGATCTCCCCGATGGCTTCGCCGAGATGGCGCGCGAGAAGATCGCACGGTCGCTGGTGCTGCTCGACGATACCGAGAAAGTGTTAACGGAGAATCCGATCTTCCGGGCTCGCATGGAAGGTGTCGGCTGTCTGTCCGCCGAAGAGGCGATTGCCTACGGTGTCACCGGTCCGCTGCTGCGCGCCGCCGGGGTTGATCTCGACCTGCGCCGCGCCCAGCCCTACCTCGTTTACGATCAGCTCGACTTCGACGTACCCGTCGGATCGCGCGGCGACAATATGGACCGCTACCTGGTCCGCCTCTTCGAACTGCGCCAGAGCGCCCGCATCATCGAGCAGTGTCTGCGCATGCTGCCCTCCGGTCCGGTCGATATCGACAATCCGGCGGTCCGCTGGCCGGGCAAGTCGAAGGTGTTCGGCCGCATGGAGGAGCTCATCGACCAGTTCAAGTTGGTGACGGAAGGCGTCAAGCCCCCCACGGGCGAAGTCTACGTCGGCACCGAGTCGGCAAACGGGGAGATCGGCTTCTACCTGGTGAGTGACGGCACCGGGAAACCGTACAAGTGCCGGGCCCGTACGCCAAGTTTCTCCAACACCCAGCCGCTGCCGCGGATGGTGCAGGGACGTTTGCTCGCCGATCTGGTCCCGACCTTTGACATGATCAACCTCATCGGAGGCGAATGTGACCGCTGAGCACACCCAACCGACCGGCGCCGAGAGCGCCGGGACTTCCTCGTGCGGTTGCGGCGGCAACCACAAATTGTCCGATGCGTGCCGCGCACGCATCGTGGCACTGCGCAAGGATTACCCGCAGTCGCGCGCCGCGTTGCTGCCGGCGCTGCACCTGGCGCAGGCCGAGTACGGCTACCTGCCGCGCCCGATCGTCGACGAAATCGCCGAGTTGCTCGATTTGCTCCCCATCCAGGTTCAGGAGGTGGTGTCCTTCTACCCGATGTTCCAGAACAGCAAGGTGGGGCGGTGCCACATCCAGGTCTGTGCCAACATCGCCTGCGCGCTGGGCGGGGCACGCAAGCTGGTAAGGCAAATCGAATCCAAGCTGGGTATTCGGCCCGGTGAGGTAACCCCGGACGGTAGGTTCTCCCTGGCCGAGGTCGAATGTCTCGGATCGTGTGGTACGGCACCGGTAATTCAATTGAACAACCAACCGTTCATTGAACGTGTCACGGCGGAGGATATCGACCGCGTCCTGCAAGCGGATGACCCACTGCAGATCGGGCGCGAGGCACCGGAAATCTCGATGATCCCGGATGGCGTGCCGGCCTACCTGCTGCCACCGAACGGGCAAGCGCTCCGCACCATCGACAATTACCTGGCACAGGGCGGCTACCAGACGGCACAGAAAGCGTGGCGCGAGATGCAACCCGAGGAACTGCAAGAGATTGTCAAGAACTCGGGATTGCGCGGCCGCGGCGGCGCCGGCTTTGGGACCGGCATGAAGTGGACGTTCATGCCGAAGGAATCGCAGAAGCCCTGCTATCTCGCCGTCAACGGCGACGAAAGCGAACCGGCGACCTTCAAGGACCGGCAGATCCTGCAACGCAACCCGCATCAGTTCCTCGAGGGCGTCCTGATCGCTGGGCGCGCCATCCGTGCCCAGGCCGCCTATGTCTACCTCCGTGGGGAATACGTCACCCCCTACCGCATCCTGATGGAGGCCCGCGAGCAGGCCTACGCGCGCGGGTATTTCGGCGACAACATCATGGGCACGGGACAGAAGTTCGACGTCTACGTGACCCGAGGCGCCGGCGCCTATATCTGCGGGGAAGAAACCGGCATGATGGAATCGCTGGAAGGGAAGAAGGGCCAGCCGCGCAAACGTCCGCCCTTTCCCGCCGCGTCCGGATTGTGGGGCTGCCCGACCACGGTCAACAACGTCGAGACCATGACGCACATTCCTGCCATCGTCCGTAACGGTGCCGAATGGTTCAAGACAATGGGCACCGAGAAGAGCACCGGGAACACCTTGTTTGGCGTCAGCGGCCACGTGCGCCGACCCGGCGTCTTTGAATTGCCTCTGGGCACGCCGCTGCGCGAGATCATCGAGAAGCACGCCGGCGGCACACCGAGCGGGCGACCCGTCAAAGCCATCGTTCCCGGTGGCGTGTCGATGCCGGTGCTCACCGCCGACAGCCTCGATGTGAGGATGGACCACGACTCGCTGCAGAAGGCCGGCACGCTGCTCGGCACTGGCGGGGTCGTCGTAATGGACGACTCGGTGTGCGTCGTGCGGGCCGCCGCGGTCATCGCGCGCTTCTTCCGGCACGAGTCGTGCGGCCAGTGCACCAATTGCCGCGAGGGCACGGCATTTCTCTACAGGTTGCTCGTCC
Source organism: Deltaproteobacteria bacterium (assembly GCA_017860575.1). GTDB lineage: Bacteria > Desulfobacterota > Binatia > HRBIN30 > HRBIN30 > JAGDMS01. Next base: position 5,008 of record JAGDMS010000015.1, on the reverse strand, counting down.
GCATCGAACAGGGCGACGGCACCGCGGCGGACCTCGATACGATTGCTGAGGTCTGCAGCTTCATGGAAGGGCAGACGATCTGCGTGCTGTCCGACGCCGCCGCCTGGGCGGCCGGCAACTTCCTCAAACGCTTCCGCGCCGACTTCGAGCAGCACATCCGCGACAAACGCTGCCCGTTTCCCGACAGTTTTGAGATGTGATGTAAGGACGCCGTCAGAGGAATCCCCATGCCCGGACCGATTCTCCGCAATGCCGTGGTCACGCACTTCGGCACCCCGAACCAAACCGAAGGCAGCGTCAACGACCCACGCGAGCGCACCGAGTACGGCATGCAGTTCAACGAGAAGTGGACCTACAGCGGCCCCCGCCGCGACCCGGCTGGCGCCACGGAACGCGTCATCTACTGGCTCCGCTACGACTACGTCGGTTCGGTAATCCGCAAGGGCAAAGACGCCGAGTGGCAGAAGGACGACACGCTGCCGCAAGGGCTCGGCCGAGCGGCGTAGCCTCGTCACATTGCGCTCGGCGTCGACGGGTCGGACCGGTCGGACTTGTCCGACATGAGATTTCTCCTCCGATCATTCAGGGCCTAACAGGTTGCGGAAAAAGGATCTGAGCACCCTTCGACAGGCTCAGGGTGAGCGGAAAAGTGCAATGAAATCGGGGAGGGGATCCGCTCATGCTGAGCTTGTCGAAGCATGGGGTGGGGTTCTTCAGCAGCCTGCTAAAGCGCCCGTGGGCCGCTGCATTGTGACGTTTGTCTAGCATATTACTGATTGCATAGGCTAGCATCGCCAGACCCTTTAGCGCCGCCTTTGCCGCCATTGCGGATACGCTATATTACTAACGAGGCTTCCGGAGGCTGCGCATGCCACGTGCGACCATCCACCTTCCCTATACTGTCGAGCACCTGTCCATCCTTGACGCGGAAGGCAACGTCGATGCGGCGCTCGATCCCAATCTTGATGCAGCGCTGCTGCTCAAACTCTACCGCACCATGCTGCTGGCGCGGCGCTTGGACGAACGCATGCTGGCCCTGCAGCGCCAGGGCCGCATCGGCACCTTCGGCCCGATCAAGGGGCAAGAGGCGGCGCAACTCGGCAGCATCTGCGTGCTGCGCGACACCGACTGGATGGTGCCGGCGTTCCGCGAGGCCGCTGCCCTGCTGTGGCGGGGAACGCGCATCGAAGACCTCCTCCTCTTCTGGGCCGGCCGGGAAGAGGGGCAGGCGGGCGCGACGGAGCGTACCCTGCCAATCGCGGTCCCCGTCGCAACGCAACTGCCACATGCCGTCGGCATTGCGTGGGGCGCGCGCTACAAGCACGACCCTGCCGTCGTTATGACGTATTTCGGCGACGGCGCCACGTCCGAAGGCGAGTTTCACGAGGCGCTCAACTTCGCGGGCGTCATGCAACTCCCGGTCGTGTTCGTCTGCCAGAACAACCAATGGGCGATCTCCACACCGCGCGCGAAACAGACGCGGGCGCAGACGTTGGCGCAAAAAGCGCTGGCGTACGGCTTTCCCGGGATCCAGGTCGACGGCAACGACATCCTGGCCGTGTACGTGGCCGCGCACGAAGCCGTCGCGCGCGCCCGCAGCGGCGACGGCCCGACGCTGATCGAGTGCGTGACCTACCGGTTATCGGTGCACACCACCGCCGACGACCCCCTGCGGTACCGCGACGAGACGGAAGTGCGGCAGTGGGAGGCCCGCGATCCTTTATTGCGCTTCACGACATACCTGGAAGGCCGGGCGCTGCTGGATCCCGCACGCCGCGCCGCGCTCGAGGGCGAAGTGCGCGATGAAATCAAAACCGCCGTCGAGCGCTTCGAGGCGGCGCCACCACCGGACCCGTTGGACATGTTCGACCACCTCTACGCCCAGCGGCCGCCCGAGTTGTCGGCACAACGGCAGGAGTTGGCGGCAGCCCTGAGCGCAATCTCACACCGGACTGCCGAGCCTGCCGGCGGCAAAGGACGTTGACCCATGGCCATGATGAACATGGTCAAGGCACTCAATCGCGCCCTGCATGATGAAATGCTGCGCGATCCCGACGTGGTGGTTCTGGGGGAGGACGTCGGCGTCGACGAGGGCGTCTTTCGCGTCACCGAGGGCCTGCTGAAAAAGTTCGGCGTGCAACGTGTCCTGGATACGCCGCTGGCCGAAGCCGCAATCGTCGGGATGTCGATCGGCATGGCCATCTACGGACTGAAACCGGTCTGCGAAATCCAGTTCGCCGGGTTCTGTTATCTCGACTACGATCAACTCGAATCGCACGCCGCCCGCATCCGCAATCGCACACGCGGCCGGTTTCACTGCCAGATGGTCCTGCGGACCCCGTACGGCGGCGGCATCCGCGCCATCGAACACCACTCCGAAAGCCGGGAAGCCATCTACGCCCACACGCCCGGCTTGAAGATGGTGATCCCGTCCGGACCACGCAACGCGCGCGCCCTCCTCCTCAGCGCCATTCGCGATCCCGATCCGGTGCTCTTCTTCGAGCCGGCGGCCATCTACCGAGCGTTTCGGGAGGAGGTGCCGGACGAGGAAGAGACGCTGCCCCTTGGCACGGCCCAGGTGGTGCAGGTGGGCGGTGATGTCACCCTGATTGCCTACGGCGCCATGATGCGGCCGACAGTGGAAGCTGCCGCGGTGCTGGCGGCGGAGGACGGCGTGCACGCGGACGTCATCGACCTCCTCAGCCTCTACCCGATGGATACCGACACGATTACCGCCTCGGTGAAGAAAACCGGGCGCGCCGTTGTCGTGCACGAAGCCCCGCGCACCTGCGGGATCGGGGCCGAGGTGGTGGCGCGCTTGGTCGAAAGCGCCTTTCTCTACCTCGAGGCCCCGGTCAGGCGGCTCACGGGCTTCGATATCCCCTTTCCGTACTTTGCGCGCGAGCAGGCATATCTCCCGAATGCCGCCCGCATCGCACGCGCGGTGCGCGAAACGCTCAGGTTCTAGACCGGCGGAGACTGAAACCCGGACGGGGTGCCGCGCACCAATCATTCACGCAGATGGCATCGGGTTGCGGGACCATACGCTACCCGCCTCTCACCCGATGCCGGCGCTTACGGCGGGCATCATTCGTAGTCGCCGAACCGCAGGCGCTCGCGTCCCTCGATGACCCCGGGCCTGATGTAGGCCTGCCCGTCGGTCCCGTGCCACACCGCCTTCGCCGCCGCCTCATCTCCGCCGGTGAGCCAACCGGTCAGGCCACCAGCCTCAGCGGTGACGATCGTAATCGCAAGGCGCAGGGGAAAGTAGACGATGTTGCTGGCCGCCGCCGCGAAGCTGGACCACGCCCCAGGGACATAATTCCGACCCGCGTCCGTCGTCTGCGGCACGTCCTCCTCAGCGCCCATCGCCTCGGCCGCAGCCAACACCGGCAAGGCGGCGACAAGCACGAGGGCGAGTACCAATGCGCAGCAACGTTTTCTCATAACGCCTCCGTTCCTCCGCTCCCTAGCGTACACGCTCGACCGCCCCTTGTCAGCAGGAATCTGACCGCCCGCAGCCACCGGCGTAGCGGTTTGCGTCACCTGCGCTTTCGGTCTATTGGCCTCACAGTATCCGCACAACGCACAGCGGCTGCCGAAAACTGAGGAGGTTGGCAATGGGCTTTCAGGTGGTGTGTATCTCGCGCACGCTCGCCGCCGGGGGCGAGATCGTCGGTCAGGCCGTGGCGCAACACTTGGGATTCCATTACATGGACCGGGAGATCATCGGCCGAGCAGCCGAACGAGCGAAGGTCGATCCCAGCGTGGTGGCAGCCGCTGAGCAGCGACAACCCCTTATCCGGCGCCTCATCGAGGCCATCGGCGTGGCGCAGGTGTTGGCCGATCCGGCCGGCTTTTCGAGCGGCGTCCCCACGGAGTCGTACTATACCCCTGGCCTCACACCGCTTCCCGCGCTTCCGGAAGATTACCGTGCCCTCATCCGCGAAACGATCCAGGAGATCGCCAGTCGAGGACAGGCCGTCATTGTCGCCCACGCCGCGTCGATGGCGTTGCTCGGCCGCCGTGACGTCTTGCGGGTGTTCATCACCGCTTCGGCGGAAACGCGCGCCCGCCGCCTTGTCGCGGCCGGTCACGTGCCCACCGAGACCGAGGCCGCCGCTATCGTGGCGCAAGCCGATCGCGAGCGACGTGAATACATCCGCTCATTTTATAAGCGCAAGGAAGAACTGCCGACGGACTACGACCTCATCGTCAACACAGACGTGCTGACGTTCGAGCAGGCGGCGCATCTCGTCTTGAACGCCGTCGAGGACTGAACCGCTCGGCGCCGACCGGAACACCGCAGGCGGCACTGGCCGCAGCCCGGCAGTGTCCAACTTGCAACCGGCCGATGCGTGTGAGAAAAAGCGGCCAAGATACGGTCAAGCAGGCTGAACGCAATCATCCCGATATTTGCCGTCCCCCAGTCTCTTCTCTTGTCCGCAGCGTCGACTCCTCGTCGGCCGGATCTGCATCGCAGCGATACCAGTAAGGAGGCAGCACTATGAAGCTGTTTGAGCGGGCGAAAATCGGAACCATGGAAGTGCGGAACCGGATCGCCATGGCGCCGATGGGTACCCGCGGGCTGAAGGATGTCGATGGCGGCTACTCGCGCCGGCTGATCGACTTTTACACCGCCCGTGCCCGGGGGGGGACCGGAATGATCATGACCGGCGCGGCAGTGGTGAACTCGCGCCTCGAGGGAGGCATCGCCCACCTGCTGCCGCAGCTCACCGGCCCGCAGTATCTCGACCGCCTGTGCGAGTTGGCCGACGCCATGCACCACTATGGGTCCAAACTCGTCGTGCAACTGACCGCGGGCTTGGGGCGAGTGAACTTCGTGCAAGACAACCCCATCCAGCCGATTTCCGCCTCCGTGGTCCCGTGCTTTTTCGATCCCAGCGGCATGACCCGCGCACTGACGGTCGATGAGATCGCCGAGATCGTGCAATCCTTCGCCACCGCCGCCGGCATGGCGAAAATGGCCGGTGCCGATGCCCTCGAG
>JAGDMS010000320.1 GCA_017860575.1 Deltaproteobacteria bacterium | reverse complement strand
GATTGATGCTGATCACCTTGCGCCACAGCTAGAAGCTCATGTCCATGGAACCCGGGGGGGCGATACCGGCGTTGTTGGCCAGCACGTTCAGTTTCCCGTACCGGGAAATGACAGTGTCCATCGCCACCAACCGTTGAATCAACCAGAATGCGGCCGCCGTCCCGATCCCATAGGCCGGCACGTGCACCAGAGGGACCGGCGCAAAACGGCGCAAGCGCGTACAACTCCAGCGCAGCAAAAGTCGGGCGCCAACGAAGGCAAGCTGCCCTGCCGCCACGCCGACAAGGGTTGGGCCCGCGCGCCCTGGCAAGCGGGCTCATTTCAATTCCACTGTCACCCGGTTGATCTGTCCGGTGAAGGCATAATTCGGTGGATAGGCTCCGACCGGCGAACGGGTGTCGGTCCCGACGTCGAAGGTCTCGTCAATCGAGAAGAAGGCGGGCGCGGTGCGGGCAAGGCGGACCTCGCCCGCCGGCTTCCCATTCACTGACAGCTTGGCGGTCCCACCCTTACCCCAGCCGCCACCGTCGTACACGAAGTCGAGGCGCACGGTCACCTTTCCGCTCGGCAATCTCTCCTTGCCGGCAACCGTCGGATGTTCGATTTGAAAGAGATTGTAGGTGAACACCGGCTGACCTTCGTGGTTCACGTAGAGCGACCAGCCGGCTGAGCCCCCACCCTCAGCGACCAGGACGCCTTCGCATTCCGACGCAGGCATCTCGATGTCCGCGCTGATCGCAAACGAGCGATTCTTCACCGGCGGCGCAAATGCCTCGGGGAGACCCACCGCCTCCGGCCCGTAGGTGAACGTCGTGCGTTCCGGCGGATTCGGGCGCGGGAACCCTTCAGCCGAGCCGCTTTCATGCAAGGGCAGGCCCTTGTTCCTGGCAAACTCCACCCAAAACAGATCCTGCAACTCGCGCAGTTTCGCCGGCTGCTCCCGCGCCAGGTCGCGCGCCTGACTGTAGTCCTCGTCCACGTGGTAGAGTTCCCACACGTCGTCCGTGTATGGCTTCGGGTTCGTGGCCATGACGATCCACGGAACGCGGCCCCGGAAGGCCGAGGCGGTCCAGCCGTCGTGATAAATGGCGCGATTGCCAAATACTTCGAAGTACTGCGTGCGGTGCCGACTCTTGGCCGCAGCATCATTGAAGCTCTGGAGGAAGCTCACCCCGTCCATCGCTTGCTGCTGCGCGCCGTTGACCACGGCCGGCGCGGCGATTCCCGTCGCTTCGAGAATCGTCGGCACGATGTCATTGACGTGAGCGAACTGCGGGCGCAGGCCGCCCTTTTCGCGGATGCCCTTTGGCCAGCTCACCACCAGTGGGTTGCGGGTGCCGCCGAAGTGCGAGGCGATCTGCTTGGTCCACTGGAACGGCGTGTCCATCGCCCAGGCCCAGCTCGCGGGGTAGTGCGCATACGAAGAGGGTCCGCCGATCTGGTCGAAATGCCGCAGTGTGGCGGCCGTATCCTCCTGCACGCCTTGGAGACTTCCGACGTAATCGAACGAGCCGAGCGGTCCGCCCTCGCCACTCGCCCCGTTGTCGCCTACGATGTAGAAGACGAGGGTATTGTCGAATGTTCCCATTTGGCCCAACGCGGCAACCAACTTGCCGACCTGGGCGTCGGTGTGTGCGAGGAAGCCGGCATACGTCTCCATCAGGCGGGCCGCCACCTTCTTTTGATCGGCAGTCAGGCTCTCCCACGCCGGCAAATCCTTGGGTCGCGGAGTCAGTTGCGCGTTGGCGGGGATGACCCCGAGGCGCTTCTGCCGCGCGAAGGTTTCCTCCCGTACTTTGTCCCACCCCTGGTCGAACTGTCCCTGAAAGCGGTCGATCCACGCCTTGGGCGCCTGCAGCGGCGCATGCGTCGCACCGGGAGCGAAGTAGACGAAGAAGGGTTTGTCCGGCGCGATCGCCCGTTGCAGCCGCATCCACGCAATCGCCTGCTCGGCGAGGTCTTCGGTGAGATGGTAATCTGACTTTCGCGGCCGGCCGACGAAGGTTGTCCCATCGTAGATGGTGGGCTCGAACTGATCGGTCTCGCCGGCGAGGAATCCGTAGAACTTCTCGAAGCCCATGCCCGTGGGCCAATGATCAAACGGTCCCGCCGCGGAAGTTTCCCAGTCCGGTGTCAGGTGCCACTTTCCCCACGCCGATGTGCTGTAACCGTGCTGGCGCAAGACCTCGGCGATGGTGGCCGCACTTTTCGGCATGATGCCGTCGTAGCCCGGGTAGGCGGCCGCCGAATTCATCACGTGGCCCATCCCCACTGCATGGGAGTTCCGCCCGGTCAGCAGCGACGCGCGCGTCGGTGAGCAGATGGAGGTCGTATGAAACTGGTTGTAGCGCAGCCCTTGTTTGGCGAGGGCGTCCAGGTTGGGGGTTGGAATCGGGCCGCCAAACGTACCAGCGGCACCAAAGCCGACATCGTCGAGGAGCACGATGACGACGTTGGGCACGCCCTCCGGCGGCCGAACGATGTCGATCTGTTCCTTCGGAACGTCCGCGGGGGTCAAGCCCCCCGGCGCCGCGGATTTGAGCGCCGGCGGGGGGAGGACGACAGCATCCGATACATCTTGCGCGGCGGCGGCCGACGCGCCGAGTACGGCGGCGAGGATCAATTCAATCAGCTTGCGGATCGAAGGCCTGTGCATACCCTGCCTCCCTGAACTCCGGACAATGCCTTGGAACGCGGGCCGTTTGTCGCGGCTATTTCAACTCCACTGTCACCTGGCGCAGCGGTCCCGTGAAGGCATAATCCACGGGGTAGTCCCCCACGGGAGAGCCGGTGTCGGTGCCCACATCAAAGGTCTCGTCGATTCCGAAGAACACCGGCACGGTCCGGTCGACACGCACCTCACCTTGGGGCGTGCCGTTGACGGACAGTTTGGCGGTGGCCCCTTTACCCATGCCGCCGCCGTCGTAGACAAAGTCGAGGCGCACCTTCGCTATCCCGGTCGGCAACGTGTCTTTCCCCACAACCGTCGGCCGCGCGATCGCAAACAAGTTGTAGGTGTACGCCGGTTTGCCTTCATGGTTCACATACAGGGACCAGCCGGCCGACCTGCCACCTTCGGCCACCAGCACCCCTTCCGCCCCCGCCGCGGGCACCTCGATCTCGGCGGTGATCACATGCGAGCGATTCTTCACATCCGGTGCGAGGACCTCAGCGAGGCGAACGGCCCGGCTGTCGTACGTGAAGGCGGTGCGCCCAGGCGGGTGCAGGCGCGGAAATCCTTCCGGGGAGCCGTCGTCGTGCAGCGGCAGGCCGTTGTTCTTGGCGAACTCGGCCCAGAACAGGTCCTGCATGTCCCGGAGCTTCTGGGGATTGTCTTTCGCCAGGTCGCGCGCCTGACTGTAGTCCTCGTCGACGTGGTAGAGTTCCCACACGTCGTCGGCATAGGGCTTCGGATTCCTGACCATGCCCGCCCATGGGGCACGGCCACGGAAGGCCGAGGCGATCCATCCGTCGTGATAAATGGCGCGATTGCCGAGCACCTCAAAATACTGGGTACGGTGCCGATCCTTGGCTGCCGAATCGTTGAAACTGTACAACAGGCTCACCCCGTCCATCCGTTGCTGCTGGACGCCATTGACCACCGCGGGCGCCGCGATGCCGGCGGCTTCGAGAATCGTCGGCATGACGTCGTTGACGTGAGCGAACTGCGGGCGCAGACCGCCTTTGTCGCGGAGGCGCCGTGGCCAACTCACCACAAGGGGATTGCGCGTACCCCCGAAATGCGAGGCGATCTGCTTCGTCCACTGGAAGGGCGTATCCATCGCCCATGCCCACCCCGCAGGGTAATGCGGATACGACGACGGTCCACCGACCTCATCAAGATGCCGCAGCGTCGCGGCCGTCTCTTCTCGAAATCCCTGGAGGCTGCCGAGGTAGCCATTGAATGAGCCGAGCAACCCGCCTTCGCCACTGGCGCCGTTGTCGCCCACGATGAAGAAGAACAAAGTGTTGTCGAACGCTCCCATCTGCTCGAGGGCGGCCGTCAGCCTGCCCACCTGCGCGTCGGTGTGCGCCAGGAAGCCGGCGTACGTTTCCATCAGTCGAGCCGCAACTTTCTTCTCATCGGCACTCAGGCTGTCCCACCCCGGGAGTTCCTTGGGCCGCGGCGTCAGTTGGGCGTTGGTGGGGATCACACCGAGCCGCTGTTGTCGCGCGAAGGTTTCTTCGCGCACCTTGTCCCATCCTTGATCGAACTGCCCTTTGAAGCGCTCGATCCACTGCCGCGGCGCCTGCAGCGGTGCGTGTGTCGCGCCGGGTGCAAAGTAGACGAAGAACGGTTTATCCGGCGCAATCGTGCGTTGCAGGCGCATCCATGTGATCGCCTGCTCGGCAAGATCTTCAGTCAGGTGATAACCGGTCTTCTTCGGGCGGCCGACGTAAGTCGTGCCGTCGTAGATCGTCGGTTCGAACTGATCTGTCTCGCCGGCCAGGAACCCGTAGAATTTCTCGAAGCCCATGCCGGTGGGCCAATGGTCGAACGGTCCTGCCGCGGAGGTTTCCCAGTCCGGGGTCAGGTGCCATTTGCCCCACGCCGACGTGCTGTAGCCGTGCTGGCGCAGAACCTCGGCGATCGTCGCCGCGCTCTTGGGGATGACACCATCGTAGCCTGGATACGCGGCGGCGACGTTCATCACGTTGCCCATACCTACCGCGTGGGGGTTTCGCCCGGTCAGCAGTGCGGCACGCGTCGGAGAGCAGATGGAGGTCGTGTGGAAGCGGTTATACCGGAGCCCCTGCTTCGCCAGACGGTCCAACTCGGGTGTTGGGATCGGGCCGCCGAAGGTACCGGCGGCGCCAAACCCGACGTCGTCGAGCAACACGATCACGACGTTCGGTGCTCCCTGTGGGGGCCGGACGATTTCGATCTTTTCCAGCGGAACGTCTTTTGGGGTCAGCCCTCCTGGCGGCGCAGGATTGAGCGCCGGTGGCGGCAGGACATCAGCGCGTGACCCCGATCCCATCCCATCTTGCGCGAACGTTACCGTGGTCGCAGCGCCGAGCACGATCCACAGCGCACCTATTGCGGCCGCCAGGCTTCCCAACCGTCTTTCCATGTCTCCCTCTCGTCGCTGCATCACCGGCCGGACGGAAACCACCAGGCCACGGTCACTGATGAAAGCGCCGCTCCACGTGCCGCCGGCGTGTCATCACTTGGTCCCGGCGCTGTGCGGCGGAAAACGCCGGCGTGTCGGCCGGCAGGTTCTTCTTCACGTCGGCAAACTTGACCAGCTTCGCCTGCGGCTGCGTCCGATCCTTGGTCCAAATCCAGCGGTAGGTCAGATAGCCCTGCTGGCGGCCCTCGGTATCGATCCAGTTCTGCACGCCCGGGTCGCGATGCGCCACCACCCAGCGAACCTTCCCGTCGTGGTCGACGTGCGCCTGGGCTCCGTTGAGGCTGGTCACCCGGTTGGCATAGTCCGGCGCCTCGAACCAACCGGGCGTATAGTATTGCAGTCCCCAGTACGGCGCCTTCGGGACCGAGCTCTCGATGATCAGTGCTTCGTCCTCGGCCAGGTTGAACCAACCGCCGCCGTACACGATGTCCGCCGACCCGCCGGCGACGCTGCCCGGCGGGGAAAGCTTGTTGTCCTCGCCGAAACTCTCACGCCTCTTGCGCAGGTAATCGTTCCAGTACCTCACCCCGGTTTCGACCCAGTCTGCCGCGCGCGTCAGGCCGCGGCTCACCTGCGCCGGCGTGATGCGCGGCG
>JAGDMS010000121.1 GCA_017860575.1 Deltaproteobacteria bacterium | reverse complement strand
CGCGCGCACGACGTCGTCGCCGCCGTGCGTACTTGCCACTGTCCACCGCCCGGCCTCGAGGCGGTACACCTCCAGGGTCTTGGCCAGCGGGTCTACCATCCACAGATGCCCAACCGACTCCCGCGCGTAAATGCGCAGCTTGTGGACGCGATCCAGTCCCGCCGTGGTCGGCGAGACGACCTCGCACACCCAATCGGGGACCTGCGTGAACGCGGCGACGTTCGGCAATGCCAGCATCGTCGCCCGCCGCCAGCCGGCGAGATCCGGAACGACCACGTCCGCGCCCAGATGCAGCTCGGGCTCGAACAGAATCCACCAGCCGCCAGGCTGCCCCGGCCCGTCGGGTACGCGATGGAACGGGCCCCCCAAGTCGATGCCGATCGCCGACGCCGCCAGCGCGTGCGGCGACGCCGGTCGCGGGGTCGCGTACAACTCGCCGTCGACGATCTCGGCAACCAGGTGCTCGGGCACCTTGACCAGGTCGTCGTACGTGGCGCGGCGCCGGGCCGGCTTCATGTACTGCCTGTAGCACGGCTTGTCGCGGCGCTCCAGCACGATGCCTGCGACGAACACTCTTGATTGCCTTTGGCCGCTCGATTTGCCATGTGTCGCGCGTGCCGGATCCACTGGCCGAACGGAGGACGTGAGATGTTCAACGGACTCTTCCATATTCGTGAGCCCATCAACGAGCCTGTGTTCGCCTACGCACCGGGTAGCGTGCACTGGGAGGCCCTCACGCCGAGTTGAGGAGAATGCTGGAGAATCCGGTCGAGGTGCCACGGCCAGGAGGTCCGCTCGGGGAATCTCGTCGAGATGAAGCCGCCGCACAACCTCCGGCAATCGCGCTGCCACTAGATTACGCCTTCCGCCCGCAGCCGGGCTCGCTCACGATCAGCGCCCCGTGAAGCTGGGCCGGCGCTTGTCGAGGAACGCCCGCACCCCTTCGGCAAAATCCACGCTCTCGTGGCAGTCGCGGATCGACCGTAACATCGCATCGTGATCGCGCAGGGCGGGGTCGCGCGCCAGTTCGCTGAAGATGAGCTTGGCGCTGCGCAGCGTCAGCGGGGCATTGGACGCGATGTCCTCCGCAGTGGCGCGGACAAAGGCGTCCAGGTCGCCCTTCGGGAGGACTTGGTTCACCAGCCCCATGCGCAGCGCCTCCGCCGCCGTGAAGCGGCGCGCCGTGAAGAAGATCTCCTTGGCGGCAGCGAAGCCCACCACCTGCACCAGCATCTCGAGGCCGGCAACCGGGTACCCCCGCCCCAGCCGCGCGGCCGGAATGGCGAACACGGCGTCGTCAGCCGCGTACCGCAGATCGGCGGCCAGGGCGAGCCCGCATCCGCCGCCGAGACAGTACCCGTGGATGTGGGCAATGAGCGGCTTGCTGAGCACGCGCAGCCCCAGGAACGGATCCAGGTCGCTCTGATCAGCGGCTGCCATCGCAGCGCTGGCGCCACCGGCTTCGAACTCCGAAATGTCACCGCCCGACGCAAACGCGGCGTCACCGGCGCCACGCAGGATCACGACGCGGACGGAGGGATCCCGTTCCAGGATCTCCGCGACGCGGCCGAGCTGGAGCCACATCTCGGCGGAGATGGCGTTGTGCCGTTCCGGATGATCGAGGATCATCCATGCCACCCGCCCCTCTCGCTCCATCCCTATGCGTCCGCCCATGGCGCGTGAGCCTAGCAAAAGGGCCGGCAGCACAGAAGCGCCGCCGGGCGCTGTAAGCACCTCTTCTTGCTCGACAAGGGGAAGTTCTTTGAAGTCTGACGCGGTGGCGAGTAGAGATAAGCGATGCGGCCCGGTCCCGCGCGGCCGCGGAGGAGGAAGCGATGTCATCCGAACGGAGCGGACGCGACCAGGCCACAGCGCAAGCGGCGTTCACCAGAGGAGTTAAGCTGCTGCACGATCCCGTCCGTAATAAGGGGACCGCGTTCACCGAAGCGGAGCGCGACGCACTCGGCCTGCGTGGCTTGCTGCCGCCCCGCGTGCAATCGCAGGACCTGCAGGTCATGCGCGTCATGGGGAACGTGCGCAACAAGTCATCGGACTTGGAGCGCTACATCGCGCTTATCTCGTTGCAGGACCGTAACGAGACGCTCTTCTACCGGGTGCTGGTCGACCATTTGGACGAGTTGATGCCGATCATCTACACGCCGACGGTGGGCAAGGCGTGCCAGGAATTCGCCCACATCTTCCGGCGGCCGCGCGGACTGTACATTTGCGCGGATGACAAGGGGCGGATGGCGGATGTGCTGCGGAACTGGCCCCACCCGGATCCGCGTATCATCGTCGTCACCGACGGCGAACGCATCCTGGGGTTGGGCGATCTCGGCGCCGACGGCATGGGTATCCCGATCGGCAAACTCTCGCTGTATACGGCCTGTGCGGGCATTCATCCGACGTGGTGCCTGCCGATTACGCTCGATGTGGGAACGGAGAACGAAACCCTTCTGGCGGATCCCCTCTACATCGGCGTGCAGCGACGTCGGCTGCGCGGCGCGCCCTACGACGAATTGATCGAGGAATTTGTCACCGCGGTACAGAGCGTTTTTCGCCACACCATCGTGCAATTCGAGGACTTCGCCAACATCAACGCCTTCCGGTTGCTGGCGAAGTACCGCGACCGGATCTGCACGTTCGACGACGACATCCAGGGCACCGGCGCGGTCGCACTCGCGGGTTTGCTGTCCGCCCTGCGCATCAGCGGCGGACGCATCGGCGAGCGGAATGTCCTGTTTTTCGGCGCCGGCGAAGCCGGCATCGGTATCGCCGACATGATGGTGGCCGAGATGGTCGATCAGGGACTCTCCGAAACCGTGGCCCGCGGCCGTTGCTGGTTCATGGATTCCAAAGGGCTGGTCGTCGAGAGCCGAACCGACCTCGCACCGCACAAGCGCCCCTACGCGCACGCACACGGGTTCACGCGCGACCTGCTCGCAGCGGTGCAGGCGCTGCGTCCCGTCGCGATCATCGGCGTCTCCGGCGTGCCCGCAAGCTTCACGCGCCCGGTCATCGACGCCATGGCCGCCTGCAACGAGCGGCCCATCATCTTCGCCCTGTCGAACCCGACCTCGAAGGCCGAGTGCACCGCCGAGCAGGCGTACACGTGGACGGAGGGTCGAGCCGTCTTCGCGAGCGGCAGTCCGTTTGCGCCGGTGGAGTATCGTGGCCGCAGCCACGTGCCGGGCCAAGGCAACAACGCCTACATCTTTCCTGGTGTTGGTCTCGGCGTGATCGCTTGCGAGTCGCAGCGCGTCACCGACGAGATGTTTTCCGCCGCTGCCCGTGCGCTGGCTCAAGAGGTGTCGGCGGCAGACCTCGAGACTGGCCGGATCTTCCCGGCGTTTGCCCGGATCCGTGACGTGTCCGTCCGCATCGCCACTGCGGTCGCCGAAGTTGCTTACCGGCGCGGCCTCGCCCGTGTGCCGCGCCCCGATGACCTGCCGGCGTACGTCCGCGCGCTTATGTTCGAGCCCCGCTACGAGAATTTGACCTGAGTCCACCGCCCCACCCGCAACGTCCCCCCCGCAGTCCCCGTAAAGGGCCGCAAAACTCAGTCATCAGCCCCGATCCGGTCGGATTCCGACTTCTGAAAAGCGGCAGGGCCAGATTCTTCCCAGTTTGGCGCAGCCGACCACCGGTTCCACCCGCCAATCCTTAGAGTTGCTTATGGCACAAGAGTTGCGATATTCCGTTAGCTTATGAAATGGGCACGGAAGCAGTGGTTCCTCCCAAAAGACGCGGGGGGAGAAAGGAGAGCGATGTTCAGCAAGCGGGAATGGGTGATGGCAAGTTTCTCTCTGCTGCTGGTGACGATTTTCTTACAACTGTCGCATGGCGGGCTGCGGAAATGCGTTGCCGCGACACCGCGGAATGACACGCCCCACCTTACTCAGTCGTTCAGTACACTCAGCGCACACGGCGCGAGCCTTTTTAGCGGCCACTAACGTATCGAAGGAAGGAACATGACCAGCGCAATTCTTACCGTCGTTGTTTTGAGCATCTCTTTCGCTGTCTGCGTGCGGGAACGCATGCGCAAACCCGCAAGGAGCTATTGCTACGAAGAAAGCCACAAGGGCTACTGTCTGCTCCCCAAGAACCACGCTGGTAATCATCGTTGGATTTCCGACATCTACCGGCTCTGGTGAGCGAAGGGTGACTGCATTCCTGGGCGTGCACGGAACGCGCTACCCGCCGTTTCGCCTCGCCCTGGCGTGAAAACGGATGCGCCACGTCGTGGCGCTGGACGGCCGGCATTGCCGGCCGTCGCTCTTCAAGCGAACGGCAGCGCTTGCACATGGACCGCTGGCAAGATCGGTACGCGGCGAAACGCGTCGACGCCACCACTTCGGTGCGCTACGTGGCGCGCGGCAGCCATGTCTTCATCGGCTCGGGCTGTGCCGAGCCGCAGTGTCTGGTGGCCGCGCTGGCGGCTCGTGGTGAGGAACTTGCCGACACCGAGATCCTCCACATCCTGACGCTTGGCGTCGCGCCGTACACGGCATCGCAGTTTACCGGCCGCTTCCGCCACAATGCCTTCTTCATCGGCGCGAATGTGCGCGATGCCGTCCTCGAGGGACAAGCGGACTACACTCCCGTGTTCCTCTCGGAGGTGCCCCGGCTGTTCCGCACGGGCCGTGTACGCATCGACGTCGCGCTGATCCAGGTGTCCCCGCCCGACCGCAACGGCTATTGCAGTTATGGCGTGGCGGTGGATGTCGTCAAGGCCGGCGCCGAGAGTGCCAAACTGGTGATCGCGGCGGTCAACCCGCATATGCCACGCACGCTGGGCGACAGCTTCATCCACGTCGATCAGATCGACTACTTGGTCGAAACCGAAGAACCGATCCTCGAACTACCGCCGGCCGAACCGGACCCCGTGGCGCAGCAGATCGGTCAGTTCATTGCCGACTTGATCGAGCCGGGCGCCACCCTGCAAATGGGCATCGGCAGCATCCCCAATGCGGTGCTCAGCCACCTCGGCAACAAGGAGGACCTGGGCGTACATACGGAGATGTTCACCGACGGCATCATCGACCTGCTCGACCGCGGCGTCATCACCAATCGCCGGAAGGTGCTGCACCCCGGCACCTCGATTACCTCGTTCTGCATCGGGACGCGGCGGCTTTACGACCTGATCGACGACAACCCGGCCTTCGGCTTCTATCCCAGCGAGTACGTCAACGACCCCGTGATCATCGGCCAGAACGATCGGTTGGTGGCGATCAACTCCGCCCTGCAGATCGACCTCACCGGCCAGGTCTGCGCCGACTCGATCGGGCACCGCTTCTACAGCGGCATCGGTGGCCAGGTGGATTTCATCCGCGGCGCCGCGCGCTCGCGTGGGGGCAAGCCGATCATCGCGCTGCCGTCGACGGCCAAGAACGGGACGGTCTCGCGCATCGTGCCGGTGTTGAACGAAGGTGCCGGCATCGTCACCACCCGCGCCGACGTCCACTATGTCGTGACTGAATTCGGCGTCGCCGATCTGTACGGCCGCAACGTACGCGAACGGACGTTGGCACTGGTGAGCATCGCGCATCCGGACTTCCGCAACCAGTTGCTGGCCGCGGCGAAAGCGCGGCGGTTCGTCTACGCGGAACAGATCCCGTTCCCGGCGGAGGGCGCGCCCTATCCCAAGGAGTTGGAACGCTGGGTGACGTTACGCGACGGGGTGGAGATGTACTTTCGGCCGATGAAGCCCACGGACGAACGCGCGTTGCGCGACCTGTTCTACTCGCACTCCGAGGAAACCGTGTACATGCGGTACATGACGCCGGTCAAACAGCTCTCCGTTCGGCAGATCCAGGAGTTCGTCACGCTCGACTACCATGACCACTTGGCCATTGCGGGCTTTTTGGTGCACGACGACACCGAGGAGATGATCGCCGTAGCGCGCTACCTCGTCGATCCCACAACCAACATGGCCGAGGTGGCGTTCACGGTGCACGACGACTACCAGAACCGCGGCATCGGCAGCTTCCTGCTCGAGTACATGAAGGACATCGCGCAGTCGCGCGGCATCGGCGGCTTCACCGCCAAGGTGCTCAGGTCCAACAGCCGGATGCTCCACCTGTTTCACAAGGTGTACTCGCCGCTGCGCAGCGAGACCGCCGCCGGGGTCTACAGCATCGCGTGCCGATTTGCCGACATCGATGAACTGCGGCGCCAACGACGCGCGAGCGCACCTCGACCGCCCGCTGTTCCGCCAGCGAATCCGGCAAACCTCAGGTAGACCGGGCACCGGCGGCGCGGCCCGCCATGCGCTTCCGGAGCGCGCCGCGGCTGGCGTGACCCGTGCCTAGCGACGCCCCCGTCCGCCTTGAGTCGGACGCATCCAGGTCTTGTCCGGGGTCGTGTGTGCCACCTTGGTGCTGAAGATAGGGCGCTCCTCTTCCCACATGCGGTCGCGGGCACGCTTGAGCGCCGTCCGCAAGCGGTTCCGTCGCAGCAGATCGGTCTGCGCCGCCGCCAGGTCGTCCTCGGCAATCGCGAGCGAGCCAATGCGCTTGTCGCGTGACAGGCGCACGGTGACCCCGGGATGCGCCGGGTCCGCTCGCGGCTCGAAGGTCAGCACGGTCTTCTTGTCGATCCCGCGCATCAGGCCGGTCAAGAGTTCCTGGATTTCCGTCGTGGTCATTGCACGCCCTCCTCTCCTCCAGGCGACGTGCGCTCGGGGGACCGAATAGGCTAGAGGTCGGTGCTGGCGAAGTCAACTCGGTGGCAACACTCGGTCGCAAAACCGCGGGGGCGCTGCGCCGCGACGCTCCCCACGCACATGCGCAACCCGGTCGCTCATTTATCGTCTCGAATTCCAGGGTCGCTGGGTTGGGTGGAGTCCGGTGCGGATCGCCGATCGGTCTCCGCGGCGTCCATCAGATCCTGCAAGGCCGACTGGATTTCTCCCGCGAGTGCCGGCGAGATTCCGGGAACCTCCGCCAGGGCGGCAACCGAGGCATCGCGCATGCGGCGGACGCTGCCGAAGTGCCGCAGCAACCGCTGGCGCCGCGTGGCACCGACGCCGGGAATGTTGTCGAGCACGGAACGTAGCCGCTCCCGTCGCCGCAACTGCCGGTGATAGGTGATGGCAAACCGGTGGGCCTCGTCGCGCACGCGCTGCAGCAGGAAGAGGGCGGTCGAATTGCGCCTGAGGATCACCGGATTCGCGCGGCCGGGCAGGAACACGCGTTCCTCACTGCGCACGAGCTCCGTTGACTGTGGCGCCCGTTCCACCCGCATTTTGGCCAGCCCGACGGCATCGACCTCGTTGATCTCGAGTTCGCGCAGGACTTCAAGGGCAACATTGAGCTGACCTTTGCCACCGTCGACCACGAGGAGATCCGGGTAGTCGCCCTCCTGTTTGGCCCGGGCGAAACGCCGCTTGAGGACCTCGTACATCATCAGGAAGTCGTCCGCACCCGGCACGGTCTTGATGCGGAAGCGGCGGTAGCGGTTCTTGTCGGGCTCGCCCTCGTCGAACGTGACCATGGACCCCACCGCCAGGCGACCCTGGATATTTGAAATGTCGAAGCATTCGATGCGTTTGGGCGCGTTACGCAGGTGCAGGCGGCGGCGCAACTCGTCCCCCATCCGTTCCCGGTTGCGGTCGGCGTCCTGCCGCTCGCGGAAGCTCTGACGGGCATTCTCCGCGGCCATTTCCAGCAGGCGCGCCTTGTCGCCACGCTGCGCACGGAAGACGATGACGCGCTTGCCTTTGCGCTCACCAAGATACTCGGCGCGCACGTCCTGGTCGTCCAAATCCAGCGGCACCAGCACTTCGTCCGGGATGTAGCGATCGCCCTGATAGAACTGGGTCAGGACGGCCGCCAGCACCTCGTCGTCAGCAAACTCGAAGTCGGCGAAGCTATAGGTCTGATTCCCCGTGAGTTTCCCCTGGCGGACAAACAGCACCTGCACCTCGATGAAGCCGCCCTCGCGATAGAGGCCGAAGACGTCCTGGTCATCCCCCCAGTGCGACACCACCTGTTGGCGTTCCTGGGTCCGTTCGATGGCGCGGATGCGGTCCCGTAGGCGGGCGGCGTCTTCGAAGCGGAGGTCCGCCGCGGCGCGCTGCATCTCATGGCCGAGTTGGCGCGCCAGCTGCTGACTCTTGCCCTCGAGCAGCAGGACCGCCTCGCGGAGGTGCCGCTGATATTCCTCCGGCGCAACCGGCAGGCAGCACGGCCCGAGGCACCGCTTGATCTGGTATTCGAGACACGGGCGGGAACGGTTGCGAAACACGCCATCGCTGCAGGTCCGCAGCGGGATCACCTTGCGAATGGTATCGAGCGTTTCGCGCACGGCCCAAGCCGACGCGTACGGTCCAAAGTACTTGCTGCCATCCTTGACGATTTTGCGCGTCACCAGGACCCGCGGCCACGGATCCTGCAGGGTGACCTTGACACTGACGTACGACTTGTCGTCTTTCAAACGGATGTTGTAGCGCGGCTTGTATTGCTTGATCAGGTTGTTCTCGAGGATGAGCGCTTCCTTGTCGTTGCTGGTGACCAGGGTTTCCAGCCCGGCAACGCGCTGCATGAGAAAGCGCACCTGACTGCGCTCGTCGCCGCCGCGGAAGTAGGTGCGCACACGGGCGCGGAGATTCTTTGCCTTGCCGACGTAGATCACCTTCCCCTGGCGGTCCTTGAGCAGGTACACGCCCGGCCGCGGTTGCACGGCATCCAGTTGCTGGGTCAGGTTCGGCGGCACACCCGCGTCCACCGGCCGCATCTCGGCAGCTTCGTCTGGCACGGACGCATTATAGCGTTCGCTCGTACAAGAAGAAGCGCCGCTCAGGGGCGAGGAAATCGACGGCGGACGGCAGACGAGAGAGGGCTAATCGCGCTGCGGTTCCCACTCGAAGGGCAGCTGATGCTTCTTCTGGTTGTTGCAGTCCTTGCAGGCGGGAACGAGGTTGCCCTTGGTCGAGCGGCCGCCGCGGATGAGCGGCACCAGGTGATCCATGGTCAGCTCGCGGGGTGGAAACTTCCGGCCACAGTAATGGCAGAGGCCCGCACCCCGGCGCCGTTTCCACCACTGCGATTGGCGCAGCTCGCGCGCCTTGGCGCGCTCACGCTTGATCTCGTCCTCGGACAGGACCGGAACCCAGTGATCCATCGGCTGATTAGATCATCGTTTCATTCGCCGGTGGAGTCAATGCGCCGTTCTCGCAGCGACCCCGCATCAAAACGATGGAAGAGCCCGCAGGCACCAGCCCCAGCAAAGACCGCAAGATACTCAAAGTGAGTATCGCGGACCCGCCGAGTCTCCGACGATTGCCGGCCGTCAAGTGCGACGACGGACAAGCACTTGCACCCACCCGGCGGCACGCGGTTTGCGTGTGCCGCGGCTCGGGAATCAAAGGCAACGGAGGTGCTGGAGCGGTCGGTTGGCCGTCCAGCAGTGATCCAGATCGAGACAGGGGGAACCATGGCACGAATGTTCGTGTGCGACAGGCAGGGGGCGATTACGGCGGATATCGAGGCAAGCGGGTCGGTGCTGCGGTCCGCCTTGGAACACGAGCGGGCAGACGCGGTCATCCGCTGCGCCGTGTTGATGGCGATTTCCGCCCTGGCGGGAGGCGGGAGCTGGCCGGCCGCGGCGCTGGCCTCCATGGCGGAGTTCATGTCAGCGATGCGTGAGGAGCTCCAGAGCGAGCAGTTGTTCTGACCGCGTGCCCCAAAAAAAGCGGCGGCCCCTCCGACGCGGGCGCGTGCCGACGCCGCGCCCCCGTCGCCCCTGCGCCACCAGCCGGGGTTCAGGCGGCGAGCAGCTGGTCGAGCTTGCCTTCTGCGTCGAGGGCACGCAGTTCGTCGAAGCCACCGATCGGGCTGCCGTTGATGAAGATCTGCGGCACCGTGCGGCGCCCCGATTCGCGCACCATTTTCTCGCGCAGCGCGTCGTCCGTGCTGACGTCGACTTCCTCGAACGCCACCCCCTTGTGGCGCAGCAAACCCTTGGCCTGCATGCAATACGGACAGTATGTCGTGGTGTACAATACAACGGTTGCCATGGTGGTTTCGGGAGCGCTCCTCGCGATCTGCAGGCAACGTAACGGCTGCGCACACGACGCGCAAGGTGGCCCCTGCCGCCAGCGGGCTGCGGTACGGCCGGCGGCGCGTTGACTCGCTCGGACCCCTCCGCTACCGGTTCCGGATCATGAGCGGTGCTGACGCATTTGCCGAACTGATACGCATCATGGAGCGATTGCGGGGACCGGACGGGTGCCCGTGGGACCGTGAACAAACGCACGAATCGATCAAACCGTACCTGATCGAAGAGGCGTACGAGGTGGCGGAGGCAATCGAGGAAAACAATCCCGAGGAGCTGCGCGCCGAACTGGGGGACCTCCTTCTACAGATCGTCTTCCATGCCGAAATGGCTCGTGCGGCGGGCTTGTTCACCATCGAGGATGTCGTTCGCGGTATCAACGCCAAGATGATCCGGAGGCATCCGCACGTCTTCGGCGACGCGCAGGTCAAGGACTCCGAGGAGGTACTGCGCAATTGGACCCGCATCAAGGCGGAGGAACGGCAGGGGCGCGCGGACCGTTCGACGGTCTCTGGGGTACCGCGTGCCCTCCCCGCCCTCCTGCGCTCGCACCGCCTGAGCGAAAAGGCCTCCGGCGTCGGCTTCGACTGGGAACGCGCCAGCGAGGTGCTGGAGAAGGCACGCGAGGAGTTCGGCGAACTGGAGGCCGCGATGCAGACGGGGGAGCCGTCGGAGGTGGAGGCGGAATTGGGCGACCTGCTGTTTGCCCTCACCTCACTGGCGCGCCATCTCGGCATCCGCGCGGAAGACGCCCTGCACCGCGCCAGCGACCGCTTCATCCGCCGCTTTCGCTACATCGAACAGCGTCTTGCCGAACGGCACCGCGATGTCCACGAGGCGACCGTTGAAGAAATGAACGCGCTGTGGGATGAGGCGAAGAAAGAAGTCTAGCAATTGAGCGCCGGGGCGAGCGGCCGGCCGCGGCTCACGGCACCGAGGCTGAGAGAGCGGAGCACAGCCACCGCATCGTGAAAGGGGCGAATGATGGCGACGTCTGGGCCGCTGGCAGGAATCCGGGTTCTCGATCTCTCCATGGTGGCAACCGGGCCGTATGCGGTCGCCCTTCTGGGTGATCAGGGCGCCGATGTGGTCAAGGTCGAGCGCCCGGGATTTGGTGACATTGCCAGGTGGGTCGGTACGCAGATGAACGGCATCAGCGCGTTGTATCAGATCTGTAATCGGGGCAAGCGCTGCATTGCCGTGAACCTCGACGTCGCCGCGGGACGCGACATTGTCCGCCGCCTGGCAGCACGCAGCGACGTGGTGGTGCAGAACTGGCGGCCAGGCGTCGCCGAACGGCTGGGCGTGGGCTATGAGGATCTCCGCCGCGACGATCTCATCTACGTTTCAATCTCGGGCTTCGGCGACGAAGGGCCGTACGCCGGCAAAGGCGCGTACGACACGGTGATTCAGGCGTACGCTGGCGTCGCCGTCAACGAGGCCGATCCCAAGGTCGGGACGCCGCGTTTCGCACGGCAGGTTCTGGCGGACAAGGTGACCGCGCTCACCGCGGCACAGGCCATCACCGCGGCGCTGTTCGCACGCGAGCGCGGCCGTGGCGGCCAGCACGTTCGCCTCTCGATGCTGGATGCGATGGTGTCGTTCACCTGGGTCGACGCGGCCGGTAACGAGGTCTTGCGTGATGGTGACGGCTCGCAACCCGGCAGCTTCTCGGCCGAGGCCCGTCCGTTTCGTTTCCTGGACGGGTGGGGTGTCGCGACGCCGACCAGCGACGCGGATTTCGCCGGCATGTGCCGCGCTTTTGACGTCGACGGCTCCGACGATCCCCGTATCGCGACCCCCGCCCTGCGCCAGCGGAACTTCGAGGTCGCCCGCGCTTTGTTCGAGCGCTGCTGCGAAGCAGCGGCGCGGATGACGACCGCGGAGGCCATGGCCCGCATGGAGGCCGAGCGTGTTCCGTGCGGTGTCGTCTTGTCACCGGCGCAATTGGCCGACGACCCGCACGTCCGTGCCATCGGTCTCCTGGTTGACAGCGTCCACCCGGTAGTGGGACGTATCCGCCAGCCGCGACATCCCGCGCGATTCGACGAAACGCCGGCAACGCTGGGAGCACCGGCGCCCGGGCTGGGCGCCCACACGGACATGATCCTCGACGAAATCGGCCTCGGCGAACACACGCACGAGCTGCGGGCCGCGGGTGTGGTGGCGTAGACAGGCCCCGGCCTAGCCGGCATCACCACTCAGCAGGCGCCGATTCCGCGAATCACAATACCGTTCGCCCTGAGGAGCCGCCTTCTTCTGGCGGCGTCTCGAAGGGCGCCCGTTCGCGGACTTGGCGAATCAGCGCCCGCACCTCGGCACCGCCGGCCAGCAGCGCCACGCAGGCGTACACCGCTACGCCGACCACCATCGCCAGCAGCAGCACAGCCGCACGCGATAGGAGTGCCCCAGGCTGCGTCCAGTCGACCAGAGCGGCAACGTGACGGACGGCCGGAATCATTGCCAGCGACGCCACCGTGCTACGGAGGAATGACAAGACGTTCTCGAACCCGCCGAGGGCACCGAGGCGCCGCCGCAACGCCAGCCAGAGCAACACCAGATTGACCGCTGCCGATAGGGACGTCGCCAGAGCCAACCCGGTGTGCCGGAAGTCAACAACCGCGGCACTCCGCGTCAGCGCGGCGATGGCATCGGCGAGGGGCGACTCCCCGGCAGCTGCCACCGGACCCATGAAGACCACGCTGAACACGCAATTGGAAACAAACGCGCCGGCCGCCGTGAGCACCGGTGTACGCGCATTCTCCATGGCATAGAACGCAGGCACGACCAGCCGCAGCATGGACACCGGCCATAACCCGAGTGCGAAGGCACAGAGTGCCTGGGCCGTCCACCGTACCTCCGTCGGGCCAAAGGCCCCGCGCTGAAAGAGCACCGACACGATCGGCATCGCCAGGACGATCAGTCCGACGGTCGCTGGCAGCACGATGAAATTGGTCAGGCGGATCGCAAACGACAAGCTGTGCCGTAGCTCGGCGTGGGCACCGCGCACGGCCTGCGCCGAGAAGCTGGGCAGCACCGCCGTCCCCAAGGCCACGGCGAAAATGCCCAGCGGGAATTCGAACACCCGATCGGCGTACCACAGGTACGAGACGCTGCCGCTCGGCAGCACCGAGGCCAGCATCGTGCTGATCACCAGATTGATCTGGTAAACGGCGGCGCCGAACACCATCGGCCCCATCAACCCAAACGTGCGCCGAACGGCTTCGTGCCGGGGCTGCCAGCGCGGCATCAACGGCACGCCATGCCACCGCAACGGCGGGATCTGAATGGCCAACTGCAGGAGTCCGCCGATCAACACGCCGTACGCCAACCCATACACCGGCACCGGGAGTCGCGGACACAGCAGCAGCGCCGCGGCGATGATCGCCAGGTTGAGAAACACCGGCGACAGCGCCGGCGCAGCGAAATGGCGCAGGGCATTGAGCGCCCCGGAACTCAGCGCCACCAGGCTGACCAGCAGGAGGTAGGGGAACATCCAGCGCGTCAGGCTCACCGTCAACGCGAACTTACCGCCCTCATCGGTAAAGCCGGGCGCAAACAGGGTCGTCCATGCCGGCGCGAACACCACACCGACCAGGGTCAACCCCAGCAGGCCAACGCCAGCCACGCCGGCCAGGGCCGAGGCGGCCTGCATCGCCGCGGCGCGCGAGCGGTGGGTCAGGTAGTCCGTGAACACCGGCACAAACGCCGCGCCCATTGCGCCCTCGGCCACAAAGCGCCGCAGCAGGTTGGGGATGCGGAACGCCACGAAAAACGCATCGGCGGCAACGCCGGTGCCGAAGTAGTACCCGATGACGGCATCGCGGACGAGTCCGGCAATCCGACTCAGCAGCGTGAAAACGCTGACCAGTCCGGCGGCACGGGCAATGCGGCGGTTTTCG
>JAGDMS010000014.1 GCA_017860575.1 Deltaproteobacteria bacterium | reverse complement strand
CGGTGGTGCTCCGAAGGCCGCAGCCGGCCGCTGGCCCCGAACATGATGGGGACGCTCGGACCGTACACGTCGGCGTCAAGCAGGCCGACGCGCCGATTGAGCCGCTGGAGCGCCAGCGCCAGGTTGGCGGCAACGGTGGACTTGCCCACGCCCCCTTTCGCGCTGGCAACCGCGACGATGTCGCCAATGCCCGGCAACGGGCCCAGTTCCTCGCCAGCTCCTGATGGGCCTGGCCGTGCTCCGCTGCCGGACGGGGCAGCCTGCGCGAGTTGGACGTTGACCTCCTTGACGCCCTCCAGCGCACCAACCGCCCGACGGATGTCGGCGACCATGGCGCTGAGAATCGGCGGCGCCATGGTCGGCGGTTCGACGACGATCACCACCGTGCCGTCCTGGTTGTCGATGCCGCGCACCATGCCGGCCGCGACCACGTCGCGCGGGAACCCGACCGGACGAATCTCGGTGAGCCGCTCACGGATGTCGTCGGCCGTGGTCATGCTGCGTTGGGCTTGCCCACGCCATTTTGACAGGATTCGCAAGGACATATCTGCCGCAGAGTTTCGTAGCTGTAGATGCCGGTCGTGTGGTGGTCGCTCCACTCGATGCTGATGGCGTACCGGCCGACCACGGCCATCTGAAGTGGATACACGTCACCGCCGCTCAGAATCGGGAGCGACCGTACCGGTCGTTCCCGACAGGTCGCGCAGGGACAGTGATCACGCAAGTAACGGTTGTGGTAGACACTCCGGTGCCCATCGGTCCAGAGGACCTCGACGCTCTCTTTGCCGAGTCGTTTGATGCTCACGGGTGCCGGATGCATATGCGTGTAAATCACTTTGACCCTAACGGCTACGCGCTTGAAAAGCAACGCGCGGTCGGCAGCTTGCGTGCGGTCGAGCGCCGGGCCGGAGCGAGGCTTCCTTGACTCGTCCGAAGTTTTCACATTATCTGGCTCAGGAAGAATGAATTAAGGATCCTGTGTGAGTTCTCGAACGCAACTCCGTGCAACCGCCCGTCTTCGCGAACCCGAGCCGACCATGGCAGCGGCTCTCGAACTCGTCGAAGCACGCCTCGCCGAACAGATTCGGTCCCGCGAGGGACTGCTGACCGGCATTTCCACCTACCTCATCGGCTCCGGCGGGAAACGGGTCCGGCCGGCCGTCACGCTGCTCATTTTTCGCGGCTGCGGCGGCCGCGCGCTCGATGACATTGTCGACATCGCAACGGCCCTCGAACTGATCCACTCCGCCAGCCTGCTCCATGACGACATCATCGACGGGAGCGCCGTTCGCCGCGGGAAGGACTCCGCCTTTCGCCGCTATGGCCTCGCCAACGCCCTGGTCACCGGCGACTTCATTTTCAGCCGCGCGTTTCAACTGTGCGGGCGCTTCAATGCGCATGTGATCAACTGGGCCGCCGAGGCCTGCGTTGCCCTGACCGAGGGCGAGATCATGCAGGGCCGCTTTCGCCACAACCCGGCGGTCACGCTGCAAGACTATTTCGAGATCATCAGCCGTAAGACGGCGAGCATCTTCCAGCAGGGAGCACGCATTGCGGCGTACCTCGCCGGCGCCTCCGAGTCGGTCATCGAGTCGGTCGCCGAATGCGGCTACCACGTCGGCATGACCTTCCAGGTGGTCGACGATTTGCTCGACGTCGAGGGCAACGCGGAACGTGTCGGCAAGCCGGTTGGCCTCGATCTACGCGACGGCAACCCTTCGCTGCCCATCGTCCTCGCCCTGGGTCGCGACCCGGCGGTGGCGCGCGCCTTTCAGGACGAGGTGCTGAGCGACGCGGCTGTCAGCGCAGCACTCGATCGCATTCGGTGCAGCGGCGTGCTTCCGGAGGTCCGCCTGGTCGCCAACGAACACGCCGCCAGCGCGCGCCGCTGCCTCGACGCGCTTTCGCCCTCTCCGGATAAGGACCAGCTGCTGTCGCTGATCGACCAGTTGATCAACCGCACCAACTGACCTGACGGCACCGGGAGGGGGGCCTTGAGCGCGCCCCACGCGCTACGACTGCGGATGCACCTCCACCTCGACCGTGCCGAGCGGCGCAATCTCCACCATCTGGCCATCCTTCATCACGCGCAGCCGCCGGCCGCCCCACTGCACCGTGTTGCCGAGGAAGGCCAGCAGCCAGACCGCGGACATGAACAGGTCTTTGAGCAGCACCAGCATTGTCTCGTCCGCGCGTAAGCTGGCCCCGAGATAGCGCTTGCAGATCGCCCTGGCCGTCAGCATCCGCAGCCCGTAGACGAGCGCCGCCAGCGTCACCGCGCCCGGCGCACAGTGGTTGAACACCAGGTTGACGCTGGCCCACAGTGTGCCATGTGTCAGCACGCTGCCGAAGTAGCCGCCGGGGCGACAGACGCGTTGCGTGCGCGCCCACCGCACCTGATGGGATACGACCGCGCGCCAGGTCGTCGCGTTCATCACGGTGTCCACGAGCAAATTCGACACCGTCAGACGGTGGCCGTGGGTGACGATACGATTGCCGAGGTGATAATCGTCCGCCAGGTAATTCGCCAACGGCACAAAGCCTCCGCTGGCATCGAGGACGGCACGGCGGATGGCCATGGTCGACCCGAAGGCGTAGGTGGGCCGCTCCACCACTCGCGCCAGCATCACCATGGGCACGAAGTCCGTGTTGACGCAGAGCGCTTCCACCACCGCCGGCAGGCCGCCGGTGGCCACGCCCCGATACAAACACGTTGCCAGGCCCACGCCGGAATCCTCAAACTCGGCCATGATGCGCCGCAGGTAGTTCGGCGAGACGCGAATGTCGCTGTCGGTGATCAGGATGACGTCGTGCTTCGCCCGACGGTACATGTTGTGGAGATTGCTGACCTTGAGATTGGTGCCGTACGTGCGTGCGTCGATCACCAGGTCGATGTCGACGGACGAGAACTCCCGCTGCAGACGGCGCACCACCTGCACCGCGGGATCCGCGCCATCCGCCACGCCGAACACGATCTGGAAGGTGGGATAGGCCTGCGTGCAGAAGGTGGCAAGATTCTCATACAGCTCGGCGTCCGCCCCCCTCAACGGCTTGAGCAGCGTCACCGACGGCAGTTGCCGGCACGGTTCCCCGTGCGCCGTTGCCCCCGACCGCCATCCGAAAAAACGGCGCGCTTCGAGATAGCCAACGACATAGCACACCACCGAGGCGAGAATCGCGATTGCGAGCAGCAGCTGGCCAACCTCTGCAAGTCCAGGGCTCATCGGTGTCAGACCGTGCGGAAAGGCCAGGTCAGGGCAACAGCCCAGGCCGCGCACACAGCAGGTTGGCCATGTGGCAGAGTTACCCCACGCCGTACAGCGAGTCAACGCACTACAGGTCGAGCACGTTGACAGCGGCCGCGTTCGGCTCGTATGGTCAGGGAGAATGACCTCTGTGCTGCGTGGCGCCGCCCGCGTCGTCAAGAAGGCCGTGTCCCTGCTGGCCCTCCTCCTGCTGCTCCTCCTGGTCGGCAGCAGCATCGCCGCATACCTCACGGTGACGGGCCGCAGCCTGACCCTGCTGCGGCTGGCGGCGGCGCGCGTCGGGCAGTTGCTTGCCGGCCAGCGCACGGAGCGGATCACCCTGGATGTGCTGCTCAACCCGGCGGGAGGCTTCGCGGGCAAGGCCACCCTGGAGGTGCAGAGCGTCGACGAGGCCCGCCAGCGGTTTTATTTTCTGCTGAGCAACGGCCTTCGCGTTCGCCGCGCCAGCGTCGAGAGTGCGCATGCCGCCGCACAGCCGGTGTCGATCTATCAGCTGTGGCTACTCACCATTGTTGATCTCGGTGCGCCGGTGCCGAAGGGTGGAACCGTACAACTGACACTCGACTACGACGGCCGACCGACCAGCAATGTGCTGGGCACGAGCGCGGCCGCTACGGATAGCCAACGCATCGTCCTGCCCCCCGACGCGTTCTGGTACCCGACCGACCTGCGGAGCTTCTTCCATGCCGACGTGGCGGCCACAGTGCCGAGGTCAATGGTTGTCGTACACAACGGTGTCCGCGCCGAACAGTTCGAGCGCGGCGCCCTGCGCACGGTCCACTGGACAACCGAGCGGCCGGTCGCGGGCCTGGCACTCGTCGCCGGCCCGTTCGAGCTGGCCACCGCGGCGGCCGACGGCGCCACGTACCAGTTCTATCTTCCGTCCGATACGCAACTGGACGCGAGCCGCATGCTCGGCTTGATGCGCGCGGCGCACGGCACCCTGCGTGCCCGCTACGGCGATTCCGGATTCCACCACGTCACGTTGTTCATCGACCGTACCCTCGCCCGCGACTTCAACGACGGCTCGGGGCTGATCGGATTACCGCTGCGGGATCTGCGCAGCGGCGATTACGGCTTTGCCAGCATCGCGCACAATCTCGCCCACAACTGGTGGGGTGGTACTGTCGCCGGGAGTGTACTGTCGCCCGCAACCGGCAGCGCATGGTTGGATGAAGGCATGGCGGAATTCTCCAGTCTGGTGGCAACCGAGGCCGCGTACGGGACCGAGGCCCTGTGGCGCCGGCGCGGTGAGTCTCTTTTCGATCCGAACCATGCCGGCGCGCTCACCCAGATGTCCGCGCTCGATGTCGCTGTTGGCGGCCCCGAGACGCAGGAGACCATCCGCCACAAAGGCGGGTTTGTCGCGCTGATGCTGCGGCGGCA
Organism: Deltaproteobacteria bacterium; assembly: GCA_017860575.1. Taxonomy (GTDB): domain Bacteria; phylum Desulfobacterota; class Binatia; order HRBIN30; family HRBIN30; genus JAGDMS01. The sequence continues at coordinate 24,642 of JAGDMS010000014.1, read as the reverse complement.
ACTGGGCGACGAAAGCCTGTTCGGCGGGCTCCAGCAGTTCCTCGCACGCTTCAGGTTCCAGCGGGCGGGCGAACGCGACCTGCAACAGGTCCTGCAGGAGACCAGTCAACAGGACTTGGAACAATTCTTCACCGATTGGGTCCGTAGCACGGCCGCTGTCGACTTGTCGCTCGACGGCGCCAGCGCAGCGGAGATCGCGGTCAGCAATCTCGGCAGCGCGCTGGCCGCGGGCGACATCGACCTGTGGACCTTCAAGCGCACGGGCGGCGAAGCGGTGCAAACCACCGTGCACGTCGGGGACCGTCTGCACTTGGACGGAGAAACGGATCACGTGGTGATCGACCCGCTGCTCCTATGGGCTGATGGAGAGCGGGACAACAACCGCTATCCCCGCGCGCTTGCTCCCCTGTTCGTTGCGGCGTCATCACACGGTGACCTCGCCGTCGCCTCCGGCGAGCGGGCCCCGTGGGCGCGCACCACGGTTACGCACCGCGGCCCGGATACTCGGATCCTGCACACCTGGGATTTCGCGCGCGGCATGGTGGCGGCCCCCGTCTGGGCGCCGGACGGCTCCCGCCTGGTCGTCAGTTACGCCGAGGCGCCGGGGGCGGCACCGGCAATCGTCACGCTCGCCGCCACGGGAGCGCAGCGCACCATCGGCCACGGCACGACACCCGCCGTCGGCCTTGATGGCACGATTTACGCTGGCCAACAGGAGCGCATCGTGCGTTTCAATGCGGACGGCACCGAGTCGATACTGGTGAAGCGCCGCGGGGAGCGGCTTGATCACCCCCTCCCGACAGCCGACGGCTTGCGCGTGGCGTACACTGCCGCACGCCAGGGTGGTACCGATCTTCGCCTCATCAACCGTGACGGGAGCGGCGACCGTTTGCTATTGGCCTGGGACCGGGATCGGATCCACTATTGCTGGTCGGCGGACGGAACCCATCTGTACGCCGTCGTCGGGGGCACGTGGGACTGGCAGGTGTGGGACGTCCCGGTTGACGGTGGTTCCGTCGCGACCTTGGCAAGCGGCGCGGCCGCCATCGCCGCCCTCGCACTCTCGCCCGATGGTAGTCAACTGGCCTTCACCGCCGCGCCGGAACTCGACTACCCCGGCAACCGGCGCCACCTGTATGTCGTACGCGTGAACGACCGCACCGTCCGAAGCATCGACCTGCCCGGGTTCGATCTCGGCGCACTCACGTGGACGGATGCGGAGAGCATCGTCGTGGTCGCAAGTCCGGCCGCTGCCGCGGACCGTTGGCTCCTGCCGTCGGGACGGGTGTTGAAACGCGTGCAACTCTCCGACGGCACCGCTACGGATCTGTCTTGATACCCGTACGCGGGCGCAGCCAACGGCGGGGTGTGGCCGGCGCGCCGCCGCATGCAGCATTTGCATTCTCGCAGCCCGGTGCTACAAGCTGCCCCTATCGATGGCCGTGGCCCAGGAACAGTCAACCCGCGCTGGAGGCGCCTAGCCCTTTCCCGGTGTCCGCCAGCGCACCCGCAACGTCTGGGCGATCGTTGGCACCGAGGGTACCGTCATTATGGCACGTGCATCAACGGCAGCGGCCCTCATCGAGCGGCGGGTGGAGGCGGAAGAGCGGAGCAGCCGCCCGCGCGCCAGTGGAAAATTCCTTTTCCGGGGGGAGGACAAGCTGTTCCTGCGCGGCGTGTCCTACGGCCCGTTCGCCCAGGGATCGCACGGCGCCCAGTTCCCGGAACGGGACATGGTGCGCCGCGATTTCGCCCTCATGCGGGACCTGGGCGCCAACTGCTTCCGCACCTTCACACCGCCCCCGACCTGGCTGCTCGACCTCGCCGAGCAGTTCGGCCTCGGCGTCCTCGTGGGCCTGCCGTGGACCGAGCACGTGTGCTTCCTCGACGAACCGGCCGTGGTCGCCGATATCCGCAGCCAGATCATCGCGGGCGTCAGCGCCTGCAAGCAGCACCCCGCCGTCTTCGCGTTCCTCATCGGCAATGAGATCCCGCCGGACATTGTGCGCTGGCATCAACCCGAGCGCGTCAAAGCCTTCCTGCGCGAACTCCACGCCCTGGTGAAAGCTATCGAGCCCGACGTCCTGGTGAGCTACGCCAACTTCCCGTCGACCGAATACCTCGACCTCGATTTCCTCGATTTCATATCGTTCAACGTCTACCTGCATCGGGAAAATGAGTTCCGCCGCTATCTCTCCCGCTTGCAGAATTTGGCGAAGGAAAAGCCGCTCATTCTCACCGAGTTCGGCATCGACTCGATGCGCGAGGGCTCCGCGGAGCAGGCGCGGATTCTGTCGTGGCAAGTCCGGGCCGCCTTCGAGTCCGGCGTTGCCGGCACGGTCATCTTTTCTTGGACCGACGACTGGTTCACCGGAGGCTTTCAGGTGGAGGACTGGGCCTTCGGTCTGGTCGACCGCGAGCGGCGCGAGAAGCCATCGTACCATACCGTCCGCGCCCTGTACGCCGGCCAACTACCACCTCCGCTCGACCAGCCGCCGCGCATCTCCGTCGTGATCTGCGCTTACAACGCCGAGCGCACCATGGATGCCTGTCTGGCCTCGCTGCGCAACCTGCGGTATCCGAACTACGAGGTCATCGTCGTGAACGACGGCTCGACCGACCGCACGCTGGAGATCACGCAACGCTATCCGGAAGTCCGCCTCATCACCCAGACGAACGAGGGACTCAGTGTGGCGCGCAACGTCGGCGCCCAGTACGCCACCGGGGAGATCATCGCGTACACGGACTCGGACTGCGTCGTCGACCCGGACTGGCTGACGTACCTGGCCTACAAGTTCGTCCATGGCGGATTCGTCGCCGTGGGCGGGCCGAATCTGCCGCCACCCGAGGGCGCCCGCATCCCCGCGTGTGTCGCGGCCGCCCCCGGCGGGCCGACGCACGTGTTGATCGACGACGAAGTGGCCGAGCACATCCCAGGCTGCAACATGGCGTTCCTCAAGACGGCGCTCGATCAGATCCACGGATTCGATCCGATCTACCGCGCCGCCGGCGACGATGTCGATCTGTGCTGGCGTTTGCAGAACGAAGGCCACCCGATCGGGTTCAGCCCCGCTGCCATGGTGTGGCACTTCCGGCGCAACACGATCAAGGCCTACCTGAAACAGCAGATGGGGTACGGTAAGGCGGAAGCGCAGCTGTACTTCAAGCATCCCTTTCGGTTCAACATGCTCGGGCAATCGCAGTGGATCGGACGGATCTACGGCGATCTCGGCATGTCCCTGTTCTCGCGGCGTCCGGTGATCTACCACGGCGTCTTCGGACGCGGGATGTTCCAAACCCTTTACGAACCGTCCTCGTCCCTGCTGTCCTATCTGCCCTTCACGCTGGAATGGAACGTGGTCGGCGTCATTTTCCTGATCGGCGCGATCGTGGCGGGTCGCAACCAGTTTCTGGCCAGCCTGCCGCTACTGACGGCGGTGGTGTGGGCCGGCGGACGCGCTTGGCGCGCGCGGATTGACACCCGCCACGACGGCATCGGCAGCCGCTTGCTGATCACCATCTTGATCTATCTCGGCCCGTTGGTCCGCAGCGTGCAACGCTACCTCTACCGGATCCAGGGCATGACCAACGTCGAGCAGATCCACTTCGAGCAACTCACGCAGCCGGCCCGGGTGGAATGGCTCAAGCGACAGTTCTTTCTCTGTTACTGGTCGGAGCACGGCCTGGAAAAAGAGAACCTCCTGCACGCCGTCATGCAGTTCCTCGTCCCGCGCAAGTTCCTCATCGCCGTGGATCAGGGCTGGAACGATCGCGATCTCACCATTCACCGCAGTATCTGGTCCACCGCCGACCTCAAGGTGGCGGTGGAGAACCATGGCGGCAGCAGACGCTTCTTCCGCATCCGCTGCCGCGTGCGCGAATCCGTGCTGTCACGCATTTCCCTCGTGGGCTTCACGCTGTTGTCGGTCGTCGGCTGGTATGTCGGCCTGGCCGAGATCTTGGAAGTGGGGCTGCTCCTCGGCCTCCTCAATCTCGGCATGGTGGCCTATGACAATTACGCCTTCGGGCGCGACATGTACCACGTCATCGAGATCCTCGGGAAGCAACTCGGTCTGACACCCGTTGACGGCGCCGCGGTGACGTAGGCGACCTTCCGATGCGCCGCCCATGAACGTGTTCGCTCAGGTTGCGTACTACCTGCGTCCGTATCGCGCGGCCTTCCTGTTTGCGATCCTGCAGGTCCTCGTCCTCAGCGTGCTGGAAATCCTGAAGCCCTGGCCGCTCAAGCTCGTCATCGACTACGTGCTGCCGCGCACGCCGCCGCCTTGGCCCATCCTGGCCGGCATGAGCCCCCCTGCCCTGTTGGCGCTCGCCACCGGAGGCCTGGTCCTGATCCACGGGGTCTTGGGCGCCGTCAGCGTGCTCAACAACTTCACCACGATCTCCATCGGGCAAGGCATGGTGAACGACTTACGCAGTCGCCTGTACCAACATCTCCAGCGCTTGTCGCTGTCGTTCTATTCGCGTGCCGCCGTCGGCGACCTTATCTATCGGGTCACCGGCGACACCTACGCCATTCAAACCTTGGCGATGAGCGGCGTCTTCCCGCTGCTCTCGGCCGGCATGATGCTGGTCGGGATGTTCGTCGTGATGGTGCGACTCGATTGGCTGCTGACGCTGGTCGCACTGGCGGTTTGTCCGTTGCTCTTCGTCGCCATCCTCCTGCTCAACCAACGGATTGCCGCGGTCGCCCGGCGCGCACGCGAGAGCGAAAGCGCCGTGTTTCAACTCGTCCAGCGCGGCATGTCGGCCATCAAGGTCATCCAGGCCTTCTCCAAGGAAGAGGAGGAGCACCGCGCCTTCGTCAGCCAGAGCACCGCCAGCCTACGCGCCAGCTTGAGCCTCTACACGCTGCAAACGGCGTATGGCGCGGGCACCAACCTGGTGCTGGCATTCGGCACCGCCGCGGTCTTCTGGGTCGGCGCCCGACACGTCTGGGCACACACCCTCACCATCGGCGACATGATGGTGTTCAGCAGCTATCTGGCCTCGCTCTATGCGCCGATCAACTCCATCATCCAGACCTATGGGACCGTGCAGGGTGCCAAGGTGGGCATGGCACGCGTCGTCGAAGTGCTCGATGGCGAGCGCACGGTGCCCGACGGCACGCAGGACCTCCCCACGCCGCCCCGCGGCCATGTCGAGTTCCGCGACGTCTCGTTTGGCTACTCGGCGGCCCGTGAGACGCTGCACCACATCACGCTGGACGCGCAACCGGGGCAGACGATCGCGATCGTTGGCCCCACCGGCACCGGCAAGAGCACGCTCGTCAGCTTGATCCCGCGGTTTTACGATCCGTCCGCCGGGCAGGTCCTCATCGACGGCACCGATGTGCGCGCCTTTAAACTGAGTGCCCTGCGGCGGCACGTGAGTATGGTGCTACAGCCGCCGATGGTTTTCCCGCTCAGCCTGCGCGACAACATTGCCTACGGTCGTCCCGCCGCCAGCTTCGACGAGATCCAGCACGCCGCGCGCATGGCACAGGCTGATGCGTTCATTCAGCGCTTGCCAGCCGGATACGACACCGTCATCGGCGAACAGGGCGTCACCCTCTCGGAGGGCGAACGCCAGCGGATCACGATTGCACGCGCCCTGCTGCGCAACGCCCCGATTCTGATCCTGGACGAGCCCACGGCCTCGGTCGATACGGCGACAGAGGCCGCCATTATGGACGCCTTGGACGAGGTGATGCGCGGGCGCACCACCTTTGTCATCGCGCATCGCCTGAGCACCGTGCGCCGCGCCTCTCAGATCGTGCTGATCCAGGACGGTGCCATCGTCGAGCGGGGCACGTTCGACGAGTTGCTCGACCGCCAGGGCGCCTTCGCCCTACTCTATCGCACCCAGTTCAGCAGGCGGGAGGAGCCGCACGTCGCCACCCCGTAGTCCCGCCCCGGGACGCCCCGCATGGCTCACGTGCCGCGCGGGGCGAGCTGATCGAGGTCGCGCACAGCGCCGCGTGCCGCGCTGGTGGTCAAGCGCGCGTACGCTTGCAACGCCTGTGACACCTTGCGGTTTCGGCCGCGCGGCGTCCAGGCCTCGGCGCCGCGCGCGCGCATGGCCGTCCGGCGCGCTTCCAACGCCTGCGGCTCGATGACCAAATCCACCCGCCGGCCCGGGATATCGATCCGCACGCGATCCCCTTCCTCGATCAGCCCGATGTTTCCGCCCTCTGCCGCCTCCGGCGACACGTGGCCGAGACTCAACCCCGAGGTGCCGCCGCTGAAGCGGCCGTCGGTGATGAGAGCACAGACCTTGCCGAGATTCTTGGCCTTGATGTACGACGTCGGGTACAGCATCTCCTGCATGCCGGGCCCGCCTTTCGGACCCTCGTAGCGAATCACGACGACGTCGCCCGCTTTGACCCGGTCGCCGAGGATCGCCTCGCAGGCCTCCTCCTGCGAGTGGAAGATACGCGCCGGCCCCTCGAAGTTCCAGATCGACTCGTCAACACCGGCGGTCTTCACGATACAGCCGTCCTCGGCTAGGTTGCCGTAGAGCACGGCCAACCCACCGTCGGCGCTGTAGGCGTGCTCCACCTCGCGAATACAGCCCTGCGCGGCATCGGTGTCGGCCCCCCCATAGTACTTGTCCTGCGAGAACGCGACGGTCGTGCGCACCCCGCCCGGCGCCGCGAGGGCCCGCTGCTGACTCGCCGTCGAGGCGCGGGCGCGGCGAATGTCGTTGGCGTCGATGGCCTCGCCCATGGTTGCCGCGTGCACGGTGTGCACGTCGCGGTGGACCAAGCCGCCACGGTCCAGCGCGCCCAGAATCGTGAAGATGCCGCCGGCGCGGTGGACGTCCTCGACGTGATAGTGAGAAGAGGGAGCCACTTTGCAAATGTTCGGCACGCGACGCGACAGGCGGTCGATATCCTGCATGGTGAACGGCACGCCGGCTTCGTGCGCGATGGCAAGCAGGTGGAGAACGGTATTGGTCGAACCGCCCATGGCAATATCCAGCGTCATGGCGTTCTCGAACGCCTCGAAGGTCGCGATATTCCGGGGCAAGACGCTGCGATCGCCATCGACGTAGCAGCGCCGGGCGAGCGTCACGATCTGGCGCGCGGCGTCTTCGAACAGCCCCCACCGCATCTTGTGCGTCGCCAGCAGGGTCCCGTTGCCGGGCAAGGCGAGGCCGATCGCCTCATTCAGGCAGTTCATGCTGTTGGCGGTGAACATCCCGGAACAAGAGCCGCAGGTGGGACATGCGGAGCGCTCCATGTCTAGCAGTTGCGCGTCGCTCACGGCGCTGTCTCCCGCCGCCACCATGGCGTCGACCAGATCCAGCTTGAGCGGCCGTCCCTGGGCGTCATGCGTGCCCGCGGAGGTCCCCGCCTCCATCGGACCACCCGAAACGAAGATGGTCGGAATGTTCAGCCGCATGGCGGCCATGAGCATACCCGGGGTGATCTTGTCGCAATTCGAAATGCACAGCAGCGCGTCAGCGACGTGTGCCTCCACCATGTACTCGACGCTATCGGCGATCAGGTCGCGGCTGGGGAGCGAGTAGAGCATGCCCCCGTGCCCCATGGCGATGCCGTCATCCACCGCAATGGTGTTGAACTCGACGCCGTAGCCGCCGACGGCGTCGATCACCTGTTTCACGCGCTGCCCCACGTCGTGCAGGTGCACGTGGCCCGGCACGAACTGCGTGAAGCTGTTGGCGATGGCAATGATGGGTTTCTGAAAATCCGCATCGGTCATGCCGGTGGCGCGCCAGAGCGCGCGCGCGCCAGCCATGTTACGGCCCTGCGTCGTGATACTGCTTCGGTATGGGTTCATGCAACTTACTGTAGCCATAATCACCCGTGTCGGACAACACCGCGCACCCAGGTCGAGAGTCAACAGTCGAGAGTTGACAGTTGTGGTCACAGCGGCCGCAGATCCACGGCTTGCCTGGTGGATCGCAGCCGACAGGGCCATTGCCGTTGCGCGAGTGGTGGACACGCCAACGTTCGACTGTTGACCCTCGACTGTCGACTTGGGTTTGTTTGGAAATCACGTTAGACATACGCCATGGCCGACTACGTTGAGATCGAAGACGCCCGGCACATGTCCGGGTTGCGGCTCGTGCTCATCGCGGGGGTACCAAGCCCTTGGGGCGAGGCCGCCAAGGGAATCTTACGGGTGAAGCACATTCCGTTCGTGCGCGTCCGCCACGACCTCGGCGGGCCCAACACCGCGCTGAGGGAGTGGACGGGGCAAAGCAGCGCTCCGGTCGCCATCTGGAACGACGAGCGTCCGCGCACGACCTGGATCGAGCAACTGCTCCTGGCCGAGCACCTCAGTCCCGAACCGCCGTTGATTCCGCCCGAGCCCGAGCAGCGCGCCCTGATGCTCGGCTTGAGTCACGAGATCTGCGGCGAGATGGGGCTGGGTTGGTGCATGCGGCTGATCGCGCTGCATCCCGGCCTGCAGAACGCCGACAGCACCGGCGATGCGTTCCTCCGGTCGCTGGCATGGAAATACGGCTACACTCCCGCGGCGGCGGAGGCGGCGCCGCAACGCGTGGCGGAGATCCTCGGCATGCTCGATGCGCGGCTCACGGAACAACAACGCCGTGGCCAACGCTATTTCCTGGGCGACCGCCTGACGGCGCTGGACATCTACTGGGCAACGTTTGCGGCAATGATCCTGCCGTTACCCGAGAATCTGTGTCCGATGCCGGAGATGGTGCGGCAAACGTACACCAACGCCAACCCCGTCGTGCAGACGGCGGCCACGCAATTGCTGTTCGCGCACCGGGACCACGTCTACCGTGAGCACCTCGAACTGCCGATCGACCTGTGAGCACGCCGCGGCCGCGTTGACGGCAAGCGCTGCCCGCGGCATCGCGTCCGCCGATCAATGACCGCCCGTATCTTGCTCACCGGTGCGACCGGCTACGTGGGCGGCCGACTGTTGCCACTCCTGGAACGTGCCGGCCATCGCGTTCGCTGCCTTGCCCGCCGCCCCGAGTTTCTTCGGCCTCGCGTGGGGCCGGACACCGACATCGTTCGTGGAGATGTTCTCGACCGCGGTAGCTTGGACACCGCCATGCACGGCATCGACACGGCGTACTACCTGGTGCACTCGATGGGCTCGACTGGTTCCTTCGAGGAGGAGGACCGCGCCGGCGCCGCGAACTTTGCTGCGGCTGCGCAGGCCGCCGGCGTCCGCCGGATCGTCTATCTTGGCGGTCTCGGTGACAGCCGGCTGCCCCTCTCGCCCCACTTGCGCAGCCGGCACGAAGTGGGCGACGTGCTGCGCCGGAGTACCGTCCAGGTGGTCGAGTTCCGTGCCTCGATCGTCATTGGTTCGGGCAGCCTATCCTATGAGATGGTGCGCGCACTGGTCGAACGGTTGCCGGTGATGATCACGCCGAAGTGGGTGGAGAGCCGTGCCCAGCCGATCGCGATCGGCGACCTGCTCGAGTACCTGGTTGCCGTCGTCGAGCTGCCGTTGGACGGTAATCCCATTTTCGAGATCGGCGGCGCCGACGTGGTGTCGTACGGCGACATCATGACCGAGTACGCCCAGCAGCGCGGACTCCGGCGCTTCATGATCCGTGTACCGGTACTGACACCGCGTCTCTCGAGCCTGTGGCTGGGCCTGGTGACCCCGCTGTACGCCCGGGTGGGACGGAAACTGATCGACAGCATTTCCTACCCCACCGTGGTGCGTGACGATGCGGCGCACCGGACCTTCCCCATCCGCCCCATGGGTATCCGTGACGCCATCGCCAGCGCCCTGCGCAATGAGGATCAGGAATTCGCCCTCACCCGCTGGTCCGACGCCCTTTCCGCATCGGGTAAACCGCCGGACTTCGGTGGTGTCCGGTTCGGCAACCGGCTGGTCGACTCACGGGTGGTGCACATCCCCGCACCGCCGGCCACGGTGTTTGCGCCTGTCCGGCAGATCGGCGGCGCGACCGGCTGGTACTACGGCGACTGGTTGTGGACCCTGCGCGGTTGGCTGGACCTGCTCGGCGGCGGCATCGGCATGCGCCGCGGCCGGGCCGATCCGGACGCGCTGCGCGTGGGCGACACCATCGACTGTTGGCGCGTGGAGCTGTTCGAACCGGACCGCCGGCTGCGATTGGCGGCAGAGATGAAATTGCCAGGGCGGGCGTGGTTGGAATTCGAAGTCTCGGAGAGCGGGGGTGGTTCGACCCTGCGACAGACCGCGATCTTCGAGCCGCTCGGTCTGGCCGGCTTGGCCTACTGGTACCTGGTCTATCCCCTGCACCAGTTCGTGTTTGCCGGCATGTTGCGGAACATCGCCGCGGCCGGCGGCGCCACGGTCGGCAAGCACGTGCCATGAAGATCGTGGTGACCGGTCTGATCGCAGGCTACCCGCTCGGCGGCGTTGGTTGGGATTATCTGGCCTACGTCAGCGGCTTCCGCCGGCTGGGACACGAGGTGTTCTACCTCGAAGATACCGGGCAGTGGCTCTACGACCCCCGGGTGCACACCTTCACTGATGACGTCAGCTTCAACGCCGCCTACCTCGCGGACACGCTCGCCCGGGCCGGCGACTCGATGCGGGATCAGTGGTCGCTGCGCGCGCCTGACGGCACCTACCACGGTGCGCCGGTGGCGCGGGTCGAGCACTTCTGCAACACCGCGGATCTCTTCCTGAACGTGTCGGGCGCCTGCTGGCTGCGCGACGCCTACCGCGGAGCACGCCGGATTGCCTACCTCGACAGCGATCCCTGCTACAGCCAGGCGAAGCTGTTGGCGGTTGAGCAGGGCACTGCCACCGAGGATCAGGCGTATTCCGTCGGACTGATCCGCGCGCACCACTGCTTTTTCACCTTTGCGGAAAACATCGCGGACGCAAGCTGTGCCATCCCGCACTGTGGCCTGCGCTGGATGCCGACCCGACAACCCATTGTGCTCGACGACTGGCCCTTCGCTTTCGACCCCGACACGCGCCATTACACCACGGTGATGTCGTGGAAGACCGATGTGACGCTGCCGAACCTCGCCGGCATCACCTACGGCGGGAAGGATGTCGAATTCCTGAAGTTCATGGGCCTGCCGGCGCGCACGCCCGTGCCGTTGCAGGTGGCACTGTCCGGCGCGGCCCCACGCGACGAGCTGCGGCGTCAGGGATGGGACGTCATCGATGCCTACGAGCAGTCGCACAGCATGGACGCCTACCGCAACTACCTCCGCGGGTCGCGGGCCGAGTGGAGCATTGCCAAGAATGCCTACGTCGCCTCGCGCAGCGGCTGGTTCAGCACTCGCAGCGCCGCCTACCTCGCCCTCGGCAAGCCCGTGGTCGTGCAAGACACCGGTTTCCGCCGCTACTACCCTACCGGTGAGGGGCTGTTCGCATTCAGCACCATGGATGAAGCGGTCGATGCCATCGCGCAGATTGAATCCGATTACCGCCGGCACTGTGACGCGGCGCGTGCCATCGCCGCACGCGAGTTCGCCGCCGAGACGGTCTTGCAGCGCCTCTTGCGCAATGCGGGTGTCTTGTGAGTGTCGGTTACGCTGTATCGCCGCAGGCCCGAGTTGAACGCTGCGCACCGATTGCGGTGGCACCAAGGCGGTCGAGCTGATGGCCAAGCGGATCATGATCGCGGGTGCCATCGCGTCCCACCCACTCGGCGGCGCTGGCAATGCGTGGGCATTTCTCCAGTATGTACTCGGCTTCCGTGAGCTTGGGTTCGAAACCTATTACGTCGAGCACATCGACGCGGCACGCTGCATCGACGACGACTGGAAAGCGGTCCCCTTTGCCCAGTCCGCCAACGTCCGTTTTTTCCGGCAGGTGATGGAGCAGTTCGATCTCATGGAGCGCTGCTCCCTGCTCGAGTGGGATGGCCCCGGATCGATCGGGCTGCCGCGTGGCGAGATCGAGCGCCTGGCGCGCGGCACCGTCCTGCTGATCAACGGCTCCGGTCGCTTTCATCTCGCCTCCGTCCTCGGCGCCGTGCAGCGGCGACTCTACCTCGATCTCGATCCCGGCTTCGCGCAGATCTGGCAGGAGCAATACGGTGTCGACATGAACTTGCGCGGGCACGACGTCCACGTCACCGTCGGCCTCAATCTCGGGGCACCCGATTGCCCGCTCCCCACCTGCGGTATCGAGTGGCAGACGACGCTGCCTCCGATCGTGTTGGGCGAGTGGACACCCACCGTCCCTGCGGGCCCGGCCTACACCACCGTGGGAGACTGGCGCGGATACAGCCCGGTGGAGTGGCGGGGGGTCTGGTACGGGCAAAAGGCGGAGGAATTCATGCGGATCATCGGCCTCCCCCGCCGCGTCCCGGTGCCGCTGGAATTGTGCCTGGCAATTCACCCGGACGAACCCGATTACGCCCAGTTGGGAGCGAACGGGTGGCGCCTGGTGGCACCGCGCCAGCACTGCGCCACGCCCGATACGTATCGCGACTACATCCGCCGTTCCCGCGGGGAATTCACCGTCGTGAAGCACGGGTATGCCGCGGGCCGCACCGGCTGGTTCAGCGACCGCAGCGCCTGTTACCTGGCCGCGGGCCGGCCAGTCATCGTGCAGGACACCGGCCTTGCGGCCCACCTGCCCACGGGCATGGGACTGCTCACGTTCACCGATCTCGACAGCGCGGCCGACGCGCTGCGCCGCGTCGAGCAGGACTACGAGCAGCATGCCTCCGCGGCGCGCGCCTTTGCGCGTGAACATCTGGACGCCCGCCGCGTCCTCGGCCGCCTGGGACAACTGGCGGGGCTATGAGTGCGCCGGATAAGATCGTGCTCGCGGGGTACTTGGCCCGCTGCCCGCTCGGCGGTTACGCTTGGCAAGTCCTCCACTTTCTGCTCGGGCTACGTGCCCTCGGTTTGGATTCGTATTTCTACGAGGACACCGCGTATTATGGCGATTGCTTCGATCCGGTGACCGGCAACATGCATGTTTCTCCGGAGGCCGGCGTCGCTTTCGCTGCCGAATTTTTCCAGCACTTCGGATTCGGCAAACACTGGGCGTTTTGGGATGCCGAGTCCGATCGGCACTACGGCCTGTCGCGACACGATACCCGGACGCTGCTCCACGAGGCCCGCGCGGTGATCACGCTGGCGCCAGTCAATCGGCTTGCGCGTCACGCACGGCAGACAAAAGTCTTCATCGACATCGATCCCGCCTTCACACAGATCCGCGCGGCCGCCGGTGATCCGGCCTTGACGGAACTGCTAACCGAGCACGACATCCATTTCACCATCGGCGAAAATATCGGCACGCCGGGCTGCGTCATCCCGACGGGCCCGTTCACCTGGCGGCCCACCCGCCAGCCGATTGCGGTCGACCTCTGGTCGCCATTGCCGTCCGATGCGCGGGCCGCCTTCACCACCATCGGCCGGTGGAACGAGCACCGCCGCGATCTCGAGTTCCAGGGCCAGCGCTACACCTGGAGCAAACGCACCGAGTGGATGCGGTTTCTGGAACTGCCCCACCGCACGGGCGAGCGCTTTGCCGTCGCGATGGATGTCGGCGCCACAGCGGGCGATACCGACCGGCTCACCCACCACGGGTGGGAGATCACCGATCCGGTTGCGGCGTCGCGGGACGCCTTGCACTATCGCGACTTCATCCGCCACTCCAAGGGGGAGTTCACCGTCGCCAAGGATCTGAATGTCCGGCTGAGCAGCGGCTGGTTCAGCGACCGCAGCGCCTGTTATCTGGCCGCCGGCCGCCCGGTGGTAACCCAGGATACCGGCTTCGACCGTTGCTTTCCGACGGGCGCGGGACTCTATGCCGTTTGCACCCTCGATGAGGCGGTCGACGCCGTGGCGGCCATTGCCGCCAATTACGAGGCCAACGCCGCGGCCGCCCGCCGGCTGGCCGCGGAGTACTTCGACGCCGGGAAGGTCCTAGCCGGGATCATGCAGGCGCTGTGACGCGCACAGGGCGCGGCCACATCGCGACATCGCAGCGTACCGCTGTCGCTGCACGCAATCTTGCCGCCGGCGCCGCGTACTGTTAGCACAAACCTATGCGCACGCGCATGAGTGCTTTGCTGCCGGTTGGTGTCCTGCTGATGATCCTCGGGGCCGGCAACTGGTACACCGGCATCAGCAGGGGCGCGGAGCACGAGGAATTGCTGGCGGCCGGCGACATTCCCACCACGGCGGCAGACTTCGACGATTTCCCGGAATTGAGCGCGCACACCACCGACACGCTGCTCAGGCGCTTGCAGCGCGGTAGCGATCAGAAGACGCTGATCAGTACGAAGTTGGATTTCTACAGGGTCGTGCAGACGGGCGGCCGCATGCTGACAATCCTCGGCTTGTTTTGCAGTATCGCCGGCTTGATGCGAACCTGGTACCAGCAGCGCCTGCACGGCGAGATCGTCTCGCCGTAGTCCCCAACCCCATTCCGGGTACAGCTTCTTCAGCAGTCAATACGCCGCCACCGACCCGCGGCCCGCATTACGGATTTATATCTTCCGCCCCGCGCACCCAGATTTCAAAGTTCCCCAGCAGATTGCCGTCGACGGCGCTTTGCACAGCGATGCCAGCCACATTGAACGGCCCGTCACCGATGGTATTGAGTTCGTTCACCAGACCCTGAGTAATGGTAAACCGCTGGAATCGCAGCGGCAGCTGCGTGGCACCACCGTCGTCGGTGATCAGCACCGAAGTGCTCTTGTCGTTCACTGCAGGCCACTTTTGCCCAGCAACTTTCTGAACGTGTGCGACCTGGACCACCACTCCGACGTACGGTATCCCGTTGACCTTCAGTTCGTGGAGTGTCGCCGGTTGCGGGACGGGCAGGGAGTTGCCGCTGCTCAGGACCACCCACGAGCCGGCGCTCACGTCGACCATCACGGTGCCGTTCAGGACGTCGCTGCCGCCGGCGGGGTCGGCCTGACGAACCACCCCCGTAACGCGACACCGCTGTGTCGCCTCAAAGTCGCCTGGAGGTACGTTTGCCGACGTCTGATTATACACCTCGATGCCAGCACCCTCGCTTTGGAGGAATATTTTCAGCTTGTTGTTGGCGAACACACCGGGCGACACGGTGACAACCCCTTCCGTCGTCACGGTCTGATTCAGCTGAATCGCTACGCCATTGCTGTACCGAGCGACCGCCTGCGCCACCGTCAGTGAGCCCCCGATCGGAACGGTCGGCGTTGCCGTCGGCAGCGCCGGCGGCGTCGCCGTTGGCACCTCGGTCATGGTCGCCGTCGGCACAGGCGCGGGCGGGCAACCCGTCAGCGCGTTGTTCACTGCCGCGATGATCTCATCGACCGTGATTTGTTGATTGTGGTCCACATCGGCCCCAGCACATCCGTCAGCCTGATCGTTCCCCAACGCGATATTGACCAAGCGCAGGATCTCGTCGATCGCGACCTGGCCATCGACATCACAGTCGCCCGCACAGCCCGTGGTGTCCGGACCGACCCGGCTTTCACCGCTCACCGTCCCGGCATACACGGGGCGTGGCTGCGCCAGACTGAGCATCGAATGCCCGTTGCCGGACCCCACGATGCCGAGATTCAGCACGATTCCAACCGTCAATGCCGCGCGGGCCGGATACCACTGTTTCATCGCTTCCCGTCTCCTTCACTCGTCAGTACCGTGCGCGCAGCCCGACGTATTCCCACCGGCCCGGCTCCGGGGAGCCGAGCTTCTGTTCGTAATCGGCATCCAAGGCGTTATCGACGCCCGCGAACAGCTCCAGGTGCGCTCCGAATGTCTTACTCACCTGCACGTTGAAGACACCGAACTCGTCGGCCCTGACGTTCGTGCCGAACGTTTCCACCTGATCCGAGGTGTAGATCCCTTCAAGCCGTGCTCCGATCCCGTATGGAAAGAAGATCCGCAGGATGCCGTTGAAGCGATGGGCCGGTTTATGCTGGATGTCCGAGAACGAGCCGCTACCAGTGGGCATGTTCTTCCGCGCCGTGGCATCGAGGTAGGTATAGTTGAGATCCAGCCGGCCGAAACGGCCGAGCACGCCGCCCACGGCGGACTCGACACCCTGCAACGTCGCATCGTCCAGGTTCATGGCCTGCTGGGACGTCCCCTGCGTCCCGTTCTCGATCATGTCAGTCACGTCGCTGCGAAACAGGCTGGCGGTGACGTAGAACCACTGCGTCTGCAGCCGATGGCCGACCTCGTACACCAGGGCTTTCTCCGGTTTCAGCTCGGCGTTCCCCTGCGCCGGGTCGAAGAGCTCACGCAGCGTAGGGAAGCGAAGCTTCCGACTGACGCCGGCACGCAGTTCGCCGAAGCGACCGAACTCCACCGCCACCCCACCTTGCGGATCCAGTTCCCACGCCGTGCCGCGCCCGCCGCCAGTTTGCACGTCATAGCTCAGCCCGGAAACGAGTCGCACGCGTTCGGTGAGGAAGTAGACATTCTCGAACGCCGCATTGGCGGTGGTGAAGTCCGCCTGATTGAGTTCCCCGTTCGCGGTGTCGGAGATCGTGGCGTCCGCCCAGCGCACCTGACCGCCGACGGTGAGCGAATCGCTGTCGCCCAGGGCCATGCCGCAGTACCCCACGCCACCGACCTCGTTACTGTCGGCCTCTGTCGTCAGGATCTTGGTGTCGAAGGACGGGGTGGTGAACAGGCTCTCGCGCGTGTCGTATCGGGAGTAGAACACCGCCGTGCTCACGCCGACCGCGGGGGAGAGCGGTTGATCCAGCCCCACCTGCACGTGATCGAACTCCTGGTGATCGTTGCGCCGGAACTGGGGTCGAAACTCGACCGTGCTGGGCGGGATGCCGAAGCTGCCGTCGGAGATCATTCCCGTGACATGCACGCGGCCCTGCCCCGGCGTCACGTAACCGAAATCGCCAAACCCGCTCTTCGTCTCCCGGTCACTGTTGAGGCGTGTGCCGCCATCCTCGAGGCGCCGGCGGCTCGCCTGCCGCTCGTCGAACTCCCCGGAGAGCGGGAAGCCGCCGCTGGTCATGTACCGGCCTCCCACAACACCGGAGACTTGCCCGCGCGTGGCACCGGCGCTCGCCCGCACGTCCCAATAGTCCGAATTCCGCCAGGTGGTGGCGAGCGCGGCCGTCACCGGCACCGTGGGCCTGATCGTCGTCATCTTGATCGTACCCGCCATGCCGTTCGGACCGTAAAGGGACGACGACGGCCCACGCACGATATCGACGCTCTCGAACATCTCGACCGGAAACAGATCGAGGTTGACGATGCCGTTGTACGGTTCGAATACCGGCACGCCGTTGAGGGTGAACAGCGTGGCCCGCTGGTCGAACCCCCGCATGTCCGCCCGCATCTCGCCGCGGCCGCCCTGACGTACGTTCATCCCGGGTGTCAATTCCAGGACCTCGGTGAACTCATCCTTGTGCGACTCGATGATCTCGTCGCGCGGGATCTCGGTCCGCGCCGGCAAGAGCGCATCCAATCGGCTGGCCTGCACCGTAATCGACTCCAGGTCATATGGTGCACCCGCCGAGGCGGGCGCGGCCGTGAGCAGCAGGGCACCCGCAAGGCTCAGCGTCGTTCGGCCAAGTAGGCAAAGAAACCGGCTCGGCGCAGCGCCTGCAAGACCAGAAACCCCAGGTAGCCACCGGCGGCGCCGAAGACCGTATACGTCACCGCCGGGTAGACTCGGCCGAGCAGGACAAAGCCTGTGGGTATTCCTATCCATAATTCCAACAGCACCTTCACGCCAAGCTTGGCCAGGTTGCCGACGGCACCCGCGGCGGCGCACACCGCTGCGCGCTCTGGCGCGCGGACAAGCGCACAGACAACATCCACACCCACCCCCGCAGCGGCGTACGACAGCAGGGTGTTCAACGCCCCTTTGTCCCCCACACCCATGAGCGCCGCCAGCACCCCGCTGAGCACGGCGGCAAAGGAACTCGCACCGTGCTTCGGCACGATCACCCGCGCGATGACCAGCAGCGCCATCCACACGATCCCCGAATGCCCCGGCATGCGGATGGGAAAGCGCAACGCTACGTTGGCAAACACGACCAGCGCACCCAGCATGCCGAGCAGCAGCAACTCGAACAGCGTGAGATAATGCGGCGCTGCGAGCGTCGTGCGATCGTTCTCGTTCATGACCATCCCGCCTCACTGCACGACGTACAGGGCAATGAACAACCCCGCCGTGCCGGCCAACAGCAAGTGATCCAGCGATGCGAGTCGCGGACCGACGCTCGGACGGCGGACCGGCGCATCGAAGCCGCGCGCGGCAGCCGCCTCGGTAACCTGCCAGGCACGCTGAGCGACGAGGACCACCGCCGGCACGACCAGCGCCACCGCGTCGCCCAGACGTCGCCGCCACCCGCTCCAAGGCGGATCCGCGGACGCCGGCCCCATGATCCCCCGCGCGCGTTGCGCCTCGAGGATACCGTGCCACTCGGTCTCGACCAGGTCCAGCGAGCGGTAGGCCGTCGCGAACGTAAAGGCCAATCGCCGCGGCATACCGCACCGTTCGAACACCTGACGCACCTCCTCCGGGGTGGTGGTGGCACAGAGCAGCGTAAAGGCGGTCACCAACAGTCCCAACCGTAGCGTGATGAGCACGGCGAATCCCAACCCGATGAACAGCCAGTCCAGGGCGAACAACACGCAGACGAGCACTCGGATCCGTCGCAGGTGGTCGTACACCGGACGTGTCAGGCCACCCGCCACCACCAACGCGCCGAAGCAGGAAACGAACACGGCGAGTTTGCCCAGCGGCAACATCACCGCCAGTGATGCTGCAAGCGAGAGCACCAGCTTCGTCCGCGGATCGGCACGCCGCAGAAAGGACTGCTGCGCTACTGAGGCTGAGCGGCGGTGTGACATGGGCTCCACGAAATTCGCGGCCGGAGAAGATCGGGGTCACGTGGTGAGGCGGATGCGACCAGGCGCCCTCGCTCGAGTGTCAGGATGCGGTCGGACCATTGCGCCGCCCACTCAAGGTCGTGCGTCGCGATCAGGCACAGGTACCCCGCGCCGGCCAGTCGTCGGATGATCCGCCCCAGGATCCGGCGCTGATCGGCGTCCTGGCCAAGCGTCGGCTCATCCAGACAGACGCCGCACAAGCCGGGCCGCAGCAGCACGATCGCCAGCGCCAAGCGCTTCTTCTCGCCTTCGCTCAGTAGCAGCGGCGGCGTCTGCTCGTAGGGCGCCAAACCCAACAGGTCCAGCACAGAACGGTAGAACTCTTCGTCGTGCGTGGGGAGACCAAACAGGATCTCCTGCCGGACCGTCGCGTTGAAGATCTGCCGATCGGCGTTCTGAAAGCACATGCCGAGCAGGGGCCGCCCCCCGCCGCCGACCCCACGCACCTGCCCCTGGTGCGCCTGCAGGCCGGCCAATGCGCGCAACAGCGTGGTCTTGCCGGAGCCGTTGGCGCCAACCACCGCCACCGCCTGGCCTCCGGCGAGATCCAGATCGACGTCGCGCAGGACGCTCCGCCCTCCCAACTCCACGCCGACGCCGGTCGCATGCAAGCGGAACGCGGACACGTATTCGCGCAGCTCGGGCAGCGGCTGCTCCGGCCGTTGGTTGTCGCCGAGCCGCAGCCGCTTCACCCCCTCCACCGGCGCAAACGGTCGCGTGCGATGTTCGAACACCACCACCGCCGTCCCCTCACGTCGCAGCCGCGCGAGCGCATCGACGACGCGCCTGGACACGGCACCGTCGAGCATCGACAGGGGCTCGTCCAGCACCAGGGCACGGGGTTCCCTCGCACTGAGCGCGGCCAGCATGAGTTTTTGTTGTTCGCCTCCGCTCAGCGTGCGGGGATCCCGCTCCGCGCAATCCTCGAGGCCGAAGCCAGCCAGCGCCGTTTGCAGGCGGCCATCGCGTTCCCCGTTCGTGAACCCCGCGGTGTCCAGGCCGAACCCGATCTCGTCGGCAACCGTCGATGCCAGCACCTGCGCTGCCGGATTCTGCGCCACCAGACCGACGCACGTGCTCAGTTCCCACAGGGGGACCTGGTGACTGAGGCGTCCCTCAATCCGCACCTGCCCAGCGAAACGGCCACGATACAGATGCGGGATCAAGCCTGAAAGCATGCGCGCCAACGTGCTCTTGCCGCCGCCGGAACGGCCAGAGATCAGGTGGAAGTCGCCACGCTGCACGGTGAGATCGAAGGGCCCCACCGTGTCGCGGCATCCGCCATATTGGTATGCGGCCTGTTCGGCCGTCACGATTGCCGGCTCTCCCACACCTACTCCGTTGGCTCCGCGTGCTGCGCTTTCCTATCGAAGCAGCACCAACCGTCCCCGGCCTGCTCCACCAACAAGACCGGCCGACCGCCGATGAGCCGGGGCCGCACCCAGTCCCCGGTCGCGATCAGCGCCTCGGCAGGAACCACCTCCCCGTTGCGCGACACCGACAGCAGACTGATGCCCCGCTGCCGCAAGGCACTGGCCGGCGCCTCTTCGCCGAAACCGCGCAGACCTCCGGCCAATTCGAGGAAGCGCCCCGCGTTCCCCTCTGCCGTGAGCCCGACCGCAGCCAACGCCCCGATGACGCCGTCTCCCGTCCCACCGAGTTCCACCAGCAACAGATCATGGCGGCTCGCCAGCGCCAGGGCGTCGGCCTTTGCCACGACCTCACTGCTGGCGCGGTAACCGAATTGCAGGACATCGTCAGCGATGTGTTCCGCCTCGCCCAGGCACACGCCCGGATCGGAACCCGGCGCAGACCGCGTGACGATGTACCCCGCGGCAATGTCAAAGAGGCGTTGTGCGACCTCGTCGGGCTCCCCATCCGCCTCGACGATGAGACAGGCGGGGCTGTTGTGGCTGGTGTAAGGGATGCGTGGGTCCACCAGGAGCTGGTGGCGGATCACGCCGACCAGTCGTGCCTCGCGCTGGGCCTCGAGGTAGGCACCGAGATCGCGCACCAGCCGACCCGTACCCGGACGGTGTCCGAGGACGTCAGTGTCGTCGATGCCCAGGAAGTAGCGCATGATGGGCCGTCAGTGCAGATCGGCAACGATGTCGCTCATACGCGAAACGTCGTAGCCGGTCATCGTTTCGGCCGTCCGCCGAACGGCCTTTTGGTGCATCACCTCGAGCAACGGCCGCAGGCGCTTGGACTCGTACACGGCCCTTGGGATGGCCAGGTCGTAGCGCTCGTACCCGAGCGGGATGAACTCCAAGCCCCACGCCTGGGCCACGGCGCGAATACCGGGCCCCGCATCCGCGGCGCTCGCCGCAATCGCGGCGGCCACCGCGCCGTGCGTCGGCGCCTCGGCCGCGTAGCCGGCGATGGCGTGCGGATCGATGCGAGCCTGCCGCAGCCGGTGATGCAAGAGCAGCCGTGTCCCGGCCCCGCGCTGGCGGTTGATCATGCGCACCCCCGGGCGCACCAGGTCGCGCAGGTGGTGAATCTCCTTGGGGTTCCCCGCAGCGACCATCAATCCCTGTTCGCGCTGGGCCAGGTGCAGCAGAATGATGGGCTCCTCCGGCAGGAGGTGCTTCACGAACGGGACGTTATACTCGCCGGAATCGACGTCCAGCAGATGAATGCCGGCGAGGTCGGCGCGTTGGTCACGCAAGGCCACCAAGCCGGCAAGACTGCCCGCCGCTTCCGTCGAAAAATGCAGCTCGGGATGCCGCGTCACCGCCAGGCGTCCGATCATCTCGAGGAGCGGATCGTCGCTGCCTACCGCAACCAACGTGGTCGGCTCAGATGTGTCCCGCGCGCACCGTGGGCGAGCCGGAAGGACCGCCGCGCACGATTGCAGCCAGGCAATGGCCGCATCGGTCTGTCGGCGGTGGGCTTCCGCCAGCAGCCAGGCGCCTGGGTCGCGCTTCCGTTGCGCGGTCTCGGACCGTTCCTTCTGCGTCCGCCGCTGCGCATCAAGGAGACGGTGTTGCGCCGCCACGAGTGCGCCGGCACATGCCGGAGGACCGGCCATGGCGAAGCGTACCTTCAGAGGAAGTTCGTCGCGTCCATGCACGGCGCGCTCCACCGGCTGACGCAACCAGCGCCGGAACTCGGCGCGGCCGCGGCTGGTGAGGGCATAGACGCGCCGCGCCGGCCCTTGCCGGCCGGGCTCTACGCGTCGCGTAATCCAGCCGTTCCGCTGCATCCCACCCAGCGCGCGATACAGTTGCCCGAAATCCAGCCGCCAATCGGCACCGAACTCGTCCTCGAGCTGGCGTCTGATCTCGTAACCGTACCAGTCCCCGCGCGTGAGCACGCCCAGCACGGCATGGGCAATCGCCATCAGTCCCCTTTCAGCATCGACCCATCACGGTCATCTATAGGCAGTGCCTATAGTTCAGATATCGCCGTGGCAGTCAAGCGATCGCGTTGCCATTGACGCACGCCTCGGCCGCTTGAGGCCTTGCACAGGCACGGACTGAAGGACCGCTGTTGATGTTTACGGAGGGTGCTCTTGCGAGCAGCGGCATGGGTCGTACTCCGTATAAATATGTTGCTTTATTGTAATGCTGTACATATATATCCAGAACTGACATATATCAGCCCCCCCCCAAATGACACTTATCACTTGCAGTCAGGCCGGGATGGTCTATACGGCGTGCGATCTCGGCTGTGACCGAGGCAGGCGTAGCAGCCTCGATCCGACACGGCGCACGGAGGGACGTGTGACACAGTGGACACCGGACAGGGGTTGGAAGCGGTGGTGGCAGCTGGCGCTGCCCATTGGCCTTGGGATCTCGGCCCTGGTTGGGCGCTGGGGTGGGCCGGTCTCGTGGTCCGCCTTGCCGCGGGCCGTCGCGCAAACCGCGGATGCGGTTCCCTTTCAAGCCGTGCCGTCGGAGATCGACCCTGCGGAGCTCGACGCCGCAGCGGCCGAGGTCCCCGAGCTGGTGACCGACAACGCATTAGCGGAGGCTAGCCGTCCGCACGTCGGCCCCATTGCGGGCTGGAGGCAGGAGTCCAACGACCCGGCTCCAGCGGCAGAGCCACCCTTGCTGGCACCGGTACCATTGGCGGAAGCCCCGGCCGACGAAGAGGCAACGCAGCGCGTCCACGCCCTGCTCGACCAGTACGACCGCGTGCGGCGGACGCTGCCGGAGGAGGTCCCATCGACAGAGATCACCAAGATTCCCGCCGGCCCACCGCGCATGGATTCCGGCGATCCGGACCCCGACCGATTACAGTCGCCTCCACCACATCCGGTGCCTTCCGAGGAGACACAGCTGGCCGACCTCTCCGACGCGCCCCCGGCCCCGCCGGCGACCGATCCCACCCCGCGGCGCAATCCCGGCGCGGCCAATCCCGGCATGGGGCAGTAGCCCCACAAGGAGATTCCCATGGCCAACTCGTGTGGGTTTGCTGGCACAGCGCGGTTCGGTTTGTTGGTCTTGGCACTGTGGTCCGCGGCAGCGCTGGGCGATACCACCACGTCGCTCGGGACGCGCAGCGGGGAAGGCTCCACCGCCTTCACGGGCTTGGCGCAGACGCCGGAGGCCAACCTGTTCACCGGGGCGTCGGGCACCAGCATGGCGATTGAAGTCCCACCGGGCCGCAAGAACGTGACCCCGAAACTGGTCCTGCAGTATTCCAGCAGCGGCGGGCCCAGCCCGTACGGCTTCGGGTGGGATCTTCCGCTTGGACGCATCCAACGCTCGACCAAATGGGGCGTGCCCCGTGCGTGCGGCACCTCCTACAGTCTCAGCGGCAACGCCTGTGGCTCGTCGAGCGGCTGTCCCGCCGGGGAGTCGTGCATCGCCACCGACCAGTTCGTCCTCACGCTCCCGACCGGCACGGCGGAACTGGTGGCCACCTCGGCCGGCGCCACCACCTACCGGCCGAAGATCGAGGAGGGCTACACGCAGGTCACGAAAGACACCGTCAACAACACCTGGACGGTCTACGATCGCAGCGGCCTCAAGTACACGTTCGGCGACGTCGCCGGTGCGCGCGCGGGGACCGACGTCAGCCTGTTCGGGACGATCGCGCTTGACGGCACCTGCCATTTCACCGCGGAATGGGCGCTGACGAAGGTCCAGGACCCCGACGGCAACTACCTGAGCATCACCTACAACTCCTGGTACAATGTGCTCTACCCCGCGTCCATCGATTACGGGGGCAACCTGAGCGCCTCCCCGAACCATTTCTACCATGTCGTCTTCACCTGGGAGGGGCGGCCGGACCTGATCGAGAACAATCTCGGCAGCGGGCGCGCGGTCATGGCGGCACGCCTGACCAGCATCACCGTGAAGACGGATGTTCCGACCGCCGACACCCTGGTGCGGACCTACAACTTCAGTTACGACGCCCCGCCGAACGGGCAAAGCGGGTACCGCTCGGTCTTGAGCCAGGCCCAGGTCAGCTACGGCTTTCTGACGTTGCCCGCGCAGACCTTTGCGCATGCGCCCAGCAACGCCGGCCTGCATTCGGCACAGACGGTCACGGCCCCACCTGGGATTACCGCGTTGCGGGTCACCGACACCAGCCAGGACGTCTCGCGCACCCTCCTGGACATGAATCACGACGGCATCGCCGACATTGTGAACAGCAGCGCCTCGTCGTGGACGGTGTACACCAAGACATCCAGCGGCTACTCCACCGCCAAGACCTGGACGCTGCCGCCGACCGGGCTCGGCCACTTCGGGCCGAACGAGTTTACGTATCTGCGGGACGTCAACGTCACCACCGCGCCGTGCACGACCGACGCCAACGGCAACTTCACCCACTGCAGCGACCGCGACACCGTGGACCTCAACGGCGATGGCGTTCCCGATTTCATCGAT
>JAGDMS010000319.1 GCA_017860575.1 Deltaproteobacteria bacterium | reverse complement strand
ACGCCGACGCCCACCGTGCCGGTCACTCCGACGTACACCCCGACACGGACTCGAACGGCAACCCCTACCTCTCAAGCAACCCCAACGGCGAGCGACACACCCACCCCGACGGCAACGCCAGACCCGCAAGTGGCGGCGTTGCTGCGGTTGCGGAGAGATTCGCTACGCGTCCCGGAGTTGCGGGTCGAGCGGGGCATTCCGCACTTCATCGGCGTCGATGTGCCGGTGCCAGCCGGCCTCCCTGACGATCCGGTGGTGCAGGCGCTGGACTTCCTCGAGCGCTATCGGGACCTCTATCGGCTCACATCTCCCCGCGCACAGCTCCATCTGAAACGGATCTTCAAGAACCGCACAGGTGAACATGTCTTCTTCGGCCAGCACGTGGAGGGAACTCCCGTGCACGCGGCGGAATTGGCCGTGCACCTGCGTGCGGGCGCCGTCACCCACACCAGCGGCGACTACTTGCCCGAGGTGCCCTCGTTCGGTGCGCCGACAATCAGTCTCCGTGCGGCGCAAACCTTTGCCGCGGCGGCGGTTCCGGGCACCGGAGTGAAACCCATCGGCGAGGCGCGGTTAACCTACTATAACACAGGCCTGGGTAGCCGACGCCCAGCGGCGACACACCTCGCGTGGGAGGTGCATCTGCGCGGCGTCACCGCTTCCGAGGGGATCGGAACGACGTGGACGTATTTCGTCGACGCGCATGACGGGCAGTTGCTGCGCGGCATCGACGATTCACCGCGTGCCTTCCACCTGAGCATCAAGAACGGAGACCATACAGACGGCGAGTCCGATGAGTGTCTGGCCAGCCGCGACGATTTGCAGGAATGGTTCACCGAAGCCGGGCCAACGGAGGAGTATCCTGGCGGGGACGCGGATGCAGAGGCGGCTCGCACCGCGGCGCGTGCCACATACGACTTCTTCGCCGCCCTTCTGGAATGGGATTCGTACAATGGGCGAGGCGATACGATACCGGTTATCGTGCACCTGGGGCGAGGCTGGATACAAGCGCTCTGGAAGACCGCCTGCAACGAACTGCGTTTCGGCGACGGCATGGTCGCCACCGACGTGTTCGCCCACGAATTCACTCACGGCGTTCGGCAATACAGCCCCGACGCTCGCTTTGATCTGGATCTCGATGAGACGTTTTCGGTCAGCGAGAGCTACTCAGATTTTTTTGGCTGCCTGGTCGAAAGCGGCGACGCTGCCGCGATCGACTGGACCCTTGGCGAGGATACCGTATTCGGTGCGGCGGCGGATCTCAGCGATCCTCCGCGCGTGGACTTCGTCGACCACTATGATGATTACCAGGATGACGATGTCCGGTTCAATGAGGAACACAACTCGGGAATTCCCAGCAAAGCCGCGTTCCTCATCACAGACGGTGGAACACACCACAACTTCACCATCACCGGACTCGGCCGAGTTAAGGCGCGGCACCTATACTTTGACACGTTGATGGCGCTGCCGTCGAATGCAGATTTGCACACGGTGGCCGATGAGACGATCCAAACCGCAAGCGACTATGTGGATAATAGACATGTCTATGGATTCGAAGACAGCGATGTGTGCACCGTCAAGAACGCCTTCACAGCTGTCGGCCTGCGTGACGTCGTCGACCGCGATTGCGACGGCGTGCCTGATGCCGAGGACCCCGACGTTGACGGGGACGGCGTGCGGGTCACTGGCCGGGAGCCGTGTACCGGCGGCGACACGGTCGCGTGCGACGACAACTGCCCGCTGGTCGAGAATCCCCGCCAGGAGGATTGTGACGGGGACGGTGTAGGCGACGCCTGTGACGACGGGGCCTATAATGCGCTATGCATCGACTTTGACCACGATGGCATTGTGGATCGCGTGGACAACTGCCCCTGCCAAGACAATCCGGATCAGCTCGACAACGATGGGGACGGGTGTGGGTATTTGTGTTCCAGCGAGGACCGGTGCGGCGTTACTTTTGATAACCCCTTCCCAGGCGGCGATGTGTGTGACCCGGACGACGACAACGACGGTTACGCGGATGGCGTCGACAATTGCCCGTTTGTAGCCAACGACCAGTCGGATACCGACGGCGATGGTCGCGCCGACGCGTGTGACAACTGCGTCGGGATCCCGAATGCGGATCAGGCCGACAACGATCACGACGACGTTGGGGATGTCTGCGATCCCGACGACGACAACGACGGCATTTGCGATCAGGGCGGGCCGTTTCCGGAGAACCTCAACTGCAGTGGCATCACACCGCCTGATGGCTCGCAGCTCAACGACTGTTGCCGCGGAAAAGGGGGATCCGACAACTGCCAGTTCGACCTCAATCCCGACCAGATCGACATCGGCCAGAACGGGCGCGGCCTGCGCTGTGATCCGGGAGAGGCCGACATGCTCTCCGGCAACTGGGCGGCCGGGGTCGACCTGCCGATCCGGTTCGGCGACGCTACGGACGCCTTCCTCGTCCCCATTGCTCCCTGCAGCGGCGTTGGCTGTCCGGACTGGCTGCATCCGGACTACACAACCGGCGTGGACGTCAGCTTGCCCTTCAGTGCGCTGGTCAACGTCGTGGACGATCGCGGCTTCGTGGTAGCCGCGGGCGGCCGCCGGGCAAGCCAGACCCTCGAATTCCGCCCCGCGACGGACTTCTTCTACCGCGCCCCAAGCGGCGGCCCCAGCGCTGGTCATGCCGCGACGGATGGCGCTGCCTACCACGGCACACGCTACTACCTCGCCATTTCCCCTCCCGCGGGGGTGGAGCTAAACCGCGACTACCTGGTCACGGTCACCGTGCGGAGTTGGGTGCGCCCGGGCTGCGTCGGGGACTGCGGAAGCGACTCCACGGTGAGCGTAGACGAACTACTGCGTATGGTGAACATCGCCCTCGGCAATGTCCCGAGGACCGACTGCGTGGCAGGCGACAACAACGGCGACCGTGGGATTACGGTCGATGAGATACTCAGTGCCGTGAATAACGCGCTCAATGGATGCGGGCAGCAATCGGGTTTCCGTCTTCAACTGAAAACTGCCCGACTCGCTGCTGAGCGCTTGCGGTAAAAGGAGGTCGCGGCGGCTACTTCTTCTCCTTCTCGTATTGCCGCATCAGTTCCTGCCGCATCTCGTCTTCGCGTTTGCGCAGCTTCCAGAACTGCGGCCGTCGTTTTTCCATGAACGCCGCGCCGCCCTCCTTGCCCTCCGGCATGTCGAACCAATCCGGGTAAAATTGACTCGAGATGACGCCAAGCTCGGCATATCCATCCATCTCCTGGTCGAAGGTGGCCTTGAGAATCTCCAGACATCCCGGGCTGAGCGCCAACATGTCGTCGCACCACTTGTCGACCTCTTCCTCGAGCCGCTCCAGCGGGACGACGCGGTTCACCAGCCCCATCTCCAGCGCCTCGAGTGCCGTGTAGCGACGGCACAGCATCCACAACTCGCGCGCCCGCTTCGCGCCCACGACGCGACACAGGTACGGAACCATGAATCCGTCCGCCGGGCTGGAGACCTTGGGGCCGGCCTGGCCGAAGATGGCATCCTCGGCGGCGATGGTGAAATCGCAACAGTAGGCCAGGTGGTTGTGGCCGCCGAGACAGTATCCCTGCACCATCGCAATGACCGGCTTGCGCGAAGTGCGGACTAGGCGGTTGTGCGGATAGCGGTTGTAGAAGGCCTCGCGCAGTCCCCATTTCTCCCACTCGACGTCGCCGCCGGTGCCGAAATGCTTGCCGACGCCGGCGACGATGATCGCGCCGATGCTCACGTCGTGATTGGCGTCGTAGAAGGCACGGAACATCTGGTCCACGGTGCGCAGCGTCATGACGTTGTACTTCTTCGGCTTGTTGACGGAGACCCGCGCCACGCCCCCTTGCAGCTCGGAGTGAAACTTCTTCTCATACAGGATTTCGTCGAATTCCAGCCCTTCGCCTTCGACCTTCTGCCAGTCCGTCCAACCCATGGCTGTCTCCTCTCGTCTACAGGGTCCCGATCACCTGTTTGGCGTCGTGCAGCAAGGTGCAGACAGCGGCGGCATCGACCGCCTGCAATCCCTGGGGCAGCTTGCCCTCGAGACCGAGCAGCGCCGCCCAGACTGGACACGCGTACAGGGGCACGCCGGCATCACGGATCTGCGCGATCAGGGCCTTGGTGTCGATTTGCCGGCTCTCGCCGCGTCCGGCCACGGGGATGCCGCGGGCAGCGGCGTGGTCGGCCATCAGGAACCGCATCTCCTGGCCCGCGAGTTCGCGTGGCCAACCGAAGGTACCGCGGGCAACGGCCGCCAACGCTTCCTGCGTAAAGACCACCGCGACCTCCTGGCCAACCTTCTTGGCGTGCGCCGCCGTCAGCAGCGTGCCGACGACCGAGTTCGCCAACGCGTCACGTACAATGAACAGCAGATCCATTCGCCCTCCTTGTCCCAGGTCCCAGCCAGTGCCGAGCAGCCCGGCTTCGATTTCCTAGGAAAGCGTGATCCGCCGGTACGAGTCAAGGCAGGGAGAGGCGGCTAACCGCCGGAGGGCGCGTAGACGGGCGTCGCGTTACAATTCCTTCGTGCCCACCGCCGGCGCAAGAAAGTCGTTCGTCAGGTCCCCGATGAGTCGTTCCCTGGCGATGCCGTCCAGCGCCTCCAGTGTCCAACCGCCGTCGCGGCACACACTGCGTGTCAGTTCGGGCTCGGACCACAGGCCGATCTCGTCACCGCCGACGCAGAAGGTGCGGCCGTTGACGTGCGCCGCGGTGTCGGAGCACAGCCACGCTACCAGTGCGGCCACGGTCTCGGCCCTGGCTTTCCCGCGGATTAGACCACGGGTGCCGACCGAGTAGCGGCCCAGCGCATCGTACAGGGGTTGCCAGCGTTGGTACGCCTCGTAGTACACCGTCGTGCCACCGGTATCGAAAGCACGCGGCCGAATGGCATTGCACCGGATCCCGAAGCGGCCCAGCTCGCGTGCGACCGCACGGGTAAACCCGATGATCCCCTCCTTGGCGGCGGCGTAATTGGCCATCGCGGGATGGCCCAGACCCGACTCGGAACTGGTATTGATGATCACGCCGCTCAACTGTCGCTTGAACACCCGGCTGGCATGCCGCGTCGTTGCAAAGGTGCCCTTGAGATTGACGGCGATCACATGGTCCCAGTCCGCCTCCGACATCTCCGCAACTTCCGCCGGGGCCACAATCCCGGCGTTGTTGACCAGAATGTCGAGGCGGCCGAATGTGTCGACGGCGGTACGCACGACGCGCTCGGCGCCGTCCATGCCGGCGATGGTGTCCGTGTTCGCTGCGGCGTCGCCGCCAGTGGCGCGGATCTGTTCCACGACGTCCCGCGCCATTTCGCCGGCGCGCGTGCTGATGTCGTTCACCACCACCTGGGCGCCTTGCTGAGCGAGCAGGATCGCTTCCGCGCGGCCGATGCCCCGGCCGGCACCGGTGACGAGTGCCACTTTTCCCGCCAGACGTGGCGTTGATGGCTGTGTAGTTCCGGACATCCGTGGGCCTCCATGCGATCGAATCGGTTTACGAATGGTTCCGGGACCATACCACATTGGCCGGCGAGACGCAGTGCGCCGGTCGGTCGTGGGTGTGGGCTTGCGGTTGGCAAGGGATACGATCGGGATACAGCTGATCCGCATGGCCACTTGGCATGCCGGGTCCATCTAGGTCTGGGACCGCAATTTCGCGCGTCCGGGGTTCAGGCCTGTCTGCGCTCGACAGACCGCCACGAGTTGGGCTAGAGGTCTGAAGTGAGGGCTTGGTC
>JAGDMS010000318.1 GCA_017860575.1 Deltaproteobacteria bacterium | reverse complement strand
GACGGTCGAAGGCATGATCGACGGCGGAGTGGCCCAGGGCGTGGGCGCCGCGCTCCTCGAGGAGTACACGTACACCGATGAGGGGCAGCCGCTCACCTCAACCTTCATGGATTACTTGCTGCCGACCATCTTCGAAGCGCCGACGACCGAGAAGAAGGCATTGGTGACGCCGTCACCGTTTACCGCCCTGGGCGCCAAGGGCAGTGGCGAGGGAGCCATCCATACGACACCGGCCGCCATCATGTGCGCCATCAATGACGCGTTGGCACCGCTCGGTGTGCGGGCGACGGAGGTTCCGGCCACGCCGCGCCGCCTCTGGCGCTTGATTCGCGGCGCGAGCGGCACGGGTTCGGCAGAGTCATAGCGCGGTTCGGCCCGCCACCCGGGCCGTGCGCATCGAGTACGGGGAGGGCGCATGCACATTGCTCAGCTGTCGAGTGCCAGTGATCGTGTTCTCGGAACGATTCTCCGCCGCCAGGCGGAGGACATTCCGGATGCGATTTACCTCAAGTCTGGTGGGGAACAGTACAGCTTCGGGCGGGTCAATGCGCTGGCGAACGCCTACGCGGCCGGGTTCCGGGATCTGGAGGTTCGGGCGGGGGATACGGTGGCCACTTTCATGGCGGGCTCGCCCGAGCAGGTGTTCACCACCTACGGCGTCAACAAGCTCGGGGCGATCTGGGTGCCGACGAACACCGACTACCGTAAAGAATGGCTGCGCGAGTCGCTGGAGGACAGCCGGGCTCGCGTCCTCGTCGTCGATGCGGCGCTGCTCGAGCGGGTGGCGGAGCTTGGATCGCGCCTGCCGTTTGAGTGGGTCGTTGTCAACGGAGCGAGTGATATCGTGCTCGACGGTGTCCACAGGGCCGACCTGCGCGGTTTCGCCCAGCTACCGGCGGTGGAGCCGGACATCGAGGTGGCGCACAGTGACACCGCGGCTGTCTTGTGGACCTCGGGCACGACCGGCCGACCGAAGGGCGTCATGCAGAGCCACAGCGCCTGGGTGCGCGGTTCCGAGAGCAGCATTCGGAGCTTCGACGTACGCGAGGGCGATGTCCTGTTCAACTGCTTGCCCATGTACAACTCGGCGGCATGGATCGCGGCTGTCTATCCGGCCTTACTCGCCGGCGTCCCTCTCGGCCTGGACGATCACTTCTCGGTGAGCACATTCTGGGACCGCACGCGCTTCTATAGCGCCACGCATATGTTCACCCTCGGCGCCATGCACATCTTCCTCTGGCAGGCGCCCCCGCGGCCGGACGACCGGGACAACCCGGTGCGGGTTGCCTCGACGATCCCCATGCCGGACCGGCTCATGGAGCCATTCAAGGAACGCTTCGGCATCGAGCGGATCGCGCAGGGATATGGGCAAAGCGAGGTATTTACGGTCCTGCTGCGCATCGATGATGGCACTCGTCGCTGGAAGACAAACTCGGCCGGCGTGCCACCGGCCGGAATGGAGGTGCGACTGCACGATGAGAACGACGTCGAGGTGCCCGTGGGCGAGGTCGGCGAATTCTGCGTGCGGCCCGCGGAGCCGTATCGCATCTTCAACGGATACTTCAACAACCCGGAGGCCACCGCGGCCGCGTTCCGCAACCTCTGGTACCACACGGGCGACTTGGGCCGGAAGGACGAGGACGGTGAGTTCTTCTTCTTCGATCGCAAGAAGGACTACATCCGGTACAAGGGTCGCAACGTCTCCTCATTTGCCGTGGAGGCGGCCGTGAATGCGCATCCCGCCGTGGCGCAGTCGGCTGCTTACGGGGTGCAGTCGGCGGAACTCGAGATGGAGGCCGAGATCAAGGTGGATGTCGTGCTCAATCCGGGCGCCACCCTGCGGCCCGAGGAACTGGCGACGTTCGTCAATGAGACCGCACCGTACTTCTTCGTCCCGCGTTACATCGAATTCCTGGACGCGTTGCCGCTGACACCGACCGGCAAGGTCCGCAAATTTGCGCTCCGCGAGCGCGGGATCGGGGACAAGGTCTGGGATCGAGTGGCGGCCGGTTTCGTTGTGAAGCGTTGATCGGTGGCTGTCGTCCATGACCTACGATTGCATCCGGCTTGAAGTGCGCGAACGCGTGGCGACACTCACCTTGGACCGTCCCGAGCGGATGAATGCCTGGAACGGAACCATGGAGCGGGAGATCAGCGACGCGCTTCGCCGCTGCGATCAGCAGGAGGACGTCCGGGCTGTCGTCATTACCGGTGCGGGTAAGGCGTTCTGTGCAGGCGCCGACCTCGGCCAGGGCGGAGCGACGTTTCAAGGGCGGGCGGCGGAGCCTCAGGCCGACGAGTTCCATCCGTGGGATCTGCGCAAGCCGGTGATCGCTGCAATCAACGGACACGCTGTCGGCGTGGGTATCACGTTCGCCATGAGCTGCGATGTGCGCTACGTCGCGCAGGACGCCAAGATCTCCTTCGCGTTCGCGCGGCGGGGCGTCATCCCGGGCTTCGGTTCCCACGTGACCGTGGCTCGAGTCGCGGGGCTGTCAAACGCGGCCGAGCTGATGATGTCTGGGCGTACGATGCGCGGATCCGAGGCTGCCGTGCTCGGGCTGGCGTCGAAGGCGCTTCCGGCAGCCGAGGTTTTGCCCGCAGCCATTGCGCTAGCGCGCGACATAGCCGAAAACAGCGCTCCCGTGGCGGTAGCCATCATCAAGCATCTCCTGTGGCAGCACGCGGCGGCGACGCCGGCTGAGATGAAGCGGCGCGAGGATCGGCTCTTTGCCTGGATCGGCGCGCAACCCGACGCGCGAGAGGGCATCGAGGCGTTCCTCGAAAAGCGCAACCCGCGATGGTCGATGAGCGTCAACCGCGACCTTCCGGACTCCTTGGAGTGAAGGCGAGCCGGCAAGCGCTGTGTCGACTGACTCCGGCGCCGACGTGAACTAGGGCAGGCTCTGGGCGCGCTCGACCTTCACCAGCACGATTGAGCGGATGGGATGAGTGACACCGCTTTGCTGATAGAAGCTGAGAATGTTCTCGAATACCTGGCCGTCGGTGAGCACGCGGGCTGTGCCCTTGAAGCGATAGCCCTTGTGCGCCTCCGGGTCCACGACGTTGATCTCGACGGCCGGATTCCGCTGAATATTGTCGACGGTTCCGGGCGAGCGGATGTCGGCAAACACCAGGTGCTCATCGTCCCACACGCGCGTCGTGCCCTTCGGCGACAGGTTCGGCGTCCCGTCCGGACAGACCGTGGCAACGTACCCGAGCCGCCGCGTGTTGACCGCTTCCTTCATTTCCTCGGTGAGGATCCCCATCGTGTCTGTTCCTCCTAGCCGAAACTAGGGCGGTCGCCACTCGGAGGTCAAGAGTCGTTCGAGGGGTCGGGGATCAGGGGACGGTGCGGGTGCCGAACGGGGGCCGCTGTGCCTAGCGTCGCATTGTTGCGACCAGGTGACAGCTTGTTGCAGCGGTATTTCTTTCCTCCGCCACGTGGATCAGGGTAATCCCTCGCTGCGGAATCTGGAGGGCAACAAAGCGCGTAACGCGAGGTGGAGTTTAACATGGCTGACACGACGCCAAATACCTGGGATCACGCGGTGGACGTGCTGGTGGTGGGTTCGGGTGCCGCCGCCATGGTCGCTGCCGTCATCGCGCACGATCGCGGTGGGAGGAGTGTCCTCATCGAAAAGAGCGCGCTGTACGGCGGCTCCTCGGCGCGATCGGGCGGCGGCTTGTGGATTCCGAACAACCACTTCATGCCGGGCCTGGGGATTGTGGACTCACCGGAAGATGCCTTCAGCTACCTGAAAGGAACCTCTCGTGGCGCTGTTGCCGACGATCGCTTGCAGGCCTACGTCGACAACGGGCCGCGGATGCTTCGCTATCTTTCCGAGCACACATGCGTACGGTTCGATCCCATGCCGGAGTATCCCGACTACTACCCGGAGGTTCCCGGCTGGCGTGCGGGCGGCCGCTCCGTCGAGGCGATGAATTTCCACGCACGTGTCCTCGGCGACGAGTTCTCCAACATGCGGGAAGTGGCGGTCCAGGCGCTGATCATGGGGCGCGTCGCGATGACGATCAAACAGGCGCGGCACCTGCTGTGTCGCGGCCCGGGATGGATGGCGCTGACCGCGCGCCTGATGAGCACCTACTGGTTCGATATTCCATGGCGCTTCAAATCCAAGCGCGACCGCAACCTGGTGATGGGAAACGCATTGGTCGGTTCGCTGTGGCGGTCGCTGATGGATCGGGGCGTGCCGCTGTGGTTGAGGACGCCGGCCCGCGAGTTGGTCGTGGAGAACGGGCGTGTTGCCGGCGTGATCGCCGAGCGCGCCGGTCAAAAGATTCGGATTCGTGCCGACAAGGCCGTGATCTTGGCCGCTGGTGGTTTCGAGTCGAACCAGGCCATGCGGGAAAAGTATCTGCCGAATCCTACCCGTGCCGAGTGGACCTGCGCAAATCCGGAGAACACGGGTGATGCGCTGAATATGGGGTTGGCGATCGGCGCCGCGCTCGATCTCACCGATTACGCCTGTTGGGGACCGACCACGGTGGTGCCGGGCGAGGACCGGGCCCGCATGCTCGTGATCGAGAAGTCCCTGCCGGGCGGCATTCTCGTCAACAAGCGCGGGGAACGCTTCGTCAACGAGGCGCTGCCGTACGTCGATGTCGTCAACGCCATGTATGCCAATCACAAGACCGGCGCGGGGTGTGTGCCGGCGTACCTGATCTTCGACGCCGATTTCCGCCGCAAGTATCCGTGCGGGCCCCTGCTGCAGGGGTCGCAGCAGCCGGATTGGTCGCTCCCGAAGCGTTTGAAGGAGGAATATCTCAAGAAGGCGGATTCACTCGACGGCATCGCACGGCTGCTCGGTATCGACGCGGTCGGTCTCACCAAAACCGTTGCGAAGTTCAACGATTGTGCACGCACAGGGAAGGACGTCGAGTTCCAGCGTGGTGAGACCGTGTTCGATCGCTACTACGGTGACGTGACGGTCCAGCCCAACCCATGTCTCGCGCCGATCGCAAAGCCACCGTTTTACGGGGTGGAGGCGTATCCCGGCGATCTCGGCACCATGGGCGGACTCACGGCGGATGCCCACGCACGCGTGCTGAACACGCACGGTGACGTCATCCCGGGGCTCTACGCCGTTGGCAATTGCGCGGCCTCGGCAGTCGGCCGAACCTATCCGGGACCCGGTTCGACGCTGGGGCCAGCGACGACCTTCGCATATATCGCGGCGCAGCATGCGATGGGCGGCTAGTTGGCCGCGCCGCGTGTTGTTGCCGAAGCACACTTGATATCAGGGAGGAGAGACTGCATGGCACAGACCGATTACTTCGTGGCGCTTTCGGAATGTCACCTGTTGAACCAACAGTCGCTGTCGGAGATGGCGTACTATCCGAACTTCGGCCGCTTTTGGGAGGCCGTGAACACCATCATGCGCGCATGGTGCGATCGCAACATCGGCCAAGGAACAGAAATGCCGCCGCCGTCCGCACCGGAGCTCCTCAAGCAAATGGACGCCGCGGGAATGGACGTGGCGCTGGTGCTGCGCGAGCCCGGGGTGCTTGCGAGCCACTACGAGACCTGCATGTCCACCAACTCCTTCATCATGCAGCAGATCGAACCGTACCCCGACCGCATGTATCTCGAATGCAACTGCGGTCCGGTGCTGCGTCGCGGGGTGAAGAACGCGATCTGGGAGCTGGACTACCTCGTCAAAAATCGCAACGCGAAGCTGTGCAAGATTTACCAGCCCGAAGACGACGGGCCGCTCAATGACCGGCGGATGTGGCC
>JAGDMS010000588.1 GCA_017860575.1 Deltaproteobacteria bacterium | reverse complement strand
TTCGATTGGTAGCGGGGGCGGGATATTGCGCCTATAGGCTGGAGGTGGAGTTGCGGTAGCCCGTAACCCTCACCTGCCCCGTCGCGTCCGGCGGATGACTCCGACGTACAGCCGCACCCATGCCCGCAGCGCGGCGGGGTCTGCGCGGTCAGGCGAGGCGAATATCTGACGTGAACGTGCAGAAACGGAAACGCAGACCGGAGCCGGGGGGCTCGCGACTACGATGGGGACGAGCATCGCCGCCCATCCGCTGCAGGTC
The DNA here is from genome assembly GCA_017860575.1 of Deltaproteobacteria bacterium. Lineage (GTDB taxonomy): Bacteria > Desulfobacterota > Binatia > HRBIN30 > HRBIN30 > JAGDMS01. The sequence goes on along the minus strand of JAGDMS010000588.1, from coordinate 2,784 downwards.
CGCCTGATGCGCAGGCGCGCCCGGTGTGCCTGTCCCCCTTAAGTCGATCCGGAGAACGAACGGCAAGATGCATTGGGCTCTCTGGCTTGGCAAGTTTCAGCGCACTAAGCCGCTGGTGCGACGGCGCTCTGCGTCTCACGCAACGGCTGGAAGGCCTTGCCCATAGGTCCGGAATGGCGGTGCTCCCGGCCCGATGTTTCCCACGCGAGATGGCTTCGCCCGTTCTCAGATACCCGTTCCGCTCAAACCGACAGCCTTTGCGGACGCCCCTCCACCCGGCTTGATGGTCAGGGTCGCAGACTTGTTTCCCTTTGACGTCGGCTTGAACACGACGCTGACGGTACAGCTCTGACCCACGGGCACCTGGCTTGGACAGTTGTTGGTTCGTGCGAACTGACCCGGATTGGTTCCTCCGAGAGTGACCGACGAGATCGGCAGCACGACCGTACCAGTGTTCGTCACCGTCACGATCCGGGCCGCGCTGATCGTGCCCCGCGGTACGCTGCCGAACGCCAGTGAGGTCGGCGAGACGGAATACACGGAGCGAACTCCCGTACCGGACAGCGCGGCATTCTTCGTTCCTGCACTGTCACCTGCGGTCACCGTGATCGATGCCGACTTGGAGCCCGTGCTGGTGGGCTTGAATGACACGGAAATTGTGCAGCTGCTGCCGGCAGGAACCGACGTTCCGCAATTGTTCGTCCGGGCGAACTGTCCTGGGTTCGTGCCGGACAGCGAGATCGAACTGATCGGTAGTGCGACCCCGATTGGCGAACCTGCCGCCAGGATTGAACCTGTCCCCGGACTCTGGCTGATCACCGCACCCGCCGGCACTGTCGAACTCGGCTGCTGTGTCACGGCGCCCACCATCAGTCCCGCACCCGCGATCGCCCCAGTCGCCGCCGTCTGCGTGAATCCCGTCACGTTGGGTGCGGTCACCGAAGGCGGACTGGGCGGCAGGCCGGCTTCGATGTCGGCCATCGCCGCGATGAACGCGTCGTAGTCCGCGGCATCGACGGTACCGTCGTCGTTGAAGTCCGCCCTAGGTTCGGCTGCGGCGTGTGCAGCGGTGAACTCGGAGAGATCCGCTTCGTTTGCCGTTCCGTCACCATTGAAGTCCGCAGGCGGACCGATCCGCAGTCGCACCCAGCGCAGACGGTTCTTGTAGTCGCGCCCGTCGATATCGCCGACGCGGTAATACCCGACGACGAAACGCGCCGTGTTGTCGAGGTAACGATCCGCGGGTTGCATGAACGAAACCCAGTTGATGCGTTGGGTTGCCCCATTGTCGGCGATGCCCACGTTATCGACGGTCACCGGCGCGCTCCATGTGAGGCCATCGTCCCGGCTCGACCTCACGACCAGGCTCCCCGGGGTGCCGAGCTGCGAGTACGCGCACACCAGATAGTCGCGCGTGGGTCCACAGGCAATGGGGTCGGCAAGGGCTTCCAGGTCGTCCGCGATCGGGATGCCCTGCCAGGAGGTGCCGTTCCAGCGGAACAGCGTAAGCTGCCACCCATCTGCATCGCCCGGCACTGGTCCGGTGATCAGGGTGACCCACGGCGCACCCTCGGGCGTGAAACCGATGTCCTGTGGCAGCCACTCCGTGTCTTCACCGCGCCTCAGGTGATCGTACGGAGTGATCACGCTCGATGCAGTGGCCGCCATGAAGTCGAGCGGCAGTGATACTGCGGCACCGTTCGCTGCTTTCCAGGTTGTCCCGAAGTCATCGGTATACAGGAAGGGATTCGATCCGAATGCCAGGCCATCCGGTGTCGCAGCCGTGTGCTGAAACCACTGCCAGGTCAGCGCGAATGCGCGCCTTCTCGGGTCCCATCGAGACCAGAGCTGTTCGAGCGTGATGTTGCCGAGGTCGGTTGCGGTGGTTGCCTTGCCCAGCGATTTCTCGAATTGCAGCAGTGGCGGGCCGCTCTCAAACAGTCCATAGCGCCGGAATCGCACTTCGCCAGTCGTCGACCCGCTCGAACGCCAGCGATAAGCCAGCAGGCCGTCTTCTCCGACGACTGCGAGGGCCGGGGTCGTTGACTGATCCTCCACGACGAAGTTGTCGAGCACTTGTTGCAGCGGGAGCGGATTGAAGAGTTCGGCCGACCGATAGAGGTCGAACGGTTGCGCGTTGGCGCGGCCGCCCATGACCCACCAGAACTGGCCTGCCGCAGTGGCCGCGGCATCCGACGTGAACACCGCATGTGTCGCGGGGTTCTTGCCCAAAGTCGGGTAGGCGACTGCGCGGTTCAGAACGATCGTTCGCCCGGTGTGCTCATCGAACCAGAAGAAGTAATCGGGATAGCCATTCGCTCCGGTCGTCCCCGTGCGCCTGGAAACGGCATGCAGACTGCGACCGTTTTTGTAGGAGCCATGCTGTTGCTTGACGCCGGAACTGAATCCCCACGCGTAGTCTTGTGTCAGGTCCCTGGACACGGCGGTGATCGCCGGATCGTCGGCGGCCGAAACATCAACAGAAACAGCAATACAACAGGCAACAGAAATGACGACCGAAACCAGCATCCTTGGCAGACAGTTCACGTTGTCCTCCCTTTTCCGATTCGGTTGTTCTGTTTGCCGAGAAAGATCCAACGGCTGATGACGCACCACTGGCCAAGGCTCATTTCCGGAAGATGTTACGTAAACTCTTGGTGCTTCGGCGACCTGTGTTCCGGGTTGCAGGACGCGGCTCATCTTAACCGTCAAACCAACTGAGATATTCTCGACCCATCGCGTCGTCGTCTCGATTTTACATAACAACACGGGGGAGACATCGAT
>JAGDMS010000317.1 GCA_017860575.1 Deltaproteobacteria bacterium | reverse complement strand
AACACTCTGCGTATCTTCATGCCGGACCCCTGGGGAACTGGCGTGAAGAACTGGCCGTCGGCACGCTCGCGTTCTCGATCGTGGAGCCCATGCGGCGCTGGCGCCTGCAGCTGGCCGACGAGGCCAACGGCATCCATGCGGCGCTGGAGTTCGAGGCGCGCTGTCCCGCGTACCACTTCCGTCCCATCCGCTGCGAACAGGCCGGGGAGGTGGTGTTCGACCAATCCTATTACAACCAAGGGGGCATCTATCAGGGGACGATGACCGCGGGCGACCGCACCTTCACCGGTTTGCGCGGTCTGCGGGCCCGCCGGTGGGGCTCGCTGATCATGCCGCGCATCCCGTTTTATAACTGGGTGTCCATTCCGTTCCCATCGCGCTGCATCACGGCGTGGCAGTTTGAGTCACCGGAGGGGGAGATTCTCTATAGTGACGGGGCGGTGACCACCGCGGCCGGCGAGATCACTCCGATCACCCGCATGGACCACGAGTGGACGTTGGCGTCCGGGACACGACATCCGACACAAGTGGGGTTGGTATTGTCGCTGGCTTCGGGCGAGGCCGTGCGCGTTGCCGGTCGCGAACTGGGCACCCACTTCGTCGGTGCTCTTCCCCCACGCTGGTCGGATTCGGATCGGGCCGCGCGCGCGCTTGCTGAAACCAACGCTTACTCCATCGAGTCGTGCTGTGAGTTTACGGTCGGCGCAGAGCGCGCGATCGGTATCTACGATGTCATTTCGAGGCCGGGGTATCGCCGCTACGGCTTGACGCCGCTTGCGACGTAGGTCGGTATGCTTGTCGGAGCCGCGATCGAGACAAATTGGCGGCGCGTAATTGGTGCGACGTCCCCGTGACGCTCTCCCTTTCGCATGGGAAGGCGCGGCGGAGCGATCGAAAGAGGAGGAACCAGCATGAGTGAACCCGCATTGCTCGTCGACCGAGACGGCCATATCGTCACGCTCACTATCAACCGACCACGGTTCAAGAATTCGATGAACCCGGAGGTGTTCTGCCGGCTCGCCGACGCCTGGGAGATGATCAACGGGGACGATGAAGTGCGCGCTGTCATCCTTACTGGCGCGGGCGGCGTCTTCTCGGCTGGCGCCGACCTATCTTATACGGTGCGATGGCGCGCCGGGGAGCCACCACAGGACGAATTCGAGGCGCGTTTTCGCAACGATATGAGCGTCATGTGGAAAGGCTTGCTACGCGACTACCGGTGCAACAAGGCACTGATCGCCGCGGTTGAGGGGCCGTGCATCGCTGGTGGGGTGGAGATTTTGGAGTCCACCGACATTCGCATCGCGGGTGAGGGGGCGACGTTCGGTATCTCCGAGGTCCGCTGGAGCGTCTTTCCGATCGCCGGCTCCACCGTGCGGCTGCGGCGCCAGATTCCGTATACCAAGGCCATGGAGTTGCTGCTGACCGGGGATCACTATCCAGCCGCGGAGGCGTTGCAGATGGGGCTGATCGGACGTGTCGTGGCGACCGGCGACGCGCTGGCGACGGCGCGCAAAGTGGCGGCGCGGGTCGCTGCCAATGGGCCGCTGGCGGTCCGCGGGATCAAGCGTGCGGTGCAGGAGACCGACGCCCTGCCGGAGAAAGATGCGCTGCCGATCGAGTTCCAGATCGGCATGGAGGTCGCCATGAGCGAGGACGCGGCGGAGGGTCCCAGGGCCTTCGTGGAGAAACGTGTTCCCCAGTACAAAGGTCGCTGAGCGGTTGCGAGATCGAGAGGAGATCGGGGCCGGGGCACGTCGACCGGCCCAGGCTTCCTATTGCGGCACCCAAGAAGAGAAGAGGAGAGAGCCACATGTTCGAGTACACCGAAGAACAAGAGGCCATTCGGCGGACCGCTCGGGAGTTCGCTCGCAAGGAAGTCGCGCCGGGCGCCGCCGAGCGTGACGCCACCCGCCGCTACGACACCCAGTTGTTCAAGCGCATGGGCGAACTTGGGTTCATCGGCATGCTAATGCCGAAGGACTGCGGCGGCACGGAAACGGACCTGATCAGCTTTTGCCTTGTCCTGGAGGAGATCGGCCGTGTCGACCTGTCGTTGGCTTGGTCCCTGTTCGCGTCGCTCTCCTTCGCGCAGCCGGTGGCCACCTTAGGATCGCCGGAGCAGAAAGCGCTGTGGATGGACAGCATCGTCCAGCCCGTGCTCCGGGGCGAGGCGACCACCTGTATGGGCATCACCGAACCGGATGCCGGCTCGGACAATGCGCGCATCCGTACGCGCGCCGTTCGTGACGGTGACGAGTGGGTGATCAACGGCCAAAAGACGTTCATCACGGGCGCCGGCCTCGATATCTGCCGCGGCGTTGTCGCCGTGTGCCTGACCGATCCGGAGACGCGACGCTTCGACCACATCTTCGTGCCCACGGGGACGCCCGGTTATCGCATCGGGCCGCCGATGAAAAAGATGGGCCTGCATTCGAGCGATACCCGTGAGCTGTTTTTCGACGATTGCCGCGTGCCGCTCATCAGTCGCATCGGGGCGGAGGGCGAAGGCCTGATCCGCACACTGCGGGGGTTCTTCACGGCCCGCATCTTGATTGCCTCGACGTGTCTCGGCCTGGCTGAGGAATGTCTCGATCTCGCTACGGCGTACGCCAAGCAACGCGTGGCCTTCGGTAAGCCGATCGCGCGCTACCAATACGTCCAGGGCATGTTGACGGATATGGCAATGAACATCGAACTCGGGCGCTTGATCCGTGACAAGGCCGCGCATTTGTACATGACGGACAAGCCATTTTTCAGGGAAGCCGCGATGTGCAAGTGGTTCATCACCGAGATGGCCAAGCAAGCGACGGACAGCGCGGTTCAAATCTTCGGGGGCACGGGCTTCATGGATGAGTGCCCGGTCTCCCGGTACTACCGCGACATCCGGGCATCCACCATCGGCGAAGGTACCACGCAGATCCAACGCTACGTCGTGGCGCGCGAGATGGGGCTGTTCGTGTAGCCGGAGTCGGTGGGCGGGGCGTTCGATACGGGGTGGTGTAGCGGCGACCGCTGGGGAGCAAAGGACTTGATATGGCCCGCCGCAGTCCGCGCGTCGTTGATACCAAGGAGCGCATCCTCACCGCCGCCCTCAAGCTCTTCGGTGAGCGCGGCTACTACAACGTCGGGGTGGACGAGATCGCAGCTGCCGCCGGCGTGACGAAGGGGGCGCTCTACTACTACTTTACCGACGCCGCGGATCTGGCGCGGGACCTCGCGCGCCAGTTGTGGGACCGCCTGCGGTCCGATGCCCGCCAGGCTTTCGACCGCGACCAAGACACGATCACCAACCTCAAACGCGGCTTCGATGCGTTTCTCGGTCGGTTGCAGCACACGCCGGAGGCGCGCTTTTTCTTGCGGGACTGTCGCGCCATTCCGGAGCTGAGCATCGATGGCACCGAGGAGCGTGCCGGGTCGGTGGCGCTCATGCGTACGATGCTCGAGCACGGTATGGCACGCGGCGAGATTGTTGCGCTCGATGCGGATGCACTGGCGGACGTGTTGGGGGCTGCATGTGCCGAAGCGACCTTGCACGTGCTGGCGACTGGCCGGGTGGACGGAGCGGTACAGGTGATTCATCGGTTGATTGATAGCCTTGCGGCGCGGCGCCCGAGGTCCGGGGTGCGAACGGGGCGCCGGCATGGGGCCCCGGGGCGAGCGCCGACGGGGAACGCCCTCTAGGGCACAGAGGAGATACTGACGGAATGCCTCGGGTATCGTTGGGAGCAAATCGCCGTGCTGCGCGCGCGGGAGGTTATCTGAATGCACGCCACGCGTGACGGTTGCAGCCGGGACAGCCAACAGCGTCCGAAGAGCACCGAGCCCATCGACATATTGATCATCGGAGCCGGCGCCGCCGGCGCGGCGCTGGCATGGAGCCTCGCCGACACCCGCATGAACATCCTGTGCCTCGAGCAGGGGGACTGGATGGATCCGGCGCAGTATCCCGGCATGCGGACCGACTGGGAAGTGCGGCAACTCAGCGACTTCGCCCTCAGTCCCAACGCCCGCGGGCGGCGCGAGGATTATCCGGTCAACGACGCCGACTCGCCGATCGCCGCTTCGATGTTCAACGCGGTCGGCGGCAGCACCATCATGTACGGCGCCCATTTCCCCCGCTTTCATCCGGCGGATTTCAAAGTCAAGACGCTGGACGGTGTGGCGGACGATTGGCCGCTCGACTACGCGCGCCTCGAACCGTACTACGTGCTCAACGACCGCATGATGGGCGTGGCCGGATTGGCCGGCGACCCGGCCTATCCCCCGAAGGACGTGCCGCTACCGCCGGTGGCGTTCGGCAAGCTGGGCGAAACCATCGCCCGCGGATTCAACCGGCTGGGATGGCACTGGTGGCCGTCGGACAGCGCCATCGTCACGCAGCCGTATGAAGGCCGTGCGGCCTGCATCAACGCCGGCACGTGTGTGGTCGGCTGTGCGCAGGGTGCCAAGGCGAGCACCGACATCACCTACTGGCCCGTGGCCCTGCGGCGGGGTGTCCGCCTCAAGACCCGCTGCCGCGTGTGCGAGATCACCGTAGGCGCCAACGGCATGGCGGACGGCGTCATCTACTACGACGCGCAGGGCATCGAACACCGGCAAAGAGCCGAGGCCGTGGTGCTGGCCTGCAACGGCATCGGCACCGCGCGGCTACTGCTGAACTCCCGCTCGCAACTGTTTCCCGATGGTCTAGCCAACCGCAGCGGCCTGGTCGGCAAGAATTTGATGCTCCACCCCTACGCCCTGGTGACCGGTGTCTTCAATGAGCCGCTGGAGGGGTATAAGGGCCCCACGGGCTGCTGCATCATGAGTCAGGAATTCTACGAAACCGACCGCTCGCGGGGGTTCGTGCGCGGCTGCACGTTCGAGGTCGGGAGAGGCGCCGGGCCGGTGCTCGCGGCGCTACAAGGCCTTTCGGCCGGGCACCTCCCCTGGGGCCCGGATCATCACCACGCCTACGCCGAGCTGTTCGACCGCACCATGGGCATCGTCGCCATCTGCGAGGACCTGCCGGAACCGCACAATCGCGTGACGCTCGATCCGCTCCTGGTCGACGCCGAGGGCATCCCAGCGCCCAAGATCACCTATCGTCTGAGTGACAACAGCCGCACGATGCTAGATTACGCCGTCGCCCGAGCCAAAGAGGTGCTGGAGGCCTCCGGCGCCAAGACGGTGAGCGCGGAGGCGCCCCTCAAAGTTGCCGGCTGGCACCTAATGGGGACCGCCAGAATGGGGACCGATCCGGACACCTCGGTGGTCAATGACTGGGGACGCTGCCACGATGTCCGCAACCTTTTCATCATCGACGGCAGCATCTTTGTGACCGGCGCTGGGGTCAATCCTACTTGCACCATCCAGGCGTTGGCTCTCTACATCGGCGATATGATCAAGCGGAACCTGGCCAACCTGTTCGACTAGACCACGTGGAGCAAATGAAGAAGGAGAGCAACGATGAGTGACGCGACACCGGTCTTCTCCACGTGTGAATACCGCACATTGACCTGCGTGCTCGATACCATCATTCCACCCAGCGACGATGGCAAATTCCCCGGCGCCGGAGCGATCGGCCTGGCGGACGCCATCGTCGCGGCCCTGCAGCATACACCTGCTCTGCAGCCGGTCTTTATCCAGGGCTTGGCGGCGATCGAGGACCGCTCCCGCAAGCAAACGTCGGAAGGTTTTGTCGGGCTTTCACCAGCAGCAAAGGTCGAGATGTTGCACGAGATCGCGTTGGCGGAACAGGGATTTTTCGCGCTCCTGCTCTTCCATACCTACGCGGGCTACTACCAGAACGGCC
>JAGDMS010000316.1 GCA_017860575.1 Deltaproteobacteria bacterium | reverse complement strand
ATGTTCGTGCAGGCCCGCCATTTCGAGCACCCATTCCTTGCGTGCGCGCTTCTTCCCCGGCGCGATGCGGTAGATACCGCTGAAGAAGTCGATGTTCTCTTCGACAGTGAGGTCCTCGTAGAGCGAGAACCTCTGGCTCATGTAGCCAATGTGCTCCTTGATCTGCTCTCGCTGTGTGCGGAGGTCGAACCTCGCGACCGTTGCGCTACCGCCGCTCGGTGCAAGCAAGCCGCAGAGCATACGAATCGTGGTGGATTTCCCCGCGCCGTTCGGTCCCAGAAATCCAAAAATCTCGCCTTTGGCTACCTCGAAGCTGATGCGATTCACCGCGACAAAGCTGCCGAACCGCTTTTCCAGATCCGTGACGGTAACCGCCGCGTTGATGTCAACCGCGCGCGTCACGCAGTGCTCTCCCGTCCCTCCCAAGGACCGAAACGAAGACGTCTTCCAGCGTGGGTTCCACCGGTGCGATGCTCATGAGTTGGAAACCGCCGCGAGCAAGGAGTTGTTCAACCTGCGCAGCTGTCCCGCGCGGGTCGCTGGTGACCACGTGAACGTGAGCGCCGAAGAGATCGACAGCGTCGGCGGTACATTCAGCCCGCAGGAGGGCCGCGGCCTTGCGCGGCTCGGAGGTGCGAATCTCGAGGATCGCTCCACGCATGAGCCGCTTCACGTCGTCTGGCGTACCAACGGCGAGCAACCGGCCGCGGTGGATGAGGCCGAGCCGGTTGCAGCGCTCAGCCTCGTCAAGATATGCCGTCGCAACGAAAATCGTCACCTGCTGCCGCAGCAATTGATAGAGCAGGCCCCAGAAGTCCCGGCGCGACACCGGATCGACGCCGTTGGTCGGCTCGTCCAGAAAGAGCACTTTGGGCGTATGGATGAGCGCACAGGCAAGGCCGAGCTTTTGTTTCATGCCACCCGACAAATTGCCCGCCAGCCGTCGTTTGAAGGGCGTCAGGTTGCTGAAGGCGAGCAGACGGTCGATGGCCTCCGCACGACCCTTGGGCGGCACGCCGTAGATGTCCGCGTAGAACGCAATATTCTCGGACACGCTCAGATCGGGGTAGAGGCCAAAGCGCTGGCTCATATAGCCGATCTCCCCGCTAATCGCTTCGCCGTCCGCAATGTGGTGCCCAGCGACCCAGGCATCGCCCGCGGTTGGATCCATGATCGCCGTCAAGAGCCGCATCGTCGTGGTCTTGCCGGCACCATCCGGTCCGACCAGGCCGAAGATCTCGCCGTGGGCCACCGTGAACGTGAGTGCATCGACCGCCGTCACGTCACCGAAGGATTTCGTCAGCAACGAGGCTCTGATCGCATCCATCATGTGTTGGCTTCGCGGAGCAGGATGTCCGCATCGGCGGGCATGCCAGGCTTCAGCTCCATGTTGACGTTGGGGATGCTGACCTTGATCCGGTAGACGAGCTTCACCCGTTCCTTCTCGGTCTGCACGTTCTTGGGTGTAAACTCGGCCTGTGACGCGATGAACGAAATGTAGCCTTCGTAGTGTTTGCCGGGATACGTGTCAGTCGTCACCCTGACCCGCTGCCCGACCTTCACGCGGCCGAGGTCGGTTTCGTCGATATACGCGCGCAGCCACGGCTGCTCCAAATCGCCTACGGTCACGACCGGCGTCCCGGGGGCAACGTACTCGCCCGGCTCGATGTTCTTCGACAGCACAATCCCCGCGAGCGGCGCGACCAGCGTCGCATCGCCCAGGCGCGTTTCAGAGGCAGCCAGCCGCTGTCGTGCCTGCTCCAAACGGGCACGCGCGGCGTCAATCTTTTCCCGACGCGGTCCCTTTTTGAGAAGCGTGAGGCGCTCGGAGGCATCGCGCACCCGCGCTTCAGCCACTTGCAATGCCGCGTCAGCGGTGTCGTACTCGCTTTTTGAGGTGATTCGCCCTCGGTACAGTTCCGCCGCCCGCCCAAACTCGAGGCGCAACCGCTTGGCTTCTGCGCGCGCCAGATCGAGCGCGGCCTCACCTTGGGCAACCTCCTCCGGACGCGAGCCGGCCTCAAGTTCTGCGAGCTCAGCCCCCGCCGCCTCCATCTGTGCCCTGCGCCACGCGACCTCCTGCACAAGCTCGGCAGTGTCCAGGCGGGCGACGACCGCCCCGACCGTCACGCTCTCGCCTTCATCGACGAGGCGCGCGTCGACACGGCCGGCGATCTTGAAGCTCGCCTCGGCGTCGGTAACCTCGATGTTCCCGGAGACGCGAACGACGTTGTGCCCGCGAGCCGACCCGCTGTGAAGGAAGACATACGTCGAGACGGCAGCTACGAGCAGGAATACCAGCGCGACGAGCAACCGTGGTTTGTTCTTCATTGCCTCAGTACCGTAGTGAATCCGTATTCACATTGAAACTAAAAAAATCTACCGTGCGGCGATGGCACGAGCCAGAATCGTCCATGCTTTTTCGCAATGCTCGGTGACATCGAAGGTGCCATCGCTCATGTGCCAGAGGATGGCAGCGGGCTGGATCAGCCCGAGAAACATCAACGCCACGGTGTGCGGGTCCGCATCCGAACGAAGGCGCTGCTCCCGCTGGCCATCGCGCACGATGCCGGCAATCGCCTCAACGTAAGCCTGAATCATGCGCAGCACTTTGGTCCTCCGCGCAGGCCTGTCCCCGTACGCGTCCTCGGAAAACATAATGCGTAAGATTCCCTGGTTTTGGCGGAGCATGCCCACGTGCCGCAGCAGCAACCGGCGCAAACGCTCCAGCGGATCCGCCGTGTCCGCCGCCGCGGCGTGGACATTCGCAAGGAGCCGCTCACCGATGTAGTCCAGGGCAATGCTCAGCACCTCATCCTTGCCCGCGAAGTGGCGATAGATCCCGGAGGGGACCAGGCCGACGCGCCGCGCCACGGCGGCAACGCTGAGTCCCCTGATGCCGCGGCTCGCGATCAGGCTCAGCGCCGCCTGTGCGATCTGTTCCTGCCTGATCTCCGTATCCAATTTCTCACGCGCCATGATTGTGAACCATCGTTCACATAATGCTTCGGCGCCATGATGTCAACAGGCCGCCGAGCGCATCGGCCGCGGCAGCGCGGGCACCTCCGCGCGGATCGGTCCCTACGCCGCCGACCGCGGCTGCGGCAGTGTGGTGGCGCCCGCGCGCCTGACAGCGGGTGTGCTCACCAACACCGGGCGGCCAGGACGCCAGTTCCGAAGATCTTCGAACAACGAGTAGGCCACCGGCGTGAGTAGCAGGGAGATGAGCAGGCACAAGCTCTGACCGCCCATCACCACGATGCCGATAGAGCGGTTGGTCATGTCGCCCTCACCGCCCGAGAACACCAGCGGCGACATGCCCGCAACCAGGGAAATGGTCGTCATCAAGATCGGCCGCAACCGCTCCCGGTTGGCGCGAATGATGGCCTCGGAGATCGGCAAACCGGCGGCGCGCAGACCGATGGTATGGTCGATCTGCAGGATCGCGTTCTTCTTCACCACCCCGAAGAGCAGCAGGATGCCCAGGGCGCTGAACATGTTGAGCGTCGCGCCGATGGAGAGCAGGGAGACCAGAGCGAACGGAAATGCCAGCGGCAGGGACAGCATAATGGTGATCGGGTGCAGAAAGCTCTCAAACTGGCTCGCCAGCACCATGTACATGAAGATGACGGACATCAGGATCGCCAGCTGGAATCCCTCGCCGGTTTGCTTGATCATCTTGCCATACCCGGTCACGCCGGTGTGGTAGCCGGGTGGGATATCGAGCTGCCGGACCCGCTTGTCGATCGCGACCAGGGCGTCCCCCAGGGGGTAGCCGGGCGCCATGTTCGCCAGCATGGTGATTTGGCGCTCGCGGTTGAGCCGGTCGATCTCGGCCGGCCCGGTCCCGCTCGCCGTATCCACGACGCTGTCCAACCGCACGCGCCCGAGCCTGGTCGACGGTACGAACAGTTGTCCCAGGCGCTGTGCATCGGATCGGTCCGCCTCCTCTAAACGCAGGCGCACGTCGTACAGATCGGTCCCCTCTTTGTACTTGGTCACCTTGTCGCCGTTGACCATCGTGCGTAGGCTCAACGCGATGTCTGCGGGGGCGACGCCGAGGTCCGCGGCTTTCGACCGGTTGATACGGACCTGCACCTCAGGTTTCCCGGGCTCCGACGTGCTATCGATGTCCACCACACCCGGCGTCGTCGCCATGATGTTGCGCACCTGATCGGCCAACCGTTCGAGGAGGGTCAGGTCGGGACCCCGGATGTTGTACTGCACCTCGGCGGACCGCATGCCACCGCCGGAGAGATACGGAATATTGTCGACGCTCGCGCGAATCTCCGGGTAACTCGTGAGGATCCCTCGCGCCTTCGTCATCAGTTCGAACTGGCTGACCGATCGCTCCGTCCTCTCCTTCAACACCGCCGTGATCTTCGCCTCGGTGACCGATTCGGTTTCCACCGAACCAACGGTTACGGTCACATGCTCGACGCCCGGGAATCGTCGGATTGCTTGTTCGACCTCACGAACGATCGTATCGGTGCGCGAGAGCGTATAGCCCTGCGGGGTCTTGATGTTCACCTCGAAACCGCCTTCGTCGTCCGCGGGCATGAAGGCGGTCCCGACGAAGGTGGCGATGAGCGGTATCGAGGCAATCGTCAACAGCGCCGCGAGCACTACCGCCCAGCGATGCCCCATCGCCCAGCGCAGCAGGGTGGTGTAGCCGTGGTCGATGTGGCGGAAGAACCACAAGTCGCGGGATGCCTTCTTGTTAGAGTCATGCCGGAGAAAGCGCGAGCACAACATCGGCGTGAGGGTAAAGCTCACCACCAATGACACGAGAATGGCGCAGGCCATGGTGATGCCGAAAGATTTCAGGAACGCCCCGATCGTCCCGGGGATGAACGCCACCGGCAGGAAGATGACCGCCAGCGACAGGGTGGTGCTGCTGACCGCCAGACCGACCTCGGCGGTCGCCGCCCGTGCGGCCTCGAAGGGCGACATGTCTTTCTCTTCCACGAAGCGAAAGATGTTCTCCAACACCACGATGGCATCGTCGATCACGATACCGACGGCAAGCGTCAGCGCCAGCAACGTCATCCAGTTCACGGTGAAGCCCATCACCTTCATCAACGTGAACGTGGTCACGATCGAGCACGGAATGGCGATGGCGGCGATCAGCGTCGCGCGCACGTTCCCCATGAACAGCAACACCACGAGGCTCGCCAGAAACGCCCCGACGATCAGGTGCTCCTGCACCCCGCTGACAGCCTTACGGATGTAGTACGAACCGTCGCGTGTCACCACCACCCGCACCCCTGGCGGCAGGGTCTTGCGAATTTCCTCGAGCCGTTCCAAGACCACATCCACGGTGCCGACCGTGTTGGCACCGCTCTGTTTGCGCACTTCGACGATGAGCCCGTTCTGGCCGTTGTAGCGGGACAACGAACGCGGTTCGACCACGCTATCGACGACGCGACCGATGTCAGCGATCCGGATCGGCGCACCGCCCCGATTGGCGACTACGACCTGTTCGAAATCGCGGACCGCGGTGACACGGCCGAGTGTCCGCAGGGTGGCCTCGTAGGTGTTATGCCCCACCCGGCCCGCCGGGATTTCAATGTTTTGCGCCACCAGCGCCCGGCTGACATCACCGATCGTCAGGCCGTACGCATTCAGGCGATGCGCGTCGATCGTCACCTGGACCTCGCGTTCGCGGCCGCCCACAATCTTGACCGCGCCGACACCCGAGAGACTTTCGAGCGGCTCCTTCACTTGCTTCTTGGCGATTTCCGTCAATTCACGCAGGTCGCGGTCGCCCGTAATCGACAGCAGCAGCACCGGGGTGAAA
>JAGDMS010000120.1 GCA_017860575.1 Deltaproteobacteria bacterium | reverse complement strand
ACGGTCATCAACTACGGAGTGCTGCTCTTGTGGTTTCTCGTCTTCGTGGGAGCACATGACTGGCTGCATCGGCTCCACGGCAGATGGTTTCGATTGTCCGCCGAGCATTTCGATGCGCTGCACTACGCCGGCATGTCGCTTTTTAAAGTTGGTATTCTGCTGCTGAATCTGGTCCCGTATCTTGCCCTGCGCCTGATCGGCTAAGGGCGCGGAACTGCGAGCAGCAGCCGGGTGACTGCGGGAGGAGGGGCCCGCCCTGTGAGAGCGGATGGCGAACATCGTCCAGGTTCACCGTGCCCCCGCGGCACCCCCGTCGCTGGTAGGCTGAAGGCGGCATCCCCCGGCTGCTTGGAGCAGCCGGGGGATGTGTGACGCTGTCCGCGTCAGTGCTGCCGGATGGCTCTCGTGGCGACGAGCATCAGGCACACCACGAGCACCGCGATCAGCTTCGGCTCCAGGACCGGCACGGGGGGCGGCGGCTTCGGCACGATTATCGGGGAGGGCGGCCGGAAGTAGTAGATGCACTCGATTTCCTCGCCGTGGCTCAGGCTGATCGTGGTCGTGCCGCCGACGATGGTCCAGTAGGTTTCGCCGCCGTCACTGATGCACAGCACCTGGTAGAGCTGCCAGCCCGGGGCACCGAGGCCCTCGACCACGTACGTTCCCGGCGGGAGACTGCCGAACACCTGGCTTGCCGGAATTCCCTCGCTCGTCGTGGTGAGATTGAAGGTTGGCAGACCAAAGCCGCTCGACTGGAAGGCGAAGGTACCGGTGCCGCCGGTGGACACGGCGCTGATCGTGATTTCCGCGAGGCTGATGTTCTCGAAGGTGCATTCGACCGATTCGCCGGCCGCCAGATTGATCGTGGCCGAACCACCCGGCAGGTCGATCGTCGTGTTGTTCGTCGGGTCGACACAGACAATGCTCGAGAGAATCCAGCCGGTCGGGATCGGGGACTCCGCAACCGTGTACGATCCCGGCGCCACGTTCTGGAAGACCCGGCTCTCCGTGGTCACATCGATCGGCGGCGTCAGCGTGAACGAACCCGCCGGGTCGAGGTTGGTGGGTACGGTGAAGTGGAACGGCTCGGTTTCGTCGCCGCCGATCCGCTTGGTGATCGTGATCGTGCCCAGGCGCGTGTCGGTGAACGTGCATGTGACCTGCTCTCCGGCGGCGACGCTGACGGTGGCGGTCGCAGTCGTGCGATCGACGACGCTCGAGTTGGAGCACGTCAGCCCCGTCAGGCTCCACCCCGTGGGCACCGACTCGGTGACCACGTAGGTGCCGGGTACGACCGCTGCGAAGGTGGTCGCATCCTGCCCGGTCCCGCTGCTGGTGACGATCTGAAAGCTACGGTCGCCACCGAAATCGAAGGTGCCGTCGCCCCCGACGGTGTTCTTGACGATCGTGATCGAGCCACGCTTGGTGTCGGTGTAGGTGCACGCGACGGTTTCGCCGGCGGCGATGGTCACATTGACCGTCGTATCGCCGGGTTCGAAGCCGTCGGTTGGGTTGACAGCCGCGCCGGTGATCGTGACCGTGCCGCCGGTGCAAACGATGTTGGTCAGGTCCCAACCGGCCGTGACGAGCTCGGTGGTCGCATAGGTTCCGGGTGGGAGAGTAGCTACCACCGACCCGCCGTTCGAAATCGTACCGGAGAGTGCACCGGTGAAGGTGAACGTCTCGCTACCGGTGCCGCCGACGGCGGTCTTGGTGATCGTGATCGCACCGTCCTTGACATTGGTGAAAGTGCAGCTGACGTTTTCGCCGGCTTGCAGTTCGATCGTGACCGTGCGGGTTGCCGGATCCTTTGTGACGACGGAGCCGCCGGTGCAGCTGATGTCGGAGAACCGCCAGCCGGAGGGCAATGTCGATTCAGTCACCGTGTAGGTGGCCGGAACGAGGTTGCTGTAGCTCTTTGTGCCGCTGTCGGTGATTTGGAAGGTCGCATCCAACGGCGTGGTCGCGGGCGTACTGGTCGTGGCGAAGTCGAACTGCTGGGTCGGGTCGGATGGAGTCGCGGACTTCGCGATGGTGATGCTGCCACGCTTGATGTCTGTGAACTCGCAGGCGACCGCGTCCACGCTGGTGTTGGTTAAGCCTAGAACGATCGTGACGCCATTGGTGGTCTGGGTGATCGTCGTGCTTGTGCCGCTCGTGACCACGCAGTTGATCGGCGTGACGAGGTCCCAGCCGGAGGCGGGGACGGCTTCGGTAATGGTGTAGGTGCCTTGGGTGAGACCGGTGAGCGGCTGCGTGCCGGTGTGGTTCAAGCCCGACGTGCTAATGCTGAAGGCGTCCGGATTTGTCGATGAGCCGGACACGCCGCCACTGTTCGTGAACGCAAACGTGCCGTCGCCACCAACCGCATGCTTGGTGACGGTGATGCTGCCGTTCTGGATCCGCGTATTGGTGAAGGTGCAGTCGAGCGTTTCACCGGGGCCGAGGTGCGCATCGACCGTGCCTGTGGCCAGGTTGACGGTCGAGCGGTGGCTGGGGTCCGGATCGCCCAGGTCGGAGCAGTGGAGCGCGGTCAACACCCACCCGGTCACCGCAGTCTCCGTGACGGTGTAGGTGCCACCGGATCCGGGCGTCAGGTTGGCGAACGTGATTGAGCTCGGGTCGGCGCCGCCGTCGGAAAGCGAGAACGTGTGCGGTGGCGTCGGTATCAGGGTGGATGAGGCGGTAAAGGTAAAGCTTTGTGCATCACTCGGTTGCGAGTGCTTGAAGATCCGCAGCGTAGCGAGCTTCACGTCGTTGAACGTGCAGATCACGTTCTGGCCTGGGGCGGGCGTGACGGAGACGCTGCTCGTCCCCGGGGTGCCGACGGGCAATCCGGTGGTGGCGTCACGGCAGGCCGCGCCATTCGGAGACCAGCCGGCGAGCGCGTCTTCGGTAATCGTGTAGAGGACGCCCTCCGGGACCGATGCGAAGGCGCTGGTGTTCTGGCCGCTCCCGCTGGTTGTGGTGATCGAGAAGGTCTGCGAGCCGGAGAACGAGAAGGTGCCGTCCCCACCGGCGGCCAGCTTCTCGACCGTGATCGATGCGCGGCGCTTGTCGGTGTACGTGCACGACACCACGTCGCCGGGGGCCAGGTCGATGGTGGCGGTGCCGCTGGCAACGGAGGTCGTGGTGCCGCCGGTGGCATCGGTGCAATCGATCCCGGCCAGATCCCAGCCCGCCGGGACCGGCGAAGTCTCGGTCACCGTGTAGGTGCCTGGCGGGAGGTTCGCGAACGTGTGCGGCCCGCCGCTGCCGCCACTGGTGGTGATCTGGAATATCGTCGGGCCGGGCCCGACGAAGCTGAAGGTGCCGTCGCCACCCAGCGTGGTCTTGCTGATGTTGATCGATCCACGCTTGGTATCGGTGAAGGTGCAGGTGACGTTCTCGCCGGCGGCCACATTGATGGTGGCGGTGCTGCCGGAGACGGTGGTGTCGCTCGACGGGTCGTTACAGAGCAGGCTCGTGAGATCCCAGCCTGCCGGTATCGTCTCCGAGACCGTGTAGGTGCCGGGATTCAGATTGCTCAACACGCGCTGCCCCGTTCCGCCGGCGGTGTTGATCGAGAAATTCTGCGAGTTGGTAAAGTTGAAGATGCCGTCGCCGCCAACGGTGTTTTTGACGATGGTGATCGAGCCCTGGCGGGTATTGGTGAATACGCAGTTGAGATAGGTCAGGCCAACTGTGCCGTTTGCCGACATCTTCACGCTCACCGTACGCGTCGCCGGATTGATCGTCACGAACTCGGGCCGGGCATCACCGTCCGGGTCGACGCACACGATCTGCGCCGTCGGATCGAACCCCGCGAGCGCCTGCTCGGCGATGGTGTAGGTTTGCGCTGTCTGCCCGAGCGGCCCGGTGATCACCACCTGGTTCTGGTTGTCGGTCAGATTGAAACCGGTCGGTGACACGCCGGTCCCCGTAGCACTGAACGCGAAGGTGCCCGCTGCGGCGTCGGGAAGCGTCTGCTTGGTCACCGAGATCCGTCCCTGGACCAGCACCGGAATCTGGGCGCCGACGCCCGCCTCGCATTTCGCTGGCGAGCCCGGGAGCAGATAGGCTGCCGGTGGTGACTGGCAGTCGCTGGCGTTTTCGTGCCAGGTGACCACGCTCGGGATGGTCAAGTGCCCCGTCTGATCGGGTGCGCAGGTCAAGGTGATCAACCCGAGCGGAACCGAAGCAATCGTTCCCTGTGGCAGGCCGTCGCGATCGAAGTCGCCGCAGGCGTTGCCATCGAGGTCGGCGAAGGGTACCGGGCTCATGGGAACTCCAACGACGACACAGTTGGCGCTCCCACCCGAGGCCGCAGGCAGGATTGGCGGCTTCCCGTCGAGCGCGAGGAATAACCCCACGTCGTGCCGGTCCTGCGCGTTGACGTGCAGGTGCGCGACGAGGTCGAGCGTGACCGTTTCCCCCGCGGTGCACTCCGTCACGCCGTTCAGGACCTCAAACGTGGCAATCTCAATGTCGTTTGCCGTGCAGTTGAGGTGGTCGACCCCGCGATCGGCCGCGCAGGCGTTGGTCGGAAACGGCTGGGCCGTGGCGGGCAGGGCACCCACGAGGGCGACGATAGCCGTCAAGGCGACCGTCACTATGCCACACGCACACCTTCCGGAAGGTGCTGACGCGTTCTGGAACACCCAGGTGAAGGTGCGTCGATCGCGGTTTTCCCCCTGGCGTTGCGACCCCTCACTGATACTTCGACCGAACGGCCGCCCTGTCATAGCCTGCCCTCCTTAGGTCCCGGTGTCGCTGCGACTTAACGCATGCGCCATTAATAAACCTTAGGACGTCATGCATATCCGATGCCGGATGGCCGCATGTGCCTACGGTGGCCACAGTGGCGCAATTACGTGAGTTTGTTCGCAGGAACGGGAACGGATTCGCAGCAGTGCGATGGTGTCACCCGCGCGATATGACAATCCCAAAATCGTCGCCGACAGAGAGCCTCCGACCTATACGGACTTTACGCCCCGAACCAGAGCCCGCCAAGAGGCGATACGCACATGGCCGTCCGCAAGCTCCTGAGGCAGGAACCCCCGCGCACCAGGACCCGAGAGCAGGCGGGCGCGCACGTCGGCCTTCGGCCTGGTGGGGCTGCCGCGGTCGAACCACTCGTCGAAATCGAGTGCGAAGCGCTCCTCGGTCAGACGAATGTCGAGCAGGCCGGCAGCCGCGAACAGATCCGTCAGCGCTCCTGCGGTAAGGCAGCGGGTGTGGGTGCGGTCGCGCCAGCACTCGATCTGGTAGTGCCAGCGCGCGCGGGCCGGGTCGGGATCCGTGGTGTGATCCGACGCAACTACCACGCCGCCGGGACGCACCAATTCGACCTGACGCCGCAGGAAGGCCAGCGGATCGGTGACGTGATGGATCACGTAGCGTGAAACCGCCGCGTCGAATCCGTCTTCCGGCAGCGGATCGAAGAGCGATTGTCTCTCGAACCAGGCACGGTCGCCGAACGCGGCGCAGCGCGCCCGGGCGCGCTGGATCATTTCATCCGACAGATCGACGCCAAGGATCCGATAGCCGGCGCGCAGGAAGGCGGCGCTCACCAACCCTGGACCGCACCCGGCGTCCAGAATGCGGGCAGCCGCCGGCAGATCGGCGAACGCGACCAGGCGCTCGAGCGCCGCCGGGTCGCTCTGCACCGGCGCGTGCTCGAAGGCCGCCGCTTGTGCGTCAAAGGCGCGCTGCAGCTCACGTTCGTGGTCACGCATACAGCGGGGCTCCCGCAGCGGGCGGCGTCATCGGGGCGCGCGACGTGATGGTATCAAGATGTCTCGGCATGTGTGCCTCTGCATACGCGGGTACTCATGCGGCGCCGAAGAACCCGGCGGCGTAAGCCGTGTCCACGTGTTCGCGGAACTCGATGATCCGGCCGTTGCGGAACTTGAGCACGAAGACATAGTAGTTGTCGTACTCGCGGCCGTCGGGCGTCTTGGCGCGCAGGTTCAGCTCCAGCAGCACGTGCGCGTCGTCGCTGAAGGTCAGCAGCACCCGGTGCGTCATTGACCCCGGTACGAAGGTGCCACCGACCGAAGCCAGCATCATGTCCGCGATCTTCTCGGCGCCGTGGTGCGTGCCGCCATACGGTGGGATCGCCCCTTTGGGGATGACCCAGACGACGTCCGGGTCGAACAAGCGTAATAGCTCCTCACGGTTGTTCTCCCGTGTGGCGGCGAGAAAGCGCTGTGCGAGCTGTTCGTTCGCGGCGTTGGCCATGATCGGTTCCTCCGTAGCGCGGGCATTTGCCGCGGTTCAAAGTCAACACTCAAAAGGCAAAAGGCAAAAGGCGGAAGTGGCTGGAAATTCCATTCACACGAGGGTGTCAGTCGATGGGGGTGGCACGGATGTTCTCCGCCCGTCCCATGCCACCGCGCATGAGGGCTTCCTGGCGCAGGGCGTGGCGGTGGAAGTAACGGGTCAGCGCCTCATCCATGTCGGGACCGGCCTTGCGCACCAGCGCCTCCATGGCGCGATGGCCCGCGCGGACGTTGGGCGGACGGTGCCCGAGCAGCTGCGCCATGTCCGCGAGTTCGAGCGCGTCGATCTCGTGGCCGATCTCGGCCACGTTGCGGATGTGCGCCAGCAGGCGCAGGTTCAAGCGTAAGCGGTGCTGCAGAAAATTGTCCGGAATGTGGGGCAGCAGCTCGTTGCGGAGATTGTCCTCCAACACATCCAGCCACTGCGACACGTACGGCGCATCGGCGGTCGGCAGGGTGATCGGCGGCAGCTCGAGTCCCATCGCTTCCGCCAAGGCTTCGGCGGTGGCCCGTTTCGACCAGATGTCCTGCGCGATCCACTCGGCGTGCTCGTCGCGCGGATCCATCTGCTGCACCGCGGGGCCGAGGGCGAGCGCTGTGGTGAGCATGCCGATGACGTTGTAATAGCGCAGCTTGTGCGTGTCCAAAGGGACGCCGGAAAATTCACTGTAGTACTGGAACCACTTGAGGAGATTGCCGGTGGGGTACCACATGTCGCGCGTGCGGACGTGCGCCAGCTCGCGCATGGGGTCTCCTAGATTGGCCAGTTCCCAGTCGGTGACGGTTTGCACGCGGCCGTCTTTGAAGATGAACTGGCCCGGCCCGGTGTCACCCTGCACCAGCACCGGCCGTGCCGGTGGGTCGGGAATATTGCGCCGCAACCACCCGCAGGCGAACGTGACCAGGGGCACGGGCTCTTTCAGCAGCGGGAAGTGTCCCTGCTCCCAAACCTCCAGATCCTTGATGACGTAGTCCTCGCGCGTCTGCGGAACAAGAAACCCGATGTTGACGAACTTCTCGGCGGGGATCGCGTGCCAGCGGGCCATGATTTCCGCGAAGTGGCGGGCGATGCGGTCGCGTTCCTCGGGGCGCTCGATCAGCGTGAAGTCGCTGAGGCCGTCGACGTACTCCATAATGAGCACGTTGGGGCGCTCGCAGCTGGCAATGATCTCTGGGACGGGTATGCCCTCGGCGTGCAGCAACTGCAGCAGTCGTCCTTCCCGTTGCAGACCGTAGAGCCTGGTGTAGCCGAAATCCTCACCCCGTTCGCCGCGGACGTAGTAGCGCTGCGTGCCACCCGTTCGCTCTACCGTGATGAACCAGCCCGGGCGCCCGCCCGACTCGCGGCCGGCCTGCCGGGTGAAGGCAATGATCTTCCCCCCGAGTGTGGATTCCACCCACGGGAATACCTCGGTTTGCGTCAACACCGCCATGGTCTGTTCCTCCAATAGTCCATCGAAAAAGGGGACGCAGAGATTGTGAAAGAATCCCCGCGCGCGAGGGGGACAGGCCCCTAAACCTGCCGGAGTGCCAAGGGGCCTGTCCCCTTTTTCAACCGTTTGGCACGGTGACGACTTACGGCATCCACTGGCCGCCGCTGACACTGATGAGTTGACCGGTAATGTGCTTGGCCTTGTCGGATGCGAGAAAGACGGCGATGTCACCGATGTCCTCCGGGCGGCCGATGCGCTTGATCGGCTGGTTGGAGACATTGAACATCTGCCCTTGTTCCGCCTGCTTGGCCATCTGGTCCGGGGTGCCGAAGAACTCGTAGCCGTACTTGCGCCAGAAGCTGTCCCCGCTCACCTGGTCTTCCTCCCACGGTACGATCCACCCGGGCGCCACGCAGTTGATGCGCACCCCTTTCGGCCCCCACTCGTAGGCGAGGTTCTTGGAGAGCGCCATGACGTAGCCCTTGGTGCCGCCGTAGGTGGTGACGTAGTTGCCCGCTTCCGCGGACAGCGCGGAGTTCGAGGTGATGTTGACGATGCTGCCGGCGCCGCGGCCCAGCATGTCGTCCGCAACCGCGCGGGTGCAGTTCAAAACACCCCAGATGTTGAGGTTGATCTGCCACTGCCACTCCTCGCGCGGCGTTTCGACGAACGGTCGCGGTTGGTTCGTTCCGCCGGCGTTGTTGACCAGGACATCGACTCGACCGAAGCGGCGGATGGTCTCGCTCACCATCTCCTGCACACTGTCCCAGTTGGTGACGTCGGTCGGGACCACCACCGCCTCGCCGTCGAGATCACGGGTCGCTTCCGCGACGCGCTGACCCTGCTGGCGGTCGCGCGCGGCAATTACGACGTTGCAGCCTTCCCTGGCAAAGCTCAACACGATACCGCGGCCGATGCCGCCGCTGCCCCCTGTGACGATGACACTCTTGCCTCTCATGCCCAGGTCCATGGTTGCTCCTTTCAGATCAGTCGACAGTCGGGAGTCGAGAGTTGCGAGTTGTCTGCAGACCGCCGCTCGAGTCTAACCTGTCGACTCTCGACCGGCCTCTATCCCAGACCCAAACTAGCAATACGGCTCGCGCCACTTGGTCATGTGGTGCTGCCGGACGGCGATGGCCTGGCGGCGTTCGGCAGCGGTCACCGTCGGGGTTCCCGGCGGCAGCTGCTGGCGGAGGTCCTTGAACGGCACCACCTTGGTGGTGATGACCGGCGAATCCTTCACCCACAGCCAGCGGTATTGGATCATGCCGGTGCGATGGCCGCAGGTGTCGAGCCAGTTGGGGACGCCCGGATCCCGGTGCGCGATGACCAGGCGGGCCTTACCGTCCGCGTCCAGGTGCATCTGCTTGCCGTTCAGGCAACTCTGGTGGCTGATATAGTCCAGGCTCACGAAGCAGTTGTTGTGGAGCATGAAGTGCCAGTAGCGGGCGTCGGGCACGGTGCATTCGATGATTTGCGCCTCGTCCGGTTCCACGACGAAATACGCGTTGCCGTAGTGCAACCCCTGAATGCCGCCCGCGTACGACGAGGGGCCGGCAATCTCACCCTTGCGGAAACTCTTCAGCGCCTCCCACATCCAATGCCGCCAGTGTTCCGCGCTGACTTCCGTCCACAGCCCGGCCTCGTCGAGCAGCTCCGCCATGCGTCCTGGTGTCAGAGGCGGCGGCGCCAGTCCTTCGCCGCCGACCTGCACGATGTGCAGGTCCGTGGGCCGCTCGGTTGCCCAGTCGTAGAGGTACTGCCGTACCAGCAGGTAGTTATACTCCGGCAGGAGTTCGAGCCAATTGCCGTCATGTTTCTCGGCGCTGATGATGATCTCGAAGCTGCGGTCGGGATTGAGCACGAGCTGGCTGGCCGCCAGGGGTTTGGAGACCTTGACGTCGCCGAGCTGCATGTAGCCGTCGTGCAGCTCGAAGAGGATTTCGCGGCAGTTGCTCAGGGTGCCGGTGACCCTATAGGTGCGATCGGGCCGAATCTTCGTCCACAGATAGAGGTTGTCCGGATTCTCGCCGCCCCACTTGGAGCGTGTGTCGGGATTACGGAAGAAGCGCGGTAGGTCGGGAGTAGCGAAGGTCAGCGCCTGCTCGATGCCGGTGCCCACGAGGCCGGCCAGGTAGTGAAAGCCGTCGGCGTAATCGATCGGTTCCATTGCGAATCCGCCGTCGAGGAGGTGTTTCCCGGCGCGCTTCAAGCGCTCGCAGAACTCGTCCCAGGCCGCGCCGGTCATCAACCGCTGGGCGTTCTCGGCCTCCGAGTGCGGCTGGGGCCGAACAGGCTCCACGTAGAATCCCGGTGTCGCACCGGCGCTCGCTTTCTCCTTCTGGTCGTGGTGGCTCATGCAATTCCTCCCTTCCCCGTGTTGAGACGTTGGCGTGGCGTGCGCCTGCGTGCGTTCACCGCGCCGCCGTGTCGGCGCGGTCCGCCGGATCGACGTAGATGGGCGATGACCAGGCGCGTTCCTCGACGGTGCTCAAGCAATCGTCAGACATATCGGTGCGGTAATCGTTGTAGCACGGATGCAACTCAATGCATCGCCCCGACGCATCGTACTGGCAGCGCAGGTTCCCGCCGTTGATGGCCGGGCTGGGTTCCTCGATGGCACGCACGTAATAGACGGCCGGCCGTTCCGCGGTGGAAAATTCGGGATCGTCGAACTCCACGGCGCAGCCGGCCTCGCTCGGCGCGCACGGCAGCGTGCGCCACGGGTCCTCGATGAGCTGGCGCACCGGCTCTTGTGGAACGACTTGGGGGCGGATGCGGACGACTTCGATGCGGGTGATGCGTTTGCGTTCGTCGGACGGGTTGTAGCACTCGCCGTTGCAGAGGTGCCGCAACCGCTCGGGCGTCAGGCTGTTCGTGCTGTAGTCGGGGCAGCCGGGCTTTTGCTTGAAGGCACCGACGGCGCGTACTGCAAACCGCGGCGTGTCGGTCATGCCCACTGCGCTTCCCATCGGGAGGGAGACCGTGGTGCCGTCCGCGGTGGGTGCGTTGAGCAGATCGAACCAGAGCAGGATCCGGTCGCCACTCGTCCCATACACCTCTTTGCGCTTCAACGCGTCCCACACCTGGTCACGGCCGCGTCCGTGCGCGTGAACGGCGACGAGTCCGCTGGTGAGAAAGAACGAACCGGCGCGTTCCAGTTCGTAGACGTATGAACCGCGCGGCAAGTTGTGCAGGTCGAGTACGGTCGAGCGCGCGGCGGGAGGTTCCGGCGATCCGCCGAGGCGGTGCAGCCAGCTGGCATCACGCGGGCGGTTGCCGCCGACGTTGTGCAACCGGTCGATCTCCTTGTAGCCGTTTCCGGGCCGCGCGTGGTGGTCGTCGCTCGATGCGATGAAGCCGAACCGGAAGCGGTGGGGATGCTGCGGGTCATCGAAGTTCGAAATCGCCAACGCGTACTGCGCCGAGCCGCCCGGACGGTAATTAAAGGCGGGCTCAAAGCAGTCCTTGCACTGCCCCGCGTCCAGCCAATCCGTCACCGTGGCTCCGGGCACCGTCAGGTGGCCCATGAGTCCGAACTTCAGGTAATTCTCTCGCGCCTCGGCCGCCCGCGCGCTGCACTCAGCGGAATCGAATCCCGCGTCCCGGCACCGTTCCTGGATGATCTCCCCGGCGCGCCAACAACTCGGAAGATGAGCGGCGGTCGGTTCCGGACAGTGTGCCGCGCCCTGCGCGTCAAAGGTCACTTCCTGCCAAGCGCGATACTCCTCCGAGTTCCCATTCCCCGACGCGACTTCGATCAGCAGTTGTTTGGCCGGATCGTTCATGGCCGGCGCCAGATCCTTGTCCCAGGTGGTGCCGGCCGGTGTGTAGAGACCGAAAGCGTTGCCGTGTGGGATGACGATGCTGTCGAATCCCCACTGGTCGAGCTTGTCGTAGAGGGCGCGGGGGGTGGTCGCAAATTCGTAGCAGTCCTCCGGCAGTGCGGGGCTGTTGACCCCGGTGGGACAGAAGGGCACGTCGCGCACCTCCCGCATGAACTCGATGTAGTCGTAGTACGGCTGCCGGCGTGGAAAATCGATCAGCGCATAGGCCGGCGACATCCCGCCCAGGCCGGCGCGCAACGTGCTTTGACCGGCGGAGCCGATGGGGCGGGTCGGCACTTCGTCGTCCTGGAGGCCCTTGAAGATGACATTCTTGTGCCCGTAGTGGTCCGCGACCGTCTGGCCGATCTGGCTCCATTCCCACCCCAGGAAGACGGCGACGTCGGGGTTGCGCGCATCGCTGCCCGCCACCGCCGCGCACTCGCGGATTGCCGCCTTCGTCTCCCGCCACCGGCGGGGCGTGCTGGCTTCGGCATGGTCGTTGATTGACCAGAAATCGAGCGCGGAGCAGAAGCGCGCGTAGTCGCAGGCGTCGGCAATGGGGTGTGCGCCGGCGCCCTGCATCATGGGCAGCGCCAGGTAAAACGCGTCGGCGGAAAACGTGGTGTGCACGTGCAGGTCGCCGAACAGGATCTGCTTCGGTTGCGCCACCCCCACCGCGCGTGCCGCCTCCCGCTCTGCCGCAGCACGGCCAGCCACGACCGCGTGCGGAAGCCGCGTTGAGCTGGGCGTGCCCGGCCCGAGATGGCGCCCGAACAGGCCCATCCAAGCCCCGGAAACGTACAACGCCACCGCGAGTACCATCAGCAGCGCAACGCCGACAACAGCAAGGATCCCTTTCGAGATGGACATCAGTACCCTCCTGCGCTCGGTACCGGGCACGCCGCGACGGCGCGCTGTGGCCCTTGGATTTGCATCATCGAAATGGAGGCGACCACGGAACCTGTAGAACGTCTCAGCGCACCGTCAGTTTGATATCGGATCGCGGCGTCGGCGATTCGAAATAGCCGAAGAACGCCTCGGCAGCGGCACGATCGCCGGTGACCGTTGCCTGCCCATCGCTGACGGCCTTCCCGACAGTGATTTCATGCACAACCAGGCGGTCCAAGACCGGTTTCGTTGTCGTCAACGTGCTGTCGATCTGCTGCGGTGCCTGGGAATGAAACTGTGCGATGCCGCGGCGGATCTCCACAGCGTACGTCTTTCCAGAGTCGGAGAGGTTGAAGGCCATCGTCTGATGGACGTTCGCACTCTTCTGAGCGTCGAGGCGCACGGCCAGGCTTTCGAGCATGTTCGCCGCGGGCAGCACGGCCAAGCGGGTCGAGGCACTGCCCGCCGTGTGCATACGCCAGAAGGGTTGCGCGAATTCGAGGGGCTTGCCCTCGAGTTCCAATGCCGAGGTCAGATACCAGTTGCGGTAGTTCGCGCTCGTCTGTTGAAATCCCAGTTGCCGCAACGCCTCGGCCTTCAAGCGCCTGGCCTCCATGTCTGCCGTGTTCGCGCGGATCACACCGGTGAGAATGTCCGCTACCCAGCGGTAATCCTTGGCTTTGAGGGCGCGCTGAGCTTCGCTCACGACGTGCTGCCGCCCGCCCATCAATGCCACGTAGCGCTTGGCGCGCTCCACGGATGGCACCGGGTCGAGAGTGGTGGGGTCGCCAGTAAACCAGCCAAAGTAACTGACGTAGATCTGGCGCACGGCGTGTTTGACGGCCCCATAGAACTCGCCCAGCCACGGTTGGTCCCGCAGATGGGGCGGCAATTCGGACACCACCGCCACCAGCTCGTCAGGCGTGTACCCTTTGTTGATGTAGCGGACCGTTTGATCGTGCACGTACTGGATCGCGTCGCGATAGTTGGTGAGCGTTGTGGCGACGGCATCGGCCCCGACGATGGGGCGGCCATGACCCGGCGCCAGGGATTCGGCAGGAAACTCCCGTAGCCGGTCGACTGACTTGTACCACATGATCGGGTCGCGTAATTCCCCACCCCGCAGCGTGTAGAGGTTGGGGAAACTCTCGCCCTGGAGCACCTCGCCGGAGTGCAACACTTTGAGGTCGGGCATCCAGACGGTGGTCATCTCGTTCGTTTCACTGGGCGAGTGCAACAGTTGCAGGCGAATGCCCGCGACGGTGAGCTCCAGGGTGTCCGTGAAGGTCTGTGTGGGCGGGATGAAGGCGGTGACGCCCGCCACGAGGACCGGTCCCACACCGTTGTTCACCACGCCCTCCGGACCGGTAGGCAGATACGCACCGAGGGCGTAGTGCGACCGCGGCATGACGATGTCGGTCATCATGCCGTTCGGTGCTCGGCTGATGATTTGGCTGAGCAGGTCCTTGTGCGCATAAATTGCAACCTTGCCCGCCTTGACGTCCTCGTCTGTGGTGAAGCCTTTGGCGCCACCGATATGGTCGCTGTGATGGTGCGTGTAGATGATCGCCTTGATCGGCTTGTCCGTGATCTTGCGGAACTCGGCAAGTGCCGTCTTCGCGCTTTCGACGGTCTGCAGCGTGTCGATGATGATGATCCCATCCTCACCAATGACCATGGTGGAGTTGGCGACGTCGAAGCC
>JAGDMS010000315.1 GCA_017860575.1 Deltaproteobacteria bacterium | reverse complement strand
GGATTCCCGTGGCACTTCATGCACTGCTCGGTGGCAATGCCCTCCTCGTAGAGGATCCTGCGAACCTTGTGCGGGGCGTGGCAATCGACGCAGATCGGGACCTTGTTTGGCTCCTTCTCCCACAGTTCGCCGCGGATGACCTGCCGGTGCACGGCTTCGATCTGCCCGTGGCACTTCTTGCACAGCTCCGGGATGTTATCGCGGAAGATGCTCGAGCGCGGATCGGTATGGGGTAAAACGTTGTGCGACGTATGGCAGTCGATGCACACCGCTGCCACCGTGAGCCCGCGCTTGAACAGGCCCTCGCCGTGCATGCTCTCCGAGTAGTGTTCGAGGATTTTGTCTTGCGGGATGTCGTAGGTCTGGGTGACGGGGGTGCCTTCCTTGTGGCACGAACCGCACACGAACGGGATGCGGAAGCGGGCGACGCGCGACTGCGGCGATTTGACGCTAACGATGTCGTGCGCCCCGTGACAGTTCCAGCATCGCGGCGCGAGCGGCGCCCCCGCGCTCACCTCGCGACCATGCAAGCTGCCGGCATACACTTTGGCAACGTCCTTGTGGCAACCGCCACAATTGACGGAAGCCAACTTCTCCTTGTGGGGGAAGTCGGACTTCACGAGATCGGCGTGACATCCCGTACATTCGCCCTTCGCGTGCATGCTCGCGGCGAACTTGTCGGCGTCCACGAAAATGACGCGGCCGTCCTCGGCGGTGAAGCCCTCCTGCCCATGACAGCCGAGGCAGGCCTCGGTCTCCGCCCACGACGTCCCACAAACAAGCGCAACCAACATCGCCGCGACCGCGCCCAACCGCAACGCTGCCCCAACCAGGCGATGCACTGCGACGCCAGCACTGCGGCCAAATCCACGGGCTCGAGAAGACACGCTCAACCTCCCTCGCGAGGGCTCAATCTCAGCCGGCCGGACTGACGACCATGCCGGCATTCACCCGCGCCGCCCGCCCCCGGAAGCGGCGCCCGAATGCGTAGTGCGTTGTCACACCTCGCTGACGTTCGCTCCGCGTCAAGATGCGTGTGTACCCTCCGATTCCCCAGCGGCGCCCGCCGCATCCTCGTGGGGAAGGCGCTCCACCACCCGACTCGCTGGCGGGTGTCCGTCCCACAACGTCGGATCCAACGGATAGACGTCGGGGTCGAAGATCACCCAGTAGAAGTGCCAGACGACTATGGCTAGCGTAGCCAGGATCGCTTCGTAGAAATGGATGGCCGTGGCGACGTTCGGAACCCACCCGGGGAGATACTCGAGCGTCCGGTTCGAAAACCACAGCGCAAACCCGGTTACGACCATCACGACCGAGCCCCACATGAACGCCAGGTACTCCGCCTTCTCCGCATAGTTGAAGGTGGTACCGCTGTGCGGTGGGGTACGCCGCATGCGGAAGTAGTACGCCAGCATGCCGGACAGCACCTTGGCATCGTGCCGCGACGGCAGCATCCCATAGACAATGCAATTGCGCAGGCGTCGGTTCACGCACAGCAGACCGACATGCCACACCAGCGCGACGATCATGACCACCGCGGCGATGCGGTGAATCAGGCCCCGCAGGCCCAGCGAACCCTCGTAATAGACAAAGGCTGCGGCCCACGAACTTTCCGGGTACTTCAGCGCGAAGCCGGTGATGACCAGCAACGTGAAACTCACCAACGTCAATCCATGCTGCCAACGCAACGGCCGGGTCATGCGTTCCGGCTGCCCGAGCGGCATTGGTGGGGGCCCCATCCGCTGCCGCCGCACCTTGCGCGAGAAGTCCAGTGCGTTGTGCACGAACATGAAACTGATGGTTCCAGCGATCAACCAGAGGTAGATCCACCGCACCCAGGCGGCCGCCCACGTGCCGGGGGCATTGCCCGCGCCGTGCACAGAACCGATCGTGAAATTTGCGCCCGCACCCGGGTGACACTTACCGCAGGTCGCCGACAGATTCGCCGCATTGATTGACGACCGCGGATCAGAGGAAGGTCGAATATCGTGGACGCCGTGGCAGCTCGAGCAGTTGGCAACCGTGGCCTTACCCCCACGCCCCGCCAAACCGTGGTAGCTGTCTCGAAATGCCGACACTTTCTGCGCGTCGAAACCGTACTTTTCACTCAATCGCCAGCTCGAATGACAGCGGCCGCACGTTTCCGAGGAGACCTTCGTCGCCGAAACCGGCGATGCGATATCTCCCGGGCCCAGAATGCGGTGCTCACCGTGGCAATCGGTGCACACCGGCGCGTCACGGGCCCCGCGCGCCAGTGCTTCGCCATGTACGCTCTCCCGGTAGGTTGCCAGGATATCGGCGTGGCACTTGCCGCAGGTTACGGGCACATTGGCGTGTAGGATCTTGGAACTCGGATCGGTGTTGCTCAGGATGTCATGCGCGCCGTGGCAATCCGAGCACGTCGCCGCATGCCGGCCCTGCGCGACGGCACGAGCATGGGCGCTCTGCAGGTAGGCCTCGGCCGGCTGCACAACGGGGATCTTGAACTTCTTTGCCATCTCGACGCTGGCATGGCAGCGCGCGCACGTTGCCGCCATCTTGGACCAGTGCGTCGTCGAGGTCGGCTCACTGTGCGCTGTCACGTTGTGGAGGTTACCGTGACAATCCGCACACGTTGCCGCCTCCCCATGGCCGCTGGATCTGGACGTCCCGTGCACGCTCTGCTCGTACTCCCCCACGGGGTCCTCGTGGCACGTGGCGCAGGTGCTCAGCGGCACGGCCGCCGGCTTCTCCTCGTGTGGTAGGGTTGCGGCATCGACGTGGCAGGTGACGCACGGCAGCGGCGCGTGCACCGAAGCGGCGAAGGCATCCGCACCTACAAAAAGGGATTGCCCCTCCGGCCCAACGAGATCCTCCGCCCCGTGACAGGCGAGGCAGGCGTCGTTCTCAACGTCCTCGGCCTCGACGGCGGCGCTGAGCAAAACCAGACCAACAACAGCAACTGCGAATAAGGCGAAGTTCTTCGGTATCATCGCATTCCAGCGAGGCGTCAGCGGAGATTGTCGGCATCAGCGGCGACACCGACGATCCCCGGTTAGCTCGCCACTCTCGGCTCCACGGCCGCAACCGGCGGCGTGTCCCATGGCGGGAGGATCTTCATCAGCACGCCCAGCACCACAAACGGCAGAATGAGCAGGGCGATCGAGGTCAGTAGCCCTTCGATTCCCACCAGCTCCATCTTGTACGTCGTCAGCCCCGACAGGCTCTTCGAGAACATCTGCCCACCGATCACGACGTTCCACCGGGTGCTGAAGATTCCCAACTGAATCAGCAACACGGAAAGAAAGTACAGGAGTTTTTTCAGTTCGTCGTTCAGGTGCAGCAATTTGATGGATACCATGATGGCCAGCGGGGCAAGCATTCCAAGCAACACCTGCATGACGAGAAGGCTGATGATCAGCTTATTGAGCACGAGTTCCGACAGAATCTTGATCGATTCCTCGCTTTCATAGAGGCGGTGGATGAAATCGAGGCATTCAAGCGAGAAGTCGACGATGACCGCATAGAACAAGAACGAGGCCATCTTTTCGAGACATTCCATGTCGATGATCCCGCCCCGGAGCGGTACGACCACCATATAGAGGAGGATAACCAGTGCGATTCCCGAGACGATCGCGGAAAAGAGGAACACAATCGGCATCAACACGGAGCTCCACCAGGGATTTGCTTTGATCGAACCGAAAATGAAGCCCACGTACCCATGCAGCAAGAATGCCGATGGAATGCCAACGATGGTGATGACTTTCATCGCCTTACGATCGAACTCGATCGCCTCGGGGCTAACATCATTGGAGAACAGCGCCAGCGCCCGGTGGATCCATTTCATCGGCCCGTGCTCTTGCCGGGCCCACAGGATCAGATCCTTCCGATAGGCGAACCATACCTCCAACAACAGCACGGCCATCAGATACCAGGCGTACACGAAACCAAACATCGCCATGGCCGACGTGGGATTCGGCGTAATCAATACCTCATACCCACGCTCCGGATGGCCGAGGTGCAGAAGCAAGGGCATTGGGGCAATCAGCAGAAACGCCAGCGCGGTGAGGAGGGCCAATTTATACGTCGGCTGCACCTCCTTGACGTTGAACACCTTCACCAGCGACGCGAGAATGAAGGCCCCTGCAACCAGCCCCGTCAGGTACGGGTATACCACGATGAGAATGGACCAGTGGACATCGATGTCATTCGGGTAGATATACCCCTGGACTTGTTTTGCTAATTCCGCCAGCCGCTCCGTCATCGCAGGCGTCATTTCACTTCTCCGTCTAGGTTGGCGTAATAGACCTTCGGCTCGGTGTTGAGGTGCGGCTTGAGCACATGGATCTTGTTCATGCGCCGCACCCTCGTCAGAGGACTCGCAGGGCTCCTGGTGTCGCCAAACACTCGGGCCTGTGTCGGACACACCTCGACGCATGCCGGCAGCAATCCCTGCGAAATGCGGTGGTAACAGAATGTACACTTGTCGGCAGTGTTCTTCTCGGGGTGCAGGTAGCGCGCGCCATAGGGGCAGGCTTGGATGCAATACCGGCAGCCGATACAGCGGTCCTCATCGACCAGCACCACACCGTCATCGGTCTGGAAGGTGGCAACGACGGGACAGACCTGAACGCAGGGTGGGTGGGCGCACTGGTTACACAACTTCGGGACGAAAAAGCTCCGCAGGATGTCTTTCTCGGCTACCGCTTCGCTCGCCGGGTTCGTCAGCGTACCGATGCTCTGGATATTGACCTCGCCATCGCGCTGAATGATGTAGCGCTCAACCCAGGTGCGGAAATAAAAGGGCTCTCGCGGTACGTTGTTCTCGGTCTTGCAGGCATCCATGCAGCGGCCGCAGCCGATGCACTTGTCGACGTCGACCGCCATCCCGTACCACGGCTTGCTGCCCGCTTTCTCGCCCGTGGTTGAAGCCGCAGCCCGTTTCGTACCGAGGAAGCCAACCGGCAAACCGAGCGCCAGCAGAAACGAACTAATCTTCTGCAGGAATGAGCGTCTATTCACGGGACACCTCCGGCATGTGTGGATAGTGGCATTGCCAACAGAGATACTTTTCGCCATGCGTCGCGACATCGATCTTCGGAGGGCCGTCGACTTTGGAGTCCTTCCCGTGGCATTGCGCGCAGAACTCTCGAGCGCTGGGTTTGGTCGGTTTGACCGTGCGTGGCGTGACCTTATGCTGCTCCGGTGTCA
Source organism: Deltaproteobacteria bacterium (assembly GCA_017860575.1). GTDB lineage: Bacteria > Desulfobacterota > Binatia > HRBIN30 > HRBIN30 > JAGDMS01. Next base: position 640 of record JAGDMS010000315.1, on the reverse strand, counting down.
CGTGACACGTCGTGCACTCCAACAGCGCATGGGGTGAGACAGATTTTGTTCGTTCAATTCCGGCGTGACAGGCCGTGCATTCACCAGGCACTGTCGGCGGTTTGGGATCATGCGGCCGGTGGCAGGTGATACAAGGTTTCACCGGGTTGTGGGTCACCGGGTTGATTTGCGGGAATCCTTTGGGACGCGACTGGTTGTAGGCATGGCACGTCGGGCAGAATTGCCGATCGCGTGGGGCGGGCGGCTTGATGTCGACGGGGTTCTCGGTGTGACCCTTTGCGGCGCCGTGGCAGGTTTCGCAGGAAACGTTGCGGTGATAGCCGTCCTTCTTCAAATTCACCTCGGCCTCGTGGCAGTCCGCGCAGACAACGGCGCCGGCGTACTGCAATTCATGCGCTTGTTCCCGCTCAATCGCAGCGGCGCGCTGGAGCTTACGGTCCTTGATTGAGGCGGGAAGGAGCGAGACGACAACCACGACCGCCGTCACAATGACGATGACGACCACTCCCAGTCGAATCGCCGCATCCGGCAGCTTGCGAGGAGTATTACTCATGTGCCTACTTCCTTTCGAAGGCAACTGCGGAAACAAATCTTTCAATCGCATCATAGGTTCTCCGCGGTGCCTGACCAGCCATCTTAG